>CAZCZH010000024.1:0-18758 GCA_964502985.1 uncultured Gemmatimonadales bacterium
GTGAGGATCTTGTGCGGATAGCACTGGTGGCCGACGTCCCACACGATGCGATCGCGCGGGCTGTCGAACACGGCGTGCAGCGCGACGGTCAGCTCGACGACGCCCAGCGGCGCTCCGAGGTGGCCCCCACGCCGCGCGACGACCTCGAGGACGCGCTGCCTCACCTCGTCGCAGAGCTGGTGGAGCGCCTGTCGGGAGAGACCCTTGAGGTCCTCGGGGCCGCGGACCCGGTCGAGAATGCGGCTCATGGTGGGCCCAAACTAACGCCGGCGTCCTCGGGTGCAAAGCGCCGGCCGCTCAATGGATCCGCTCGACGACGAACTCGACGAACGCCTCCAGCACGGGATCCGGGCCGCCGTCCAGTCGGTCGAGCGACGCGCGCGCCCGCTCGGCCACGTCACGCGCCAGCCGGCGCGCCCGCTCGAGGCCGTACACGGCCGGGTACGTGGCCTTGCCGCGCCCGGCGTCCGCGCCGCGCGCCTTGCCGGTCCGCGTCGGCTCGCCGACGACGTCCAGGACGTCGTCGACGATCTGAAACGCCAGGCCGAGGTCCGTGCCGTAGCTCTCCAGCGCAGCGCGGACCTCCGCCGAAGCCGCGCCGGCCAGCGCCCCCAATCCGCACGCGGCGGACATGAGGGCCGCCGTCTTGGCGCGGTGGATGGCCTCCAGCCCGGGTCCGTCGACGTTCCGGCCTTCGGCCAGCAGGTCCAGCAACTGCCCCCCGACCATCCCCTCGACCCCCGCGCCGCGGGCCAGCGCGCGCGTCAGCGCGGGCATGGCCCGGCCCAGCTCCGGGTCGTCGTGCGCCGCGCGCGCGAGTTCCAGAAAGGCCAACTGCTGCAAGGCGCAACCGGTCGCCGTCGCCACCCGCTCGCCGTACACCAGGTGGGTCGTCGGCAGGCCGCGCCGGAGGGGGTCGTCGTCCATCGCCGGGAGGTCGTCGTGGAGCAACGAATAGGTGTGGATCAGCTCGACCGCCGCCGCCACGCGGTACACGGCAGCCGGGACCGGCGCGTCGTCCCCGGTCCGGCGTGCGGCGCGGTAGCAGGCCACAGTCAGTAGCGGCCGGAGGCGCTTGCCGCCGGCGCGCACGGCGTACAGCGCGGCGGAGCCGAGCGGCGGGGCGAGCGCCGCGACGGATCGGACGAGGGCCTCCTCGATCGCCGGGCGATGCGTCGCGGCGATGCGCTCGAGCGCGCCGCCCCCGGGCGTCATTCGAGGTCGAAGTCCTCGAGAGAGAACAAGCCTTCCGACTTCTCCACGATCTGCTTGATGCGACCCTCCGAGGCCTCGAGTCGCTTGCGGACCCGGACGGCGAGCTCGACGCCCTCCTCGAACAGGGCGATCGACTCGTCGAGCGAGACGGCCTCGCTCTCGAGCTTCTGGACGATGGCCTCGAGGCGGTCGAGCTGCTCCTCGACCGGTCGCCCGTCCTCGCCCTCCATCGGCTCGTCGTCGAGGGGGATCTGGCTCATCCTGTCTCCTGTTGGCTGAAGGTCTGCCGAACGTCGGCCGCGACGCGGCCCCGGGCCAGCCGGATGTCGAGGGGGTCGCCCGCCGAAACGGCGTCGGCGTCGGTCAGCGCGCGCCCGTCGGGCCCGCGCACGACCGCGTAGCCCCGCTTCAGGATGGCCAGCGGGCTCGACGCGCCGAGGCGTTCGACGAGGTGCGCGTGGCGCCGGCGCGCGCGCTCGTGGCGCAGTGCCGTCCCACGCGCCAGCGCGCGCGTCGCGACGAGCCGTCGCCGGGCGCCCTCCAGCCCGGCCCGCGGCCTCGCGCCGAGCCCGCTCCGAGCCCGCGTCCAGCGCACGGCGGCCGCGTCCAGGCGCCCGGCGAGGGCCAGCGGCATGCCGCGCGTCGCCTCGTCCCGGCGCTGCCCTGCCTCACGCAGCCGGTCGCGGACCCGCCGGAAGCCGTAGCGCTTGATCGGGGCCAGCGCGTCGTCGACCCGTCTCAGGCGCTGGCGCTCGACGGCCTGTGCCAGCCGGCGGAAGCAGTCGATCGTCCTTCGCGCGAGGTGGCGCGTCTCGGGGACGACCCGCTCGGCGGCCGCCGAGGGCGTCGGGGCGCGCAGGTCGGCGACGTAGTCGGCGAGGGTAGTGTCGCTCTCGTGTCCGACGGCGCTGACCACCGGGATCGGGCTCTCCGCGATGGCTCGCACGACGATCTCCTCGTTGAACGCCCACAGGTCCTCCAGCGAGCCTCCTCCGCGGCCCACGACGAGGACCTCCACCTCCCCACGCGTGGCGAACCAGCGCACGGCGCGGGCGATCTCGGCCGCCGCCTCGCGGCCCTGGACGGGGACCGGCTTGAGCCACACCCGCGTGGCCGGAGCCCGGCGTCGGATGACGGTCACGATGTCACGCACGGCCGCCCCTTCTGCGGACGTCACGACTCCCACGACGCGCGGCAGGAAGGGCAGGCGGCGCTTGCGCTCCTCGGCGAACAGTCCTTCCGCGGCGAGCCTTTCGCGGAGCGCCTCGAACTGCAGGTACAGCGCGCCCCGGCCCTGCGGCAGTACGTCGGACACGATGATCTGGAACCGGCCTCGCACCTGGTAGATGGTGGGACGCCCCACCACGACGACGTGGATCCCGTCGGCCAGCGGCAAGCGCAGGCGCCGGTTGTCGCTACGGAACATGGCGCATTCGACCTGGGCGGCGCGGTCCTTGAGCGTCCAGTACATGTGGCCCGAGCTCTGGACGTGGCGGAACGAGGACAGCTCGCCCTCGACGGCCACCGTGCCGAACTGGGCCTCGAGCGCGTTGGACGCCTTGAGGACGAGCTCGCTGACCGTCATGACGGCCGGCGCGTCGAACAGGTCCGGAACGAGGCTCACGTCGCGGGGTCGGCCCCGGCGGCGGCGCCGACGCCCGCCATCCGACGGGCCGCCTTCAGCGTGCTGTCGAGGAGCATGGTGATCGTCATCGGCCCGACCCCTCCGGGAACGGGCGTCAGGGCCCCGGCCACGGCGCGCACGGTCTCGGCGTCCACGTCGCCGACCAGTCGCCCGCGCGGTGAGCCGTCCTCGGCCGGAAGCCGGTTCGTGCCCACGTCGACGACGGTCGCGCCGGGCTTCACCATGTCGCCCGTCACCAGGCTTGGCCGGCCCACCGCCACGACGAGCACGTCGGCGCGCCGCGTGTGATCCGCCAGGCGGCGGGTCGCGCTGTGACACACCGTGACCGTCGCGTGACGCTGCAACAGGAGCACGGCGACCGGCTTGCCCACGATGTCGCTGCGACCCACGACGACGGCCTCCGCGCCCGCGATCTCGCAGCCGTCCTCGTCCAGCAGGCGAAGGATCCCGGCCGGAGTGGCGGGAACGAAAGCGCGCTCGAGATCGCCCTGCAGAACTCTCCCCGCGTTCAGCGGGTGGAACCCGTCGACGTCCTTCCGCGGGTCGACCGCCGCGACGACGGCCGCGGGATCGATGTGGGCCGGCAGCGGGAGCTGGACGAGGATCCCGTGCACCTCGGGATCGGCGTTCAGCTCGTCGATGGTATCCAGCAACCCGCCCGGCGGCGCGTCGAGCGGCAGTCGGACGATGCGCGAGTGGAACCCCGCCTCGTCGCACGCGCGGCCCTTCATGCGGACGTAGGTCGCCGACGCCGGGTCCTCCCCGACCAGGACGGCGGCCAGCCCCGGGACGACGCCCGTGGCTTCGGTCAGCAGCCGCCCCGCGGTGGCGATCTCGGCGCGGATCCGCCGGGCGATCGCCCGTCCGTCGATGATCCGCGCCGTCACAGCGACCCGGCCTCCCCCTGGACGTCGGCCAGCGGAAGCTCGACCTGCGCGAGGGCTGGATCGAAGCACTGCCGGCAGCGCGCCTCGTAGGCCTGCGCCCCGCCGACCACGATCCGTTCCTCGCGGGCCACCAGGCGCTGCGTGCGGTTGGCCGGGTTCCCGCAAACGACGCAGATGGCCAGCGTCTTGGTGATCTCCTCGGCCATGGCGAGCAGGTGAGCGACGGGCTCGAACGGTCGTCCGAGGTAGTCGAGATCGAGCCCGGCCACGATCACTCGCCGCCCGGCGTCGGCCAGGACGTCGACGACGCCCGGCAGGTTTTCGTCGAAGAAGTGCGCCTCATCGATCCCCACGACGCGCGTCCGGGGATCGAGCCGCTGCGGGATCTCGCGCGCCGACTGGACGCGCTCTGCCGGGATGCGCATCTCGCTGTGGCTCACGATCTCCCCCACGGCGTATCGGACGTCGACCTCGTGCTTGAACACCTGCACCCGCTGGCGGGCGATCTCGGCCCGCCTGAGACGGCGGATCAGCTCTTCGGACTTGCCGCTGAACATCGGGCCGCAGACGACCTCGACCCAACCCACGGGCCCTCGCACGAAAGGGCTCATGGCGCGGCGTATTCCTGGCGCAGGAAGCGCCCCAAATCGTCGAACGATTCGAAAGCGCGAGTAGCGCATCCCAGGACCCACGAGCTGATCTCCGAGCGTGGGACCCCGAGCACCAGGTACACGGGCTTCCCCAGGCGGTGGGCCAGGGTCACCTCGGACGGCGTCCCGCCCGAGCCGCGCGCGTGTTCGTCCCAGTAGCAGACCACGTAGTCGGCGCGCTCGAGGGCCGCCAGGTCGTGCTCGATGACGCGCCGCATGCGCTCCACGAAGCGCGGGTCTCCCGCGGCCTTCCATTCGGCGAAGCGCTCGCGCTCCTCGCGCGGCACGACGCGCTCCTCCTCGACGTTCGGGTTGAACGCGACGTGGCCCAGCTCGGCGACGAGCGGCAGGAGCCTCTCGCGCCACGCGCGGCCGCGATCCGGCGCGCGCTCCATGGCCCCCGCCAGGTACACGGCACGCGCCCCGTCGGCCCGGAGCCCGTCAGTCAGGGTGGGCCTCGTCGATGGGCTCGATGGCCGACGCCCGGCCGCTGGACGGGTCGACGGTCAGGACCGCGCCCTGGAAGCGGACCTCGTCTCCCGACACCTGGAAACGATTCGGCGTCTGCCGCAGGAAGCGCTGGATCGCGGCCTCCGCCTCGACCCCGATCACGCCGCCGTGCGGGCCGGTCATGCCGGCGTCGGTCATGTAGGCCGTGCCGCCCGGCAGCACCCGCGCGTCTGCCGACTGGACGTGGGTGTGAGTCCCGACGACCGCCGACACGCGGCCGGCCGCGTAGCGCCCGAGGGCGACCTTTTCGGCCGTCGCTTCGGCGTGGAAATCGACGAGGACGATCCGGGCGGAGCGCACGTCCTCGCGGTGGAGCAGCGCGTCCAGACGCCGGAAGGGACACTCCAGGTTCTTCATGAAGACGCGCCCCTCCAGGTTCAGCACGGCTCCCGGGGCGTCTCCCATGGGGCCCGTCCAGACGCCCCGTCCGGGATTGTCCGCCGGGTAGTTGTCGGGTCTCAGCAGGCGCGGCTCACGATCCAGCAGTTCGTACACTTCGCGCTTGTCCCACACGTGGTTGCCCGTCGTGATCACGTCGGCCCCCGCGGCGAACAGCTCGTCGACGACCTTGCCGGTCAGGCCGAAGCCGCCGGCCGCGTTCTCCCCGTTGACGACGACGAACGACACGCGATCGCGCCAGCGCGCGACGCCGGCGGCCAGCGCTCGACGTCCGGGCCGACCGAACACGTCGGCGACGAACAGGATCTTCACTCGGGGCGGTCCTCTTCCTGGAAGCGGTGGGCGCGAACGGTCGTACGGCGGCGTCGAGCGGGCGAAACGCGGAGAAAGACCCCGCCGGGCTCACCAGGAAGGATTTTTTGACGCCCTCGAGTTACGGTGGGATCCTCCTCGCCCGCGTCTCACGTCCTCCAGAGAGGCATGTGATCGACGGCCGAAGCAAGGGTCCCCATGAGTGCGTGTTGGCTCAAAAAATGGTCTCCCCGGCCAGCCGCGGACGGGGTCCTTCTCCGCGACCTCGCGTCGGGTCCTCGTGGGTCCCGGGCTACTTCGTCTCCTTTCCGCCGGCGTCGGCGTCCAGCGCGGTGTCGATCCGCGCGCTGAGCTCGTCGACCTTGCGGATCGCCTCCTCGAGCCCCGTCTCGATCCCCTCGCGCGCCTTGAACAGCGCGTCGGTGATCTCCATCGCGCCGAGCACGGCCGCGGGAAACGGCTCCAGCGATCGGCCCGATGCGCGCAGGGCGCGGAACGTCCGGTCGACGTGGGCCGCGACGCGACGCGTGTACTCTGGATCGGCGACCGTCGCGATGCGGAACGGCTCGTCGAGCACGTCGACGCGCAGGGTCGCCTTGTCGCCCTCGCCCATCCGGTCCTCCGATGCTCAGTCCTCGAGGACGTATCGCACGCGGCCGAGGAGGCTCTTGACCTCCCCCTCGAGATACTCGGCGTGGCGGCTCAGCCGGTCGTTCTGGTCCTCCAGCGCGCGAACCTTCTCCTCGAGCGCCAGCGGATCGAGCCCGCCGTCGGTGGCGCGAGTCAGCCGCGATTCCGCTTCTTCGCGCGCCGCTCGGGTCCGGTCCAGCTCCCGGCGAAGCGTCTCGTGGCGCTCCGAAAGCAACTTAACCCTTTCGCCTAACGTGTCCAGCGCGTCCGACAGCCGCTCCCGCACCTCGTCCACCCCCTCTGGGACGGGCTCCTGGAGATGGCTGTCGATGCCCGGGGCCTTCTTCGCGCTCATCCTGGGTCTCCTCCGCGAAGGCGGTATCCGTGAGCCTCTTCGAGGTGCTCGACGAGTCGCTCGATCTGCTCGTCGACCTCGTCGTCGGTCAGAGTCCGCTCGGCCTGGAACGTGAGCCTCAGGCCGAGGCCCACCCGACCCGCCGGAATCTGCTCGCCGCGGTAGCGGTCGAACACCTCGAGCCGCTCGAGGTGCTCGACGCCGGCCGCCCGGACGGCGGCGCGGACGGCGGCCGCCGGCGCGTCCTCGGGGACGATGAGCGCCAGGTCGCGCTCGGTACCGGGCTCGCGCGGCACGTCCCGCGCCGTCTCCAGCTCCCGCGGCGCGGTCAAGGCCTCGAGCTCCAGCTCGGCGACGTACAGCCGGGCCTCCATGCCCCACTCCGTGGCGAGCCGCGGGTCGAGCTCGCCACAGAACCCGATCGGCGCCCCGCCCGGCAGGACAACCTCGGCCTGCCGTCCGGGGTGCAGGTACGGCCGATGGGAGGGCCGGAATTCGGCGCCCGTCCCGCGGGCCGCTTCGAGGACGTCCTCCAGGTCGCCCCGCAGATCGAAGAAGTCGTACTCCGCGCCTTGCGGGACGGACCAGTCGAGCGGCGCCCGCTGGCCCGCCGCGGCGAACGCCACGTGCCGCGTCTCCCGCGGAGCGGCGGCGGGCTCCCCGGCGCGGAACGCGTGGCCCACCTCGAACAGCTTCACGCGCCGCGCGCCGCGCCGCAGGTTGTACGCGGCGGCCTGCCCCAGCGTGGCAATGACGAATGGCCTCAAGAAACGCTCATCCTTCGAGATAGGATTCTGTAGCTCAACCAGATTGTCAACCCCCGGCCCGAGAATCCCGGCGGCCACGAACGAGCCCGTGCGGGCCTCGTCGAACCCGGCGCCCCGGGCCGCCGCCGCCAGGCGGTCGCGCGCTTCCTCGCCCGGCGCCCGGAACGGCACGACGGGCAGGGCCGGCAGTGGCGCGGGCCGGATCCGGCCGTAGCCCGTCAGCCGGGCGACCTCCTCGACGAGATCGGCCTCGCGGATGACGTCGAAGCGCCAGCCCGGCACGGTCGCCTCGATGGCCGCGTCGCCCTCCGTTCGGGGGGCGAACCCCAGCCGATCGAGAGCCGCCCGCGCCTCGTCGAGTTCGATCTCGCGGCCGACGAGCCGCGCCAGGCGCGGGCCGCGCAGGGTCACTCGGGGCCGCTCCGCCGGAGGCCGCGCCTCGCCGCCGGCCACCCCCGGCGCCACGCGCCCTCCGGCCACGTCCGCGACCAGGGCCGCCGCGCGATCGAGCGCCGGGCGGGTCAGCTCCGGATCGACGCCGCGCGCGAACCGCAGCGCGGCTTCGCTGGCGATTCCCAGTCGCCGTGCCGTGACGCCGGTCCGCGCCGGGTCGAACCACGCGCTCTCGAGAAGGACGGACGTCGTGGTGTCCGCGACCTCCGACTCGAGGCCGCCCATGACCCCTCCCACCGCCACCGGCCGTTCGGCGTCGCAGATCAGGGTCGCGCCGGCCGGCAGCGTCCGGCGACGCCCGTCGAGGGTGGTGAAGCCGGTCCCCTCCTCGGCCGGACGGACGACGATCCTTCCGCCCGCCAACCGATCCTCGTCGAACGGGTGCAGCGGCTGTCCGCGCTCCAGCATGACGTAGTTCGTGGCGTCGACCACGTTGTTGACCGGACGCTGGCCGACGGCCAGCAGCCGGATCTGGAGCCAGGCCGGGCTGGGGCCGACGCGGACCTCCTCCACCAGGCGGGCGAAGTAGCGCGGGCATCCGTCGGGGTCGACGAGCTCGATCTCGAGCCGCCCGGCCACGGGACGTCCTTCCTCCCGCACCTTCGCCTCCGGCGCCCGGCAGTCGGCGTCGACGATCCATTGCAGCTCGCGCGCCACGCCGAGGTGCGACAGGAGGTCCCCGCGATTGGATGGGACGTCGACCTCGAGAACGGAGTCGTTCAGCCCGAGGGCGTCGCGCAGATCCCGGCCGAGATCCGCTTCCGCGACGCCCGGCACGGGCCAGATCCCGTCCGCCGAGCCGAGGGCGTCGAGACCCAGCTCGGGTGCCGAGCAGAGCATCCCCTCCGAGGCCACGCCACGGATCTTCGCGCGCCGGATCTCGCGCCCCCCGGGCAGCTTCGCCCCGACTGTGGCGTAGCCGTAGATCGTGCCCGCCTCGACGTTCGGCGCCCCGCACACGACCTGCCGTTCGCCGTCGCCGGCCGTCACCGTGCACAGGCTCAGCCGGTCGGCGTCGGGATGCGGCCGCGCGTCCAGCACCTTGCCCAGCACGACCCCCGAGAAGGCGGGGAACGCCGGCCGGACGGCATCCACCGTCAGACCGATTTCGGTCAGGCGGGGGGCGAGCTCCTCCGCATCCCGGCCGTCCAGCGCACCGTCCGGGAAGAAGTCGCGGAGCCAGAGCCAGGAGACGTTCATCGGCCCGCGAACTGGCGCAGGAAGCGCAGGTCGTTCTCGAAGAACGTGCGGATGTCGTGGATCCCGTGGCGCAGCATCGTCACGCGCTCGATCCCCAGGCCCCACGCGAAGCCGGTGTACCGCTCGCTGTCGTATCCCACGGCTTCCAGCACGGCGGGGTGCACCATGCCGCATCCCAAGAGTTCCATCCAGCCGCTCCGCTTGCACGCCCGGCACCCGGCGCCGCGGCACAACAGGCACTCCAGATCGAGCTCGGCCGACGGCTCGGTGAACGGGAAGTACGAGGGCCGGAAGCGGACCTCGGCGTCGGGGCCGAACAGCTGGTGGACGAACTCGGTCAGCGTCCACCGCAGGTGGGCCATGGAGACCCCTTCGTCGACGTACAACCCCTCGATCTGGTGGAAGCACGGCGAGTGGGAGGCGTCCGGAGTGTCGCTGCGGAAGACCCGGCCCGGGCACACGATGCGAACGGGTGGCACAGTGCCCTCCATGACCCGGATCTGGACCGGCGAGGTGTGGGTTCGGAGCACGCGCTCGTCGGACACGTAGATCGTGTCCATCGCCTCCCGCGCTGGATGCCCGGGCGGGATGTTGAGGGCTTCGAAGTTGTACCACAGGGACTCGATCTCGGGCCCCGTGGCGACGGAGAAGCCCATCCGGCGGAAGATCTCGAGCAGCTCGTCGGTGACGATCGTGAGCGGATGCCGCGCGCCCTGGCCGCGGCGCCGGCCGGGGAGGGTGACGTCGACGGCTTCGGAGGCGACGCGCGCGGCGAGGGCCGCCTCACGAAGCTCTGCGAGACGCTCCTCGACGCGATCCTGGATGGCGTCCTTGACGAGATTGACGAGCTCGCCCGCAGCCGGGCGCTCGTCCGGGGGCAGTGAACCGATGGCCTTGGCTTCGCCGGTCAGCGCGCCCTTCTTGCCGAGCACCCCGATCCGCACCGCCTCGGCGTCCTCCGGAGAGGAGGCCCGCTCCAGATCCCGCTCCGCCTTGCGGCGGATGCCTTCCAGCCGCTCGCGGAGATCGTCCAGCACCGGCGGCCGGCTAGAGCTGGCCCTTGGCGGCGGTCGCCAGCTCGGCGAACCCCTCCGGATCGTTGATCGCCAGGTCGGCCAACATCTTGCGATCGATGTCGACGTTGGCCTGCTTGAGGCCGTGCATGAAGCGCGAGTACGACAAGCCATGCTCGCGCGCGGCCGCGTTGATGCGCGTGATCCACAGCCGACGGAAGTGACGCTTCTTGGTGCGTCGGTCGCGATACGCGAACTGGCCGGCCCGCTCGAGCGTCTCCTTGGCCGGGATGTACAGCCGATGCCGCCCGCCACGATAGCCGCGGGCCTGTTTGAGGATCTTCTTCCTGCGCTTGGTGCGCTGGACGTTGTTCGATGCGCGAGGCATGGATCCCTCCTAGGAGCTCAGCAGGCGCTTGATCCGACCTTCGTCCGCCGGATGGACGTAGCCGGCCTTGCGCAGCTTGCGCTTCCGATGACTGTCCTTCTTGGTCAGGATGTGGCGCAGATACGCCTTCTTTCGCTTGATGCGGCCCTTGGCGGTCTTTCTGAACCGCTTCGCGGCCCCGCGATTCGTCTTCATCTTGGGCACTGCGTGGTCCTCCTCACTTCTTGCTGTTGGGGGCCAGGATCAGAAACATGTTGCGGCCCTCCATGCGCGGCTCCTGCTCGACCTGCGCCAGCTCGCCGATCTCCCCGACCACGTCTTCCAGCACCTCGCGGCCGTTCTCGGGATGGGCCATCTCCCGGCCGCGGAACATGATCGTGACCTTCACCTTGTTGCGGTCCTCGAGGAAGCGCTTGATGTGACGCGTCTTGAAATCGAAATCGTGCTCCTCGATGTTGGGACGCATCTTGATCTCCTTCATCTGCGTCACGTGCTGCTTCTTGCGCGCTTCCCGCTCGGCTTTGGCCTGCTCGTACTTGTAGCGCCCGTAATCCATGATCCGACATACGGGAGGTCGTGCGTTGGGCGCGACTTCGACCAGATCCAGATCCTTCTCCCGCGCCGCCGAAAGGGCCTCGTCCACGGGCACGATGCCAAGCTGGTTGCCGTCGCTGTCGATCAGACGAACGGGTGAAAAGCGGATCTGCTCGTTGACCCGCGGCTCGCTGCTGGTGATGTAGTCCCTCCTCCGGTTCAGGCTCGTTCGCGTCCGATCCGTCGTCGAGAGGACGGCCCGGAACGACGAAGCGGGCGGCCGCGAATCGGCACAGCCCGCTTCTCTGATACACGACGACCGCCGCTCCGGGTCAGGGAGCCGCGGTTCGCGGTCGTGAAGCCCGCGGACAGCCGTGCGGCGTCCATCAGGCGAGAAGCCAGCGCTTCTGCTTACTCATGGTCGGCGCCGCCGCGCGGCGCCAGTAACGGAAGTGTACCCGCTGTCCGCGCCCGCGTCAACGCGTCGGGCCCTGCGCCGCGATGGGGTCGGCCCATTCCGCGGCCAGCGGTCCGGACCACTCGGCGGGGCGCTCGGTCAGGCCGTGACGCCAGGCGATCGCGCGCGCCACCCGATGCGCGGCCAGCCCGTCGCCGTACACCCCGGACGGACGCCGCCTCCCGGCGAACCCGTGCAGCATGTCCTCGGCCAAAAACAGCAGGCGTTCGGGGTTGGTGCCAGCGATGCGAATGAGGCCGGCGGCGATCCCCTCCGGGCGTTCCGTGACGTCGCGCACGACGAGGACCGGGACCCCGAGGACCGTGCCCTCCTCCTGGAGCCCGCCGGAATCGGTGATGATCAGCTCGCTGCGCGCGAGCACGGCGGCCATCGAGCCGAAATCGAACGGGTCGCTGAGGAACACGTTGGGCTCGTTCTCCAACGGCGGAAGGACGGCCTCGCGGACGATCGGGTTGAGATGCACGGGGAACACGAACGTCCGGTCGCGGTGTCGTCCGGCGAGGATCGCCAGCGCGCCCGCCAGATCCTCCAGGATGGCCCAGTTCTCGCGCCGATGGAGCGTGATCGTGACGAACGGCCCCGCTGGCAGGTCCGCCGGTACGACCCCCTTCTCCGCGGCGTGCAGGATCGCGTCCACGCCGGTCTGGCCGGTCACCAGGACGCGATCCGAGGCGACCCCTTCGCGCAGCAGATTCTCGCGGGCCAGGGCGGTCGGGGCGAAGTGCAGGTCGGCCAGAACCCCGATCATGCGCCGGTTGGCTTCCTCGGGGAACGGTCGCTCCAGGTCGTGGCTCCGGAGGCCGGCCTCGACGTGCCCGACGGGGATGTTCTCGAGGAACGCGGCCCATGCGATGGCGAAGCTCGACAGGGTGTCCCCCTGCACGATGACATAGTCCGCGCGCATATTGCGGAGTTGCCGCGCCGCTTCGGGCAGGATCCGCTGGGCCAGTTCGGGAAGCTGCTGGCGGACGGTCATGACGCGCAGGTTCGCCGTGGCCTCGATGCCGAAGACCCTCAGGGCCTGGTCGAGCTGCTCCTGGTGCTGCCCCGTGACGAGGACCTGTGGATCGCGCCCCAGGACCTCGCGCAGCGCGTGGTGGACGGGCGCCAGCTTGATCGCCTCGGGTCGCGTGCCGAAACCCAGCACGATGCGCGGCCAGGTGGAGTCTTTTCCGAACTCGTTCCCGTTGTGCCGGAGATCGTCAGCCATGTCTCACCCGCGTGCCTCCCGGGAACCGACGGCTCGATCCGGAGATCGGAACGGGTTCGTGGCGTCGGACGCGTGGGTTCTGGCGAGCATCGTCATCCTCGGCCTCCTCCATCTACCATATCCGTTCAGCACCGATCAGGCGCAGGATTTCGAGATCGCCCGCCAGATGAGCCGGGGAGCCGTGCTGTACCTCGACATCTGGGACGTCCGCCAGCCGATGATCTTCTACTTCTACGAGGCGGCGGGACGGCTCTTCGGGTTCACGGAGATCGGCCTTCACCTCTTCGAGTCGCTGTACATGGTCCTGTTCGCGGTCGTCCTGCTCGTGCTCCTGCGACCGCGATTTCGCTCCTCTGTCGTCGCAAGCGTCGTGCCACTGTTTGTCGTCGGGGCCTACTACGCGGGTGTGATGCACGCGCCGCATCTCACGCAGGTCGAGAGCCTGGTGGGGCTCCCCCTGTTCTGCTGCCTGTGGTTCTCGACCCGCTCCGCCTCCGGTCGGTGGCGTCCGTTCGCGGCCGGCGTCCTGGGCGCGGTGTGCCTGCTGTTCAAGCTGATGTTCCTGCCCATCGTGCTCCTCGCGTGGACCATGCCGTGGCTGATCCGGCGCCTCGATCCCGACCACCCGCGACCCGAGCTCCGCAGCGCCGTGTGGCTCGCCGGCGGCGCGTTCCTCGTGCTGGCCGGATACGTCGTCCTGATCGCCTCGCAGGGGGCGCTGGGCGTCGTCGCGTGGACGTTCTTCGTGTTCCCTCCGCGGGCGATCTCGATCGTCGATCAGCCGTTCATGAAGTTCGTCCGACCGAACCTGTGGTTCGGCGGATGCTACGCCAGCCTGATCCTGCTGGCGGCGGTGCGCCTCCGGGGGCACGCCTGGCGTCGCGATCCCCTCGACCTCGGCCTCGTGGGATGGATCGCGCTGGCCATCCCGCTGACCGTGATCCAGATGTGGTGGTCGTATCACTGGTACCTGTTCCTCGTTCCGTTCGGGGTCCTGGCGGCCGAGGGACTGGACGACCTGCTGGCCGGAGAGGGCTCGCTTCCGCGACGCGCCACGCTGGCCGTCGCCTTGTGCTTCGCCCTGCCGCTGGCCGGAGTGCTGGTGTTCAAGGTCTACCACCTCGCGCGATTCGGCTTCGCCATCGACCCGCAGCAGAGGGAGCGGTATCGGATCGACTCGTGGAAGCCCTACCGGATCTCGAGCCTGAACGCCGCGTTCCTCGAAGACCGAGCCACCCGGCCGGGGCCGATCTACGTGATCGGCGACGCCCTCGTCATGCCCCTCGCCCACCGGGCGCAGGCGATCCCGCTGATCGGCTCGAGCCCGGAGATGCTTCCGCCGTCCACCTGGCGCGAGATGGTGCGCGAGCTCCGCAAGGCGACCCCCCCTTACGTATTCGTTCAGGACGGGTGGCAGATGTTGATCGATCGAAATTCCCGCGAGATGCGGGCCTTCCTCGACGGCCACTACCGGGTCCTCGGCCGCACCGCCCAGGGGACCTGGTACGAGGAGCTGCATCCGCAGCCCGCCGAGCCGGTGCGATTCTCGCCTCACTAGTCGCTTCCGGGCAACGTCCCCGCGATCTCCCGCAGGGGAACGATGTCGCCGCTGCGGGCCAGCCGGGAGAGCCGCTCGCGGGCCTCCGACAGCTTGCGCTCCAACGGCCAGTCTGCTCCGGGATGGGCGATCATGCGAGCCTCCAACTGGTCCTCCTCCAGCCCCATGAAGTCGACCGCGTGAAACTGGTACCACATCGGTCCCGGGCGGACCCGTGCGAGCCTCTCGAGCAGGCCGAAGGCCGCCGCCGGGAGGACGAACCGCATCGTGTGATAGTACGGGAGCCGCAGGCCGGGAACGGTGAACATCGGGATCTCGACGATCGCCCCGGCCGAGGTCTCCCGCCGATGCACGCCCGCCCTGCCGAACGCCTGGCGCCACGCGGAATCCTCGGTGCGGCTCCGTCGCAGGCGGCTGCGCCGGGCCACGGCGCGCCGCAGGACGGGCAGCAGGAAGGAAGGGTAGCTGGACGCGTCGTAGGCGTAGCCGGCGGACACGAGGCGTTCCAGGACGCCCGGCCCGACGTCCCAGCTGGGAGCCCGAAACCCAACCACCGGCGGGGCTCCCAGCGACTCGAGGAGGGCCTTCGAATCGACGATCTCGGCGTCCAGTCGCTCTCCGCGAGGCCCGCCGAAGGGCAGCGCGTGGCTCAGGGAATGGCTCGCCACCTCGTGACCCGCCTCGACGATCGCGCGCACCACGTCGCGCCGATCGCGGGCCTCGCCGGCGATCAGGAAGAACGTCGCCCGGGCCCCCGATTCGCGGAGCACGTCGAGGATCCGGGGGACGGCGATGTCCAGGGCGGTGGTCCGGTCGGTCGCGTCGTCGTAGCCGTAGCCCGCCAGGTGACTGGCCACCGAGTCGACGTCGATCGACAGGCCGACTCGTCGCTCGGCGGCGTGGTCCATCGGGCCGCTCAGGAATCGTCGCGCGGCGCGTCGCCGTCGCCCCGCGACGATCCCGCGAGGCTCCCCGCCAGCGTGCGCAGGCCGTGCATGGTCACGACGACGGTGTAGCGCGCCAGGGTGCGCGCGATGCGCATCTTGCTCGGGCCCGGCTTGCGGCTGTAATCGAGCTCCAGCGGGAGCTCGCGGATGCGGGCCCCGGCCGAGCGCGCCTTGAGCAGGAGCTCGAAGCCCATCGCGAACCCCGTCTCGCGGGCGAACTCGTCGCCGTACTCGGCCATCAGGCGATCCAGCAGGCTGACGTGATAGGCCCGATAACCCGAGGTGTAGTCGCGCAGCTCGCCGGCCGGGAACATGCGCCGGAAGACGGCGCTCGCGGCGCGGCTCAAGAAGCGCCGGTGAGCGGGAATCCCGATGCCGCGCCCGCCGGGCTGGAAGCGCGACGCGACGACCAGGTCGCAGTCGCGGCCGAGCTCCCTCACCATGCGCGGGATCAGCTCCGGATCGTGGGTGTCGTCCGCGTCGAGCGTCACGACGACGTCGCTGCCCCCTCGGGCGGCCATCATTCCGGCCCGCAGCGCCCCGCCGTACCCCAGGTTGACGGGGTTGCGCACGACGCGAATCGGGAGCCGACTCGCGAGTCCCTCGGCGACCTCGGCGCTGCCGTCCGACGAGGCGTCGTCCACGACGACGATCTCGTACGCCGGCACGCAGGCCATGGCGCGTCCGATCCGCTCCAGCAGGACCGGCAGGGCCAGGGCCTCGTTGTAGGCCGGCAGGACGACACTCACGCGCCATCCGCCCGGCGCGCCGCGATCCTCGCGAGTCTGGAGGTGGGAGCCGGGTCTCACGCGCGCTCGAGTTCGGACGCGGAGCCCGCCTGGATTTCGACCCGCCGCCCGGCGTTCCGCGCCCGGTAGATCGACTCGACGAACTCCATCCCGCGCACGGGCTGGTCGGTCACCGCGGGGGACCCGGAGCGCGCGCGGCGCGCGAACTCGGCGAGCTGGTTCGCGAACGCCCGACCCTTGTCGTAGCCCCCCGCGACCAGAGTCCACTCCCGCTCTCCGTGACGCCGGATGGCCGCGCCCGTCCAGCCGACGCGCAGTGCGCCCTCGCTCCCCTGGACGAGGAAGTAGTCCAGATCCCGGCTGAAGTACGTCCACGACAGGGCCACGCGGGCCAGCGCGCCGTCCTCCAGGACGAACAGCGCCTCCGCCGTGTCCTCCACGGCCGGGCTGACGACCGACGGGGCGAACGCGGCGCCGACGGACGCCGGCCGCGGCGCTCCGACCGCCTCCAGCACGTCGAAGGCGTGCGGCCCGTTGTCCATCACGACGCCGCCGCCCGACACCTCCGGCCGGACCGGCCAGCGGCCGGCGACGTCGACGGGAGCGCAGAACGTCACTTCCCAGAACAGCGGGCGGCCGATCTCCCCGGCTTCGATCCGTCGGCGCGCCTCGGCCAGCTGCTCGACGTGGCGGAACTTGGCCGACATCATCAGCGCGACCCCGGCCTCCCGCGCGGCGGCGACCATGGCGCGCGCGTCGGCGCTGGTCGTGGCGGCCGGCTTCTCGCACAGGACGTGAACCCCGGCGCTCGCCAGTCGCTCGACCAGTACGCGGTGCGTGGCCGGCGGCGTGCACACGCAGGCCGCCTGGACGGAGGCCGACTCGAGCAGCTCGTCCAGGTCGCCGAAGGTCGGGCAGCCCCACCTCTCCGCAATTCGTCCGCGGGCTTCCGCCGAGGGGTCGACGGCGCCCGCCAGCGTGGCGTCCGGCGATGCGCCCAGCGCGTCGGCGTGGGCCGCGGCGATTCCGCCGCATCCCACGATCGCCACCCGCAGCGGTACCCGGGCGTCGCTCACCCTCCGACCTGCAGCGCGTCGCGCGAACCCCGCGGGCGGCGCAGGGCCGTCCGCCGATGCCGGGCCATCAGACCCAGGTAGCGGGCGATCGTGTGGCCGACGTTCATCTTGCTCTCTCCCGGCTTGAGGTCGTAGCGCAGGACGAGCGGGACCTCCGCGCCCCACGCCCCGCAGTCGCGCAGCTCGAGCAGGAGCTCGAGCATGCACGAGAAGCCGGTCTCGCGGACCAGCGCGCCGCGGCGTCGCTCGACCTCGCGCAGGGCCTCGGCGCGGTACGCCCGGTAGCCGCTCGAGTAATCCTGGACGCCGTCGACCGGATACAGCGTCCTGAGCAGCGCGCTGGCGACGTGGCTCAACACCTTGCGGTGGCCGGGCACGCCGATTTCGTCTCCGCCCGGCGCGAAGCGCGACGCGACGACGAAGTCGGGACCCTCGGCGAGGGCCGCCAGCAGGAGTCCCATGTCGCACGGGTCGTGGGTTCCATCCCCGTCCATCGTGACGACGACGTCCGACTCCGGGAGCGCAGCCTCGAGGCCGGCCCGCAGCGCGCCGCCCAGACCGCGGCTCTCGGTCAGCGCGAGCAGCTCGATCGGCAGGCGACGGGCGCGGTCCCGCACGATCTCCGGGGTGCCGTCCGTCGAAGCCCCGTCGACCACGATCAGCCGCCACGCGTATTCGTGCGACGCGGCGAAGGCGCGCTCGAAGCGATCCAGCAGCGAGCCGATGGCCTCGCGCTCGTCTTTGACCGGCACGACGGCCGTCACCCGCCATCCACGGCTCATCGCGCTTCGCCCACCGCGTCGCCGTGCAGGATCCGCTCGACCGCCTCGGCCACGGCCCGGGCGATGAACTCGACGTGACGCTCCTCGTGCCGCTCGGTCCACGGCAGGACGACAATCGATTCCAGACCGCGCCGGCAGCCGGGGTAGTCTTCCAGCCGCTCGACCGGATAGCGCCCCGGCGCCTCCGAGTACGGCCACTCGGTGTCACCGAACGTGCGGCGCTGCTGGAACTGGGCGCACAGGAAGGCCGGGACGCGGATGTAGTTCGGAACGTTCCAGATTCCCAGCGACTTGAGCTCGGCGCCGAACCCCGCCGCGTCCATTCCCAGGACCTGGTGGTCGATCTGCAGGACGAACCGCCAGTACGTCGGCCGGGCACCGTGGGTCGTCGGCAGGGCGCGGACCCCCGGCACCTCCTCCAGCCGTCGCGAGAGATCCTCGGCCGTGCGGACCCGGCGCTCGACCATCTCCTCGACCTTCCGCAGCTGCGCCAGCGCGACGGCCCCCTGCAGCTCGGACATCCGGTAGTTGAGCCCGAGGAACTCGTGATCCGGGTCGACCGGGGCGTAGTTCCACCCCTTGTCGGCCCACACGCGCGCGCGATACGCCAGCGCGTCCGACTCCGTCACGACGAAGCCCCCTTCCCCGCACGTCATGTGCTTGGTCTGCTGCAGGCTGAACGCGGCCATCGTGCCCATCGTGCCGGCCAGTCGGCCGTGGTAGCGCGCGAGGATCGCCTGCGCGGCGTCCTCGACGACCGGCAGCCCGCGCTCGCCGGCCAGGGCGAGGATCGGATCCATGTCGCACGGGTTGCCGAAAAGGTGCGTCACGATGATCGCCGCCGTGCGCTCCGTCAGCCGTTCGGCGATGGTGTCCGCGGTGACGTTCAGCGTTTCCGCATCGACGTCGGCGAAGACCGGGACGGCGCCCTGGAACAGGATCGGCGCGATGCCCCCGATGTCGGTGATGGGAGTCGTGACGACCTCCTCGCCGGGCGCCA
>CAZCZH010000025.1:0-18672 GCA_964502985.1 uncultured Gemmatimonadales bacterium
CTCCGCCGCGTCGAGGGCGGAGCGCGCGTTCGCCAGCGCCTCGTCGAAGCGCGCCTCGAGCGGCGGGCTGACGCCGCGGCACTCGTCGACGACCTTCGCCGCCCACTCGACGTAGCCCCGGCGCCGCTCGATCGACCAGCCCTGAGCCGGATTCTCGGCGACGTCACGCACGTTGGCGATCTTGTCGGCGATCTTGAGCCGCTTGGCCTCGCCGGACGCCTCCCCGGCATGCTCGATCTGGAGCCGCTTGCGCTCTTCCCTGGGGAGGGACTTGTCGTCGGACATCTCCTCGACCAGTTCCGCCACGCGTTCGCCGAACTCGGACGCGAGCTCCGCGGCCGTCGTGTCCGTGTCCTCGATCGTGTCGTGGAGGAGCGCCGCGACGAGGGTGTCGAGGTCATCGACCCCCCCGACCGTCGCCAGGAGGTGCGCGACGTGGATCGGGTGGTTGATGTAGGGCGACGCCTTCTCGTCCTTGCGCCGTTGCTCGGAATGCTTCTGGGTCGCGAACAGGGCCGCGCGCAGGAGCGTCGCGGCGGGGGTCTCGGTCGACTTGATCGCCTTCTTCATGTCTCCTCCTCCCAGTTCGTGTCCACGCAGCGCGCGGCCGCGGCCGCGACGAGCTCTCGCATCTCGGGCGGCTCGAGGACCTCGGCCTGGCCGCCGTACTGGAGCACGTGCCGCACAAGCCAGCGCGGGTCGGCGACGGCGTGGCACGCGACAGCGCTCCCGTCGGTCCGCTCATGGCCGGCGCCGCGCTCCAGGATCCAGCGCGCGATCTTCGGCGAGTAGCGCACGACGACCTCGACCTCGTCGTCGGCGCGGAACACCTCGTCGCCCGTCACGTAGTCGCCCGGATCGAAGTCGTCGGGTGCGTCGAACGTCCCGTCGAGCGGCGCCGCGTCCAGCACGCGATCGAGGCGGAACGCGCGCACGCCGCCCGCGTCCTCGCAGTAACCCAGCGCGTACCAGCGGCCGCCGGCCATGACCAGCGTGTACGGCTGGAGAACGCGCGCCTCGGGCGCGTCCTGGCCGGGCTTGAGGTAATCGAGCCGGCAGCGACGGCGTTCGCGCACGGCGTCGCGCAGGAGCGCCAGCGCACCGTCTCCCAGGGGGTCCCCGCCGTCCAGCGCCCACCCGGCGAGGAACGGCTCGGCGGCGCTCGACGGGAGCGCCCGGTCGAGCCGCGCCGCCAGGTCGCGCAGGGCCGTCGCGCGCTCCGCGCCCGCGCCCTCGGCCAGGTGCCTCAGCCCGAGCGACAGCGCGAGCCCCTCCAGCGGGGACAGGCGAACGGGGCGCCGGAACTCGCCCGTCGTCCACACCGAGACCCGCGGGCCGGCGTCGCCGTCCCCCGGCACGACCTCGATCTGGATGTCCTCGACCGCCCCGGCCGGCGCGTAGTAGGCCCGCGCCGTGACCTCCTCGAGGTCCCGCAGGACGCGCTCCACCGGGACGTCGAGCGCGGCCGCCAGCTCCGCCAGGTCGGCGCCGCCCTCGCGCGACGCGACGGGCAGCACGTACAGGATCCGCTCGAGCCGCTCCTCCGCGGAGGGCCGCGGCGCCACTAGGCGCCACCGCCTCGGTGGAGGGCGGCCACCTCCGCGGCCATGGCGCGGAACGCGCCGCGCAGATCGGGCGGGCCGACGACGCGCCTTCCTGCGACAGGACCCAGCGCAGGAACGGGTCGACCTGGCGCACGTCGAACTCGCGCACGGCGGAGCCGTCGGCGCGGCGCTCGACCTCGACCCCGTGGCCGTTGCGCTGGGCCCACAGCGCGCGCGGAAAGTCGAACGCGACCCGCGCCCGGACGGGCACCTCGTCGCCGCCGCCCAGCTCCCACGCCTTGCGCCCGCGCCACGCCGTCAGGTCGAAGTCGGCGGGCACCTCGTAGTCCGGCGTTCGCGGCTTCGACGCGTTCGGCTTCACGTCCTCCATCCGGTCGACGCGAAAGATCCGCACGTCCTCGCGCAGCGCGTCGTGGCCGATCAGGTACCACTGACCGTGCTGGAACAGGAGCCCGTAGCCGGCTACGTCGCGATCCGTGTCCTTGCCGCGGTGGATGCCGTGGTAGCGGAAGCGGAGGCGCTTGCGCGCCAGGACGGCGGCCGACAGCGTCCGTAATCGCTCGCGGATCTCCCCGGCGTCGGGCCGCTCGGCGTACAGCGCGGGCAAGGGCCCCGTGTCGGGCCCGAGGTCGAACGTCAGCTTGCGGTACGCCGAGCGCGCTTCGCGAGCCAGCGGGAAGTCGGGGAAGCGCTCGATCTCGCGCAGCGCGAGCCGCGCGTCGCCCGCGTCGGGAGGATCGATCTCGAGCCGGTCGACGCCCGCGGAAGAGGGGGGCGCGGCGGTCGCGGCCCCGCCGCCCGGCGCGCCCAGCAGCCGCAGGTACGGCAGGTAGAAGTCCTTCCGCGTGATCCGGTACCCCTCGACGCGGCCCGTCTCGGCGTCGGCGGACTCGCCCATGACCTCGAACGTCACCGACTCGAGCGGGATCCCGAGCTCGCGGAGCTCCGTCTTGTCGCGCTCGAACATGCGCCGCGAGCTGGCTCGCGTCGTGTCGTGGGCGTCGTCGCTCGGCGCGACGTACGCCGGGATTCGCTCCAGGATCTCGTCGACGGTGACCGGATAGCGGCGTCCGACGAGGTACGCGATCAGGTCGAGCCAGCGCTGGAGCTTGGTCGTCTCCTCGGGCACCGGCTCAGGCCTCCGCCCCGCGCGGCGCGCCGGCCACCGCACCGGCGAAGCGCGCGGCGACCTCGAACACCCGCTCACGCGCCTCCAGCGCGCCCACCCACTCGTCGGGGATCGCGCCGCGGCCGTACAGGACGCCGGCGAGGCCGCCCGTCACCGCGCCCGTCGTGTCGGCGTCGCCGCCCAGGTTGACGGCCGCCAGGACGGCCTCGCGATAGTCGTCGTGGCGCGCCAGACACCACAGGCTCGCCCCCAACGTGTGGACGACGTAGCCCGACGTGTCGACCCGCTCCTCGTCCCACTCGAGGATCTCGCCCGACAGGATCGGCCGCAGGGCCTTGCGCTCCTTCCCGGGGACCTCGTCGGCGAGCGTCTCGGAGGCGGCGGCCATCGCGTCCCGCAGGCCGCGGCCCTCGACCAGCCCGCGCACGAGGAGCGAGTGGTAGGCGCAGCACAGCCGCGCCCGCTCGTGGGCGTGGGTCAGGGCGCTCGTCTCGCGGGCGCGCTTGATCGCCTCGCCGGGGTGCAGCGCGGCGGCGTGGAGCGACAAGGGGAGGATCCGCATCAGCGACCCGTTCCCGTTGTCGCGCTCGTTGCGTCCCCCGGCCTTGGCGAGCGGCGCCCCGGCTCGCGCGCGGAGGATCGACAGGCTCGTCGTCCGCCCCGCGTCCCACGCGATCCCGTGCGGCGTGTACTCGCCCTCGAGCAGCCAGCGCTGGAAGCGCAGCATCATGTCGCGCGGGTCGTAGCCGTTGTCGGCCAGGCTGGCGGCCGTGGCGAGGGCCAGCGAAGCGTCGTCGGACCACGTGCCGGCAGGGCGCCGGCCGTCCGCGCGCATCCCGCGCACCGGGTCCTGGCGCACGACCTCGCGGTCGAGGAACTGGACCGGCACGCCCAGCGCATCGCCGACGACGAGCCCCACGACGCCTCCCAGCGCGCGCTCGCGGAGATCGACGGGGTTGGCTGCCTTGTCCATGATCGTCTCCCCTAGCCTAGCGCCATCCTCCGACGACGATCCCTCTCAGCGCACGTTCTGGATCGCGTTCTTCGCCGTGTCGTGGAGCGATTTCATGATGTTGGACAGGAGCGTGAACCGCCGCTGTCGCTCCTGCATCGCGTTCTGCAGGGCGAGCTCCTGCAGGGTCGCCTGGCCCCCGAGCGCGCCAGCCGCCGCGTCGAGGACCCGCGGGACGAGGAGCGAGGGATCGCGGCCGGCCTTCGCCTCGCGCAGGACGACCGCCCGCCAGCGCGCGAGGGCATCCTTCGACGACGGATCGGCGGCCAGCGCGCGGCCGATCACCGCGAGCTCGTCGGGAGAGTCGGCCGGGGTCAGGACGAGGACGGGCCGGCGGACCTGGCCGCTCGGCGGCCGCGCCCCGCGAGCCCCGTCGCCGAAGCGCACCTCCCCCGCCTCGCGCTCCAGCGCGTAGCACCGGGTCGCGCCACTCGCCTCGGCGCGGCACGACCAGTCGAGAGCCTCCACGCCGGCGTCCAGCCGGGCGCGGGTCACGCTGTCGATCTGGGCCGGGGTGAACGACGGCGCGTCCTGCGCGTCGGCCGTGGCGACCGCGCCGGGCGCGATCACGCTGGCCGCCACGAGCGCCACCACGCCGAGCGCGAGAGGGGTTCTGCGGCCCGCCGTCCTCGATTCCCGTTGTCTTCGCATGCGCCCCAATCTAGTCGATGGGGCCGGCCGGCGGGGGCTTCAGCCGGCGGGAGGGCTCAGCCGGACATGTCCAGCGAGCCGAAGTCGATCTCCGGCAACCCGTGCGGCACCGGCACGGCGACCGGCAGGTCCATCAGCGTGTGCAGCCGCTCGCGGAACGTGATGTAGCGCAGCATCTCGTCGAAGTCGAACACGACGTGGGGAGCGTCCTGGTCGTAGGGCCACCCGACCTCATCCTCCGCGGGTGGCTCGACCGGGGAGACGCGCCCCTCGCCGTCGAACGTGTGGACCATGACCTCGTCGTGATCGAGGATCGCCGGCGGGTAGTACTGCACCGAGTAGCGCCGCGCGCTGTCGACGTACAGGATCGGCGCCGGCGTGTAGAACGCCTCGGCCGCGCACACTTCGCAACGGAACAGGTTCAGCTCGCCGTCGAGCAGGAGATCGCGCAGCTCCGGATCCAGCCCCCCGTCGATCGTTCGCCAGAGGACGATCTCCTGCTCGTGGCTGCATTCCGGGCACGTGACGCGGTGGTCGATCGGATGGGAAATCGGTCGCCTCCTCCGGGCGAGGGTTCGCTTCCCGCATGCCGGTCGCCCGTGCTGTGTTGCAGAAGGCGTGCCATGATCGTCGGCGGGCCGACATCGACCGGCCGAACTTTCGCCGCGAAGCGGGGTTTCGCCCGTCTTCGGCGAGCGGCGGGAGTCGTTCCGTGGCGGGCCGGTGTAACGAAGCGACACGCTCGGATCGCATCGTTCCGTGCAGGGGTCGCGACGACCGATCGGGTATACTGGCCCATGCGGGAGGATCGCGTCCGCCGCAGTCGAGCGGCCGCGCCCGCGACCCCAGTTCCCCCGAAGGAGGCAGCCGATGAAACGCCGAGCGGGCTGGTGGTTCGCTCTGTTCGCGCTCTCGCTCGTCGCCGTACCGCCCGTCGTGGGCACCGCGCGCGGCCAGGAGCGGGCCGTCATCAAGCGGGCGCCGCAGCCGGCCGCCGCGGCGCGGCTCGCGACGCCGGACTACGTCAACCTATCCGAGCTCCAGTACCGGCCGGCGACGGTCGCCATGCCGTCGGGGCCCGATCACGAGGCCGGGATCGAGGCCGCGGCGCGCGGCGAGTCCGACTACGCGCCCCCGCCCGCGCAGCGGCGCACGTTCGCCATGCGCATCAAGACCCTGAACTGGAACTCGCCGGCCGCGCGCGCGTCGTTCGGCGACCAGCTCCAGGCGGACGGCCTCGAGGCGACGCCGGCCCTGCGCCAGCCGGTGGCGCCGGCGCGGCCGGCCCAGCCGGCGCGCCCCACCAGGCCCGCGCGGCCGCAGCGCGTCAAGCCACAGGGCGGGCCCGCGGGGCCCGACGGCCTCGAGCTCCTCGCCCCGCCCCCGCCGGCCCCCAAGGCGTGCGTCGCCCCCACCGTGACCCTCTCCGGCTCGACCTGCTGCAGCTTCACCTTCAAGGACGAGGTCGCGGGGGCGGACGTCAGCTACTACAACCCGTCGGCGTACTTCGCGAGCGACGCCGACGCCCGCGCCTACGCGGCCTCGATCCGCGCCAGCACGCCGCTGTTCGTGCCGTTCCACGACCCCGACGTCGTCCTCGGCCAGGGCTGGGTGTACGGCAACGGCGGGTTCCACGGCTCGATCGACTACAGCAAGAAGTCGAGCGCCACGGGCGAGGGCATCGACCCCTCGTTCGAGGTCCGCGCGGCCGGCGACGGGCGTGTCGTCACGGTGCGCTGGAGCGACTGGGTGGGGAACGTCGTCATCATCGAGCACGGCGCGACGAACGGCGACAGGTACCGCAGCGTCTACATGCACCTGCGCGACGGCCACGACCACGACGTCGCCAACGCCGGCGCGATGACGGTGACGGCGAACGACAAGAAGAAGGACGAGAACGGCGACTACTCGCGCAAGTACCGCTACTACCTGTTCGCCCACAAGGCGACGCACTCCGAGCAGCAGTGGGGCACGAACGCCCAGACGATCCAGGTCGAGCCGGGCGACATCGTGCGCGCCGGCCAGCTGATCGGCTACAGCGGCAACACGGGCTACGGCGGGGCAGGCTGGGGCCTCGACAACGACGGCGATCCGACCAATCCCAACACGGCCAACAACCACCTCCACTTCCAGATGACCGCGCCCAACCCGGGCACGAGCGAGTGGGTGTTCGTCGACGCGTACGGCGTCTACGAGAAGGCCGGCAGCGACTGCTACGACCTGCTCGACGAGACCGACTACGTGCGCCTGATCGCCCCGTTCTACCCCTCGTTCCACAACGTGCCGGTGAAGTACGTGACCGGCTACTGGGGCTACTACACGGGGATGGGGATGGCGCTGCAGACGATCGACATCCACCGCCGGAACGACGAGGTGCTCGCCTCGGGCTCGTTCCAGCGCGGGCTCCCCAGCGCGTGGTACGCCCGGCTGTACATGACCGGCGACGACTACCAGAAGTGGTTCGCGACCTACGGGCAGAAGGGGTTCCGCCCGCGCGAGATCTCCGTGGCCAAGGACGGCTCGGGCGCGCCGCGGTTCACCGTCATCTGGAAGAAGACCGCCGGCGAGGGGTACGTCGCGCACCACGGCCTGACGGACGCCGACTGGGACGCCAAGTGGCAGCAGTACGTCGTCCACGACCACATGCGGGTCGAGGACCGGGTGGCGTACGAGGTGAACGGCCAGCGCCGCTGGGCGGCGGTGTTCGTCAAGGACGCCAAGCCCGGGTTCTCAGAGCGGCACTACATGTCGTCGGACGAGTTCAACGAGCGGTTCGCGTCGAACTACGACGAGGGGCTGCGCCTGACGAGCGTCGACCCGGAGGAGCTGTCGGGCGGGATGCGCTTCGGCGCGATCTGGCGTCCGATGCCCGGCACGTGGCCCGCGCGCCACGGCATGACGCCGGCCGAGTACCAGAGCGAGTTCTTGAAGTACGCCGGGCAGGGGTTCCGGCTGTACCGCGTGCGCGGCTACGCCAACTCGGGCCGCTTCGCGGCCATCTGGACCAGGGAGTAGCGTCGGGCCGAGACGGCAGGGCCGGACCGGCTGCGGTCCGCGGTCAGGGAATCGGCACCAGGCCTTCCTGGATCGCGGCCTCGCGCAGGCGGTCGTCGAGCGTGACGATCTCGCCGGGCCGGGCCGCCGGGAAGCACGTCTTCGCCGCCGCGAGCTGCAGGACGTCGCCGGCGCGCAGCGGGTGCCGCAGGAGGAGCGCCGCGGCCTCCCTGCGCAGCTCCTCGCTGGGCACGATCTCGACCCACGATCGCCGGAGCTCCTCCAGCCGCGCGCGGGCGTCGCGCTCGCCGTCGCGGTCGAGGGCTCCTTCCCGGCGGCGTCGGGCCAGGGCCGACATGCACTCGACGGGCGAACCCCACCACGCGACCATCGCCGGGTCGGCGTCGAGCGCCCCCCGCACCTCGACCGTGGCCGGCTCGTCGATGCACAGCGGAACGAGGGCCGACGAGTCCCAGAACCTCAACGGCCCTCGCGACGCTCCACGATCAGCGCTTCCCGTACGAGGCCACCGGGATCGCCCGGACGCGGTCGTTTCCAGAAGTCCCGGGGCAGACGCGCAGAGGCGGGGCGCGCCAGTCCCGCGTCGACCAGCTCCTCGACCCGCTCCTGGCGCAGCGCCGGGCCTTCGAGCGGAGCCAGCCGGGCGACCGGGCGGCCACGGTCGGTCACGACGATCTCCTCTCCGCGGCGGACCGCGCGCAGGTACTCGCTGAGTCGCGCCTTCAGTCCGGAGATGGACGCGGTCTTCATATGACCATTATAGTCATATGAGTCAGACCAGTCTAGTCCCGAGCGCGGCGGGCCTTGCCCTCCGGCGTGCGCGACGTCAGGTCGAGGTTGGCCATGTAGTAGCGCGACTTCCGCTCCATGACGCCCAACGCGGTGAAAAGCTCCGGCGCCTCGTCCTCGAGCTCCTGCCAGATCCGGTTCAGCTCGGGGTCGTCGCCGGCGTAGTCGCGGATCCGGCGCGCGACGGCGTGGAGCCGGGCCCGCGCCTCCTCGTAGCGCCCGTCGCGGTTCAGGATCAAGGCCTCGCGGCGCGCCAGGGACGCGTACGTCCGGGCCACGACGCGGTCCACGGCGCGGTCCCGCGCCTGGACGTCGTTCGCCCGGTGGTCGGCGAACGTCCAGCGGAGCGCCGGGGCGCTCGCCAGCTCCGCCCCGTCCCGGTCCTCGACCGACAGCCGGACCCACGCCGCCGTGCCCTCTTCGCCGCGCGGGAAGTTGAGCCGGATCAGGCACTCGACCTCCTGCCGCGACACGAGGTCGCCGATCCCGAGCACCCAGCGCGTCCCCTCGTGGAGCTCCTCGGCGACGGGCGTCATCGGCTTGACGACGATCCCGGCCGACGTCTCGACGACGATCCGCACGGCGCGCGCGACCGTCTCCAGCGTCTCTCCCAGCTCGCTCGTCAGGAGGTCCGGGATCTGACCCGGCGTCTCGATGAAGTAGAAGTTCCCGCCGCCCGCCTGGGCCATCCGGCGCAGCAGGTCCTCGTCGAAGTCGGCCCCCACCCCGAACGTCGTCGTCGAGATCCCGCGCCGGCGGATCTCGGCCGCGTGGCGCTCGAGCTCGGCGCCGTCGGTGATCCCGACGTTGGCCAGGCCGTCGGTCAGGAGGAGCGCCCGGTTGACGAACTCGGGGTCCTGGTGAAGGGCGATCTGCTCGACGCCCTTGAGCCACCCCTCGGCGAGGTTCGTCGAGCCGCGCGCCTGGACCTCGACGATCCGCTCGAGCGCGTTGCGCACCGCCTCCCCCGTAGCCGGTGTGCTCTCGACGACGACGTCGATCTTGTCGTCGTAGAACACGAGGCTGAACCGGTCGCGCTCGTCGAGCAGATGCAGGCTGTGGTGCACCGCCTCCTTCGCCAGCCGGATCTTCTCCCCGCCCATCGACCCCGAACGGTCGAGCACGAGAGTCACGTGGACGGGCGCCCGCGTGCGCGTCCGGTGGCCGGCGGGCGCGGTCAGGGTCAGGTGGACGTAGCGGTCGCTCCGGGCTCCCGCCCGGACGAGCTCGCGGTCCGTGCGCGCGATCAGCTTCATCGAGTTCATCGTGGCTCCTCGTCGAGAAGGTCGTGGATCGTTTCCTGAAGCCTTTTCAGGAAGCCTTGCCTGTGCCGGGACAGCGGCTGGCGGACGTGGAGCTCGATGTCCGGGTCGATCGCGATCCGCTCCCAGTGCGATGTTGCCGGGATGCCCATCGGGCTCCGCAGCTCGAATACCGCGTCGGCCGGCGGCGGGATGCCGCGCGTCGCCAGGACCGAGCGCACGTAGTCGGCCGCCGAGTCCGCCGCCAGCCGGCTCGGCGCGTTCAGCACCTCGCGCACCTCGTCGTCGCCCAGCCCCCCGATCCTACTGGCGATCTCCGACAGCGGGAGGTGCGCCTCCTGGAGCCGCCGGATCAGCCGCAGCCGATCGACGTAGCCGACGTCGTAGTGCGCCCCCGGCCCGCGCGTCCCCGGGGACGGCAAGAGCCCCTCCTTGATGTAGTAGCGAATCGTCCGCGGGGTCGTCTCCGCGAGATCGGATAGCTCGCTCAGGGTCAGGGAATCGTCCGTCATTCGATGATTATACAGTACGACAGTGACACTGTAAATACACAGCCGATATCCCCCGCTTAAATGTAGTCAAATGTGCCGATCAGAGGGTGGCCCGTCTAATGCGCGGTTCCCCTGTTTCTATGCATAGAAACACGGGGAGCCGTTCTTCGGGACCCCTCCCGGAAGGGATTCGAGAGATGTCGAACGACCGACAGCGGGGGCCTCGCAGGAGACGCCGGCGGGGTGGATTGGGATGGGAGCCCTACGATGGCTGGCCGCTCGACCGGCTGCTCGTCGGGCCGGGCACCGTGCGGACGATCCGTCAGCTGTTCCACGAAGACCGACCGCACGCGCCCGGAGCCTACCGCGCGTGGGATCTGGCGCTGTGCAGCGGTGTCTCGCCGCAGGGGACGGCGGACGCCCTGGACCGGCTCTGGATGGCGGGGCTGGTCGAGCGGGTCTGTCCTCGACGCTCGGGAGACGCCGCGTCGTTTCGCATCGACTGGGAGCATCCGCTCACCGAGGCCCTGGCGCGCTTGTTCTGGTTTGAGGAGGCGGCGTTCCGCCGGAGACCGCGGGGGCTCAGGCGGTGAAGCGCAGGATCCGCTCGGCCACGGGCTCGCCGGTCAGCGCCTCCCAGCACTCGGCGTAGATCGCGAGCTGGCGCTCGTAGGCGGCGCGACGGGCGGCGAGGATGGCGGGGTCGTCGACCTCGTCGGTCTTCCAGTCGACGAGAACCCAGCCACCGGGCTCGCGGAAGGCGAGGTCGACGACGCCCTCGACGAGCTGGAGCGGGCCGGCGTCCGTCGGGATCGCGCGGGCGAACGGAACCTCGACGAGGAGCCGCTCGGCCGATCGGGCGCGGGCGAAGAGCTCCGAGCCGGCGATCGCCTCGACGAGCGCGAGGAGCTCGCCCAGCTCGCGCGGCTCGCCGTTGCGGTCGACGGGGCGCTCGTGCGCCAGGAGCGCGGCCCGGCAGGCGAGGCGCAGGGTGTCGCCGTCCAGTCCGCGGAGGGCGGCCTCGAGGCCCTGGTGGACGGCGCTCCCCCAGTCGCGCCCGCGGCCGCCGGCGCCGCGCGACAGCGCCGGGTCGTCGCCCTTGGCGAGGGCCGTCGCGGCGACGGCCTGGTACGAGGGCTCGGCGGCGGCGGCCCGGGCCCCGCGCGCGGCGTCGCACGCGGCGACGATCGCCGCGTCGTCCGTCTCGAGAGGGCGGCGGCCGGGCGCGGGCACTTCGCCCAGCGGGTGGACCGGGCCGCAGCGCTCGAGCCCGCCGTACAGCGGCTCCCAGAACGAGCCCTTGTCCTTGGCGCCGCCTTTGGACTTGAAGCAGCGCCCGACGAGGAGCTCGTCCTCGGCGCGAGTCGCGGCGACGTACAGGAGCCGATCGCGCTCGGCCTTCTCGAACTCCGCCTCGACCGCCTGGTGCGCGCGCCAGTCCAGCGGCCGGGCGACAACCGGCGGGTGGAAGCCGCGCGAGGGCGCCTTGACCTCCGTCCAGCCGACCGCGCGGCCGTCCGCGTGGCGCGCGACCCGGAGCCGCGGATCGTATTCCTCCCAGCCGCACGGCGCGGCGAGTACGACGACCGGCGCTTCGGTGCCCTTCGCCCGGTGCAGGTTCATGATGCGGACGACGTCCTCGCGGCCAGGCTCGAGGGGCGCCTCGGCCTCGCCCTGCTCGAGCGTCACGTCGAGGGCCTCGATCGCCGCGCGCAAGGACGTGTCGCCCTCGAGCCCGATGTCGCGGATCACCTGGAGCACGTAGCCGATGGCGCCGGCGCGCGCCGCGCCGAGGCCGCTGGCTGCGGCGTACGGCACGAGCCCCAGGTCGCCGACCAGCGTCTCGACCAGGACGTCGGCCGGGACCCGCCGCGCGAGGTCGTGCCAGCCGCGCAGCCGGTCCATCGCGTCGGCCACCGGGCCGTCGGGCCCGCGCGCCCCCGCGATCTCGAACGAGCCGCCGTCCAGCGCGTGGGCCGCCAGCGACTCGTGGTCGAGGCCGAAGAAGAGCCCGATCAGGACCGCCACGGCGAGCGTCTCGTCCGTCGGGTCGACGAGCGCCTCGAGCAGGAGCCGGAGCTCGGACAGCTCGTCCTCGATGACCAGCTCGCTCCCCGTCACCTGGACGGGCACGTTCCGCGCCTCGAGCGCCTCGGCGTAGCGCGTCAGGAACTTGCGGTGGTAGGGCAGGATCAGGAAGTCGCCCGGGCGCCGCGCGCCAGAGCGGATGCGGGCGTCGATCCACGCCGCGAGCCGTTCGGCGTCCGCCGCAGCGACGTTCGCGTCGCGATTCGGGTTCTCCGGATGGACCTCGTAGCACCACACGCCCTCGTCCATCGCGGCCTCGCCGCCGTCCGATCGGGGCCGCTGTGTCGCGAGCGGGGCGAACGCGGCCTGCACCTCGGTCGCGGCCTCCGGGAAGCGGCCGGAGAACTCCGTGTCCACGAACTCGCCGATCGCCGGCCGCGAGCGGAAGTTGGCGATCAGCTCCAGGACGCCGTCGAACCGGCGCCGCGCCTGCTGGTAGACCTCGATGTCGGCGCGGCGGAAGCGGTAGATCGACTGCTTCGGGTCGCCGACCACGAACAGCGCGCCCGGCCGCGGCACGACCCGGCGCCAGTCGGTCTCGCCGGGATCGTCCGCCGCCAGCAGGAACACGACCTCGGCCTGGATCGGGTCCGTGTCCTGGAACTCGTCGACCAGGAGCCGCGGCCAGCGGGCCCCCAGCTCGCGGCGCGCCGACGGGCTCTCGCGCAGGAGCCGCGCGGCGTGGAGCAGGAGGTCCTGGAACGTCAGGCGCCCCGTCCTGAGCCGCTCGGCGGCGTAGTCCGCGGCCGCCCGACCCGCGAAGCCCAGGACGACCGGATAGCGGTGGGCGTACCACCGCGACAGCGTCCGCTCGGCGAGGCCGTCGTTGGCGCCGAACTCGACGACCGCGTCGCGGACCTCGCGGACCCGGTCGGGGTCGACCTCCGGCCAGCGATTGAACCACGTGGCGTAGCCGCTGTATCCGACGATCGAGGACAGCTCGTCGAAGAATGCCGCGTCGTCGTCCCAGTCCGGCGTCGAGCGGGCGTAGCGCAGGCGCCTGAGCTTCTTCTGGAGGACGTCCCACCCCTTCTCCGGCTCGCGCCGCGGCAGGAACCCGGCCGTCCGATCGAGGAGCGCCTCCAGCGCGCGCCGGACGGGCGCCGCGTCGGGGCGCCCGACCTCGGGCGCGGGGAACTCGACGTCGCGATTCGCGTCGAGCGTGGTGAACGCGGCGTACAGGTCGTAGGGCGAGATCCCGAGCGCCTCGAGCGCCGGCAGGGCCGGGTCCTCGGCGACGCCCCGCTGCTCGACCCACTTGTGCCAGAACCGGCGCCGGTGCTCCTCCTCCTCGGGACCCGTCAGCTCGCGGAACCCGGGGTCGAGGCGCGCGGCGATCGGCCGCTCGCGCAACAGCCGCCCGCAGAACGCGTGGATCGTGCCGATGAACGCGCGCTCGATGTCCTGCAATGCCGCGTCGAGGCGCGCCGCGACCTCTTCGTCGCCCGCCTCGCGCGCGCGACGGAACCCGTCCTCGAGCGCGATCTGGAACCGCTCGCGGAGCTCGGCGGCGGCCTTCTTGGTGAACGTGACGGCGGCGATCTCGGGCGCCCGCGCGCGCCCCGTCGCGAGGAGCGCCACCATGCGCTCGAGGAGCGCCGTCGTCTTCCCCGACCCCGCTCCCGCCTCGACCAGGAGCGAGGTGTCGAGATCCTCGACGATCCGGTCGCGCGCCGCCTGGTCGGGCGGCGCGGGGCCCTCGCGCGGCGTCCGCCACGACGCGGTCGCGCCGACCGTCATCCCTCGGTCACTGGCGATGCAGGGCCCAGAAGCCTCGAGGCGAGAGGATCCGCGGCCGATCGATCCGCCCGGCCGCGTCGAGGAGCTCGGCGTCGCCCGTCACGAAGACATCGGCGCCGGCCGCCTGGGCCGAAGCGAGTGTGCGCGCGTCGGCCCGGTCCCGCAGACCGAACTCGGGAACCGACTCCGGTACCGGCTCGACGTAATGCTCGCGAAGGAGATCCAGCGCCTCGCGCGCGATCCTCTCCGGGACGCCGATCTTCTGGATGAGAACCCGCTCCAGCTCCTCGAGGACGGTTTCGCTCGTCACCAGATCGTGCTCGGCGAGGACCAGCCGAACGACGTCCGCGCTCAGCCCACGCGTGGCGAACGCGGCGACGAGGACGTTGGTGTCGAGGAAGACCTTCAGGATCGGTGGGATCAGGAGACGTCGCGGAACACGTCTTCGTCGGTGAGGATGCCCCGCGCCTCGGCGAACGGCATGATCCGCTCGCGCACCTGCTCGAACGCCATCCGCGCGAGCTGGCGCTCGAGCGCCTCGCGGACGATCGCGCTGCGACTCCGGCCCGCGCGACGCGCGGCGCGCTCGAGGCGGCGCTCCAGCTCCTCATCGAGCCGCACCGTTACGGTGGCTTTCATGTCGTACTCCGTCATGTAAGACATTGTAACACACGACGTCCTGGAGGGCAATCCTCATCCGAGGCTCCGCAGGAGACGCAGGTGGCGGTACTCGTCGAGGCCCGAATGGGCCTTGCCCCACTCGGCGGGCGGGGACTCGACGTCGTTCCAGTTCTCGGCGTTCACGCGGCACACCTTCTGGTAGTCGCAGAACTTGCAATCGGACGGATCGTCGGTGGGGACGAACCAGCCGGCGGCCAGCGTGTCGCACAGGGCGCCCAGGACCTCGTCGCCGTCGCCCAGCGCGGCGACGGGGTAGGCGGCGCGGTGGTTCTCGCCGCGGGCGGTCGGGAACCAGAACTCCATCCGCGTCACTTCGCGGCCGTAGAGGAGCCGCGCGACCCGCGCGTAGATCAGGTGCTGGAGGCGCCGCCCGCCGGACCACGTGCCCGTCGCGGCGCCGTAGCCGTACGTCTTCCCGGTCTTGTAGTCGACGACGACGAGGCCGGCGTCCTCCTCGTCGACGCGATCGATCCGGCCGCTGACGCGCAGCCTGCCGCCGGGAATTGAGAGCTCGACCGGGTCGCCGCCCCGGCCGTAGCCGAACCGCCGCTCGAGGTCGAGCCAGGCCGGCGGACGCTCGCGGACCATGCGCACGAACGAGCGCACGTCGGCCTCGAGCGCGGCGACCTCGCGGCGGAAGACGACCTCGCTGGGGACGGGGACCTCGCCGCGGAAGCGCTCGACGCGCTCCGCGAGGACGCGCCCCGCGAGGTCGCCGAACGCGTCGTCGGCCAGGTCGATCCCCCGCTCGCGGGCACGGCCGAGCGCGATCTCGTACACGTCGTGGAGCAGCGTGCCGCGATGGCGGGGCTCGAGCCAGGCGCCCGGGTCGAGCGCCGGGTCGTCCGGCTTCCACACGCCGAGGACGCGCTGGTAGAAGTAGCGCAGCGGACACGCTCCGAGGGTCTCGAGGGCCGTGTTCGACTGGACCCGGTCGCAGGCCCGCGGGTCGAGCCGGTCGGGGCGCGGCTCGACGCGCCCGTCCCACGTGGTGAACGCGTCGCTCTCGCGCGCCGCGCGCGCGGCGAGCCCCCGGTCGAGGAACGGGAACACTGCGCGGACGGCGGGGAGCCCGGCCAGGAGGATCCCGTCCGCCGGGTCCTCGAGGGCGCCGAGCCAGACATCGGCGTCGTCCAGCCGCGCGGCGCCCCGCGGCACCGCGCAGGCGACGGGCGATACCGCGGCGTGGAACGCCTCGTAGTCGAGGGCCGGGTCGCGCTCGCGGAGGCGCAGGGCCTGCAGCAGGTCCGCCGCCGGCGCGACGGCGCGCCCCTCGCTCGCCGTCCACGCGGAGTAGGACAGGGTCACGCGGCCGGGCGCCGCGCCGCCCCGCCCGCCCCCGAGCCGCGCCAGCAGGGCCGCCAGCGCCCAGCGCCGCTCCGCCAGCCGCTCGACGGCCGACGGCAGGGCCCCGGGGTCCAGCCGCTCGCGGTCGGCGTCGAGCAGGATCGGGTCCTGGATCCCGGCGCCCGGGAAGCGCTCGGCGTCCAGCCCGACGACGAACGTCAGCCGGCGCCCCGTCCAGCCGCCATGGTCGAGGTCGGCGAAGTGGAGCGCGCCGCCCGCCGACGACCACGGGAGCGGCCCCTCGGCGCCCGGCGACGGCACGCGCAGGTCGAGGTGCGAGCGCAGGATGGCGAGCGCCGAGCCGAACGACGTCTCGCGCGTCAGGCGCTCGGCGATCCGCTCGAGCCGCTCGACGAGCCGCGCGTGGGCCTCGGCCTCGACCGGCGTCGGGTGGGGGACGAAGGCCAGGAAGGCGCGCAGCCCCTCGGCCAGGGCGGCGGGCGCGACGCGCGCCGCGCCGCGGCCCAGGCGGTCCGGCACGGGAGGCGTGGCGTCGAGAATCGCGGCGACCAGGTCGCGCAGGGTCTCGAGCTCGGCGCGCTCGCGCGTCCGCCGCTCGGCGATCTCCTCGGGCGGGCGCGGGTCGTCGTCGGGCAGGGGCGGCGCCTCGTCGAGGGCGTTCAGCGCGCGGGCGATCGTGTCCTGGTAGCGCGCCCGGCCCCAGCCCACCCGGAGCCGCCTCAGCCGCCGCGCCAGGCGCCCGCTCCACGGCCCCTCGTCGTCCGGCGGCCGCACGTCCCCCGACTCCAGGAGCTGGCGCAGGATGTCGGCGGGGAAGTCCTCCTGGATCCAGGTCAGCCAGGCCATCGCCGCGCGCCCCTGGCGCGTGCGCCCGATGGGCAGCCCGACGGCGTAGGTGACGGGGATCTCGAGGCGCGTGGCGAGAGTGTCGAGGGCCGAGCCGTACGCCACGGGGTCCGTGGCCACGATCTCGACCTCGTCCCAGCGGGCGCCGGCGGCGAGCGCCCGGCGGAGCGCCTCGCGCAGCTCGTCGGTCGGGCTGCCGGCGGCGACGAGGTCGAGGACCGGGTCGCCGGCGGTGGGCGGCGGGGCGTCAGCGACGGCGTGGAGGAAGGCGAGGGGAGAGGGGGCGGCGCCCGCCAGCACGCTCGCGCCGCCAGCCGCCAGCGCCCCCACGAAGCGCCCCGCCAGCCCCCGCGTCCTCAGCTCCGGCATGAGCAGGATCCGCGCGCCGGGCGCGGCCTCCGCCCCACCTTCGACCGCCGCGATCGCGCGCCGAAAGGCGTCCGCGACGTCGACCCCGCGCGCCGCCGCGAGCCCCGCCTCGTAGCGCTCGAGCACGTCGGCCAGGGCGTCCCGCTTGCCCGTGTCCTCGAGGTCCGCCGCGCGCAGGGCCCCAGGCCCGACCCCCGCCAGCCGCAGCGCCTCGACGGCGTTCGCCACCGCGTCCCGGAACCCCACCCCCTCGCGCAGCTCGCCGAAGCGCGCCGGGTCCTCCGCCTCGAGCGCCGCGTCCAGCGCCTCGTCGACCAGCGCCCGGCGATCCAGCTCGTCGAGCGGCGCCAGCCCCTCCCGCGCCAGATCGGTCGCGACCACATCCGACGCCAGCGACTCCGGCGTCGCGATCTCCAGCCCGAGCCACCCGCCGCCCCCCAGCGCCAGCGCGCGCAGCACCTCGCGTCCGACGCCGCGGTTCGGGCAGACCAGGACCGCCCGTTCCCCGACCGGCAGGGTCGACAGATTCTCGATCGTCACGCTTCGCATGGGGTCAAGTCTAAACGGGCGGGCTGACGGTCTCGACCCGGCATCACGGAAGTCGCGACGACGAGGCGATCGACAGCCAGCGAGTAGCCGACCTGCGGCGGGTTATTTCTTTCGCACCTTGATGTTCACCGCTGCCGATGTCGTCGTGGTCCCGCTGTCGTCGGTCGCGCGTGCGGTGAGCGAGTAGCTCCCCGGCGCTACGCGCCCCCAGGTGAGGGTGTACGGAGCTGACTGGTCGGTGCCCAGCAGCGTGGTGCCGGCATAGAACGCCACCTGGCTCACCTCGCCGTCGGAGTCGGCGGCGGTCGCTGCGATCGAGATATCGGACCGAGCCCGGAAACTGGCGTTCGGCGCCGGGCTCGTGATCTGCACTGTGGGCGGGAAGTTACCGGTCACGGTAATGCTCACCGTGGGGGAAGCGGTCGTGGCGCCGTCATCGTCCGTGCTGCGAGCCGTGAGGGCGTAGCTGCCGGCGGCCACGTTCTTCCAGCTCACCATGTACGGTGCCGTGGCGTCGGAGCCAATGAAGTCGCCGTTGGCGTAGAACGCCACCTGGGTCACACTGCCATCGGAGTCGCTCGCATCGGCGGTGATCGGAACCGTGGCGGGCGCGGCGAAGACGGCGCCGTCGGAAGGGCCGGTGATGTGAGTGGTGGGCGCCGAATTGCCTGGATCCTCCACGATGGCCGAAACGACTTTCGTGTTGATGTCGCTGAACACGGAGTCACTCCACGGAATGGGGCCGTTCTGCAGCCTGACGATGATCAGATCCTCGCTGGGCACTACGAGGAAGAAGTTGGTCTTGTACCCGGCGCAGTAGTAGGCGTCCGCCGGCACCCCGTCTCCAACGAAGCTGCTCCCGGTACGATTGGTCCATGTGAGCCGCCCGTAGCGATCGTGAGAGTTCGGGTCGGTGGGGAACTGGATCTGCGGACCGTACACGGTGCCGGCGAGGATGGGATCCCAGTGGGTGATCGCGTCGATGCGGTCGGCGCTCACGATGGCCGTGCCGTCCCAGGTGCCCCGCTGCAGCAGCAAGTACGCGATCCGGGCCATATCGCGGCCGGAAAGCGAGGCGTACGCCGAGGCGTAGCTATGCGTACCCAGGGCGCCCCACTTGAGCGAACTGACCCCGATCACGGAACCGATCTGCTGCTGCCAGAAGTCGCCCAGCGTC
>CAZCZH010000026.1:0-18412 GCA_964502985.1 uncultured Gemmatimonadales bacterium
TCATCCGCGGATTGCCTTACGATTACTACCTGGAGGTCGTGCGGCGGTGGGTGGAGCGCTTCCCCGACGTCCTGCCGCACTTCTGGAGCGCGGTCGAGATCCAGGCCATGGCCGACGTCTCGGAGAAGCCCCTCCGGCTGGTGCTCGAGGACCTGTGGGACGCCGGCCAGCGGACGATTCCCGGCGGCGGAGCCGAGATCCTGGCGCCGCGCGTACGGAAGAAGCTCGGCGTCCGCAAGGGTGGCCCCGAGGCATGGCTCGAGGTCCACGAACAGGCCCACCGAGTCGGGTTCCGCACGACGGCGACGATGATGTACGGCTCGATCGAGACGCCCGCCGAGCGGATCGAGCACCTGGACCGGGTGCGCGCGCTTCAGGACCGCTCGCTGGCCCTGGAGGGGGCGACGCGGGCCGAACGGCCGGGATCGTTCACGGCGTTCGTCCCGTGGTCGTTCAAGCCCGGCAACACGCCGCTCGAGAAGGTCCGGCCGGCGCCCGCGGGCCCGGCCGCGTACCTGCGCGTCCTGGCCACGGCCCGGCTCTACCTGGACAACGTCGATCACGTCCAGGCGTCGTGGTTCAGCGAGGGGAAGAAGACCGGCCAGATCGCGCTCCACTGGGGGGCCGACGACTTCGGCGGCACGCTGTTCGAGGAGTCGGTGCACGCCGAGGCGGCGTTCGTCAACACGACGTCCGTGGCCGAGATCCGGGAATTGATCCGCGAGGCCGGGTTCGCCCCGGTCCAGCGGACGACGCTCTACGAGCGGCTCCCCGAGACGCCGCTCGAGGCGATCGTCGCGCGGGCGCCCCGCCGCGCGGGCAAGCTCGACCCGCACGCCCTGCCCGTCCTGCCCTGAGCGGGTTCGCCCCGCCGCTCGACCTCGAGCTCCGCCACCTCGTCCAGGTGGCCCTGGCCGTCGATCCGGCGCGCGCCGCGCGCTGGCTGCCGCCGGGCCTCGAGATCGACTCCTGGCGCGAGCGCGCTGTCGTGGGCGTGGTCGGCCTGACGTCGACCGGGCTGACGCTCGGGGAGCGGTTCGTGCCGACCGGCCGCGTCGACCAGGTCAACCTCCGACTCTACGTCCGTCGGCCCGAGCCCGATGCGCGGCGCGGGGTTTTGTTCCTGCGCCAGGTCGTGGGGCGGCGCGGCGCGGCTCTCGTGGCGCGCTGGCTGTACGGCCAGCCGGCCGAGACGCGCGAGGTCGTGGCGCGTCTCGGAGCGGCCGGCGTCATGCCGCGACCGGGGCGCTGGACGTCCTACGCGTGGCGCGACCCCGAGGGCTGGCGCGTCGTGGGGGCGTGCGCCGGCGAGCCCCTGGCCGATGTCGAGCCGGGCTCCGAGGCGGCCTTCCTGTGGCAGCGCACGTGGGGCTACGCGGCGCGGGGCGACGGGACGCTGGAGTTCCGGCTCGAGCGCCCGGTGTGGCGCGTCTGGACGACGACCGACCACCACGTAGACGCCGGCCTCGACGTCCCCGGCGCGGAGCCCCTGTCGGCGTGGCTCGCGGAAGGCTCACGGGTCCGCGTCCATCCGCCGCGCGCGATCGCGTAGGGAGGATCGCGATGCACGCGTCGTGGTTCGAGGAGCGCCTGGGGGTCACGCGGCCGGTCGTCGCTCTGTCGTTGGCACGGATGGCCGACGGGATCGGCAACAGCATCCTGATCGTCCTGATCCCGATCTACATCGTGAAGCTGCCTCATCCGGCGCTCCCCGACTCGATCCTCGTCGGGATCATGATCGCCCTGTTCGGCCTGGTCAACACGGCCAGCCAGCCGTTCGCCGGCGCGTGGAGCGATCGTCTCGGACGGCGCAAGATCTTCATCCAGGCCGGGCTCCTGCTGATGGGCCTGGCCACCCTCGGGTTCGTCGTCGCCGGGAGCTTCACCAGCCTGGTGATCGTGCGCTGCCTGCAGGGGGTCGGCTTCGCCCTCACCGTGACGGCGTCGGTGGCCCTCCTGACGGAGGTCACCGAGCGTCACACCCGGGGCGCGGCGATGGGCGTGTTCACGACGTTCCGCATGGTCGGCTTCGCCATCGGGCCGTTGCTCGGCGGCTGGCTGAACGTCGCGTTCGGCTTCGACACGGCATTCTGGGTGGGCGCCGCGTTCATCCTCGGCGCGATGGTCTTCGTCCAGGCGTGGGTCCGCGATCCGGAGGCCCATCCGGCGCAGGCCCGCGGCACACGCCTGTTCGACACGCGTCTGCTGACGCCCGGGGTCGTCGGCCTGGGATTCGCGATGTTCGTCATGGCGGCCGACATCGCCATGATGTCGACGCTCGAGAACGGGTTCAACGAGCGCCTCGATCAGACCGCGCTCGGGTTCGGGATGGCTTTCAGCGCGCTGACCGTCAGCCGGCTCGTGTTCCAGGTGCCGCTCGGGGCGTGGTCCGATCGCATCGGGCGGAAGCCGCTGGTGATGGCCGGCCTGGCCCTGCTGGCGCCGACCACGGCCGTCCTGGGGCTCGCCGGGAGCACGCTCCAGCTGACCGGGATCCGCCTCGTCCAGGGGGTCGCCTCGGCGGGGATCGCCGCGCCCGCGCTGGCCCTGGCGGGCGACCTGTCGACCGAGGGCGGGGCCGGACGCCAGCTGAGCGTCCTCACGATGGGCTTCGCCCTGGGGATCGCGGGGGGGCCGCTGATGGCCGGATTCCTCGCGGTCCACAGCTTCGAGCTGCCGTTTCTCGTCGGAGCGGCGCTGGCCCTCGTCGCCGTGGCGGTCGTCTGGCGCCGGGTTTCCGAACCCCGGGACGACGGTGCGCACGCGGTGCCGAGCTGCGAGGAGGCCGAGATCGTCGGCTAGGCGTACGCCCGGGAAGTCCCGCTCGGCGATGGCGGTCCGGTCCCGACGCGAGCCGTCCGGCTCAGGGGCAGGCGCGCGTCTCCCGGCGCTCGATGAACCGCACGGGAAGCGTGACGCGCTCGACGGCGACCGCCGTGACAGGAGACGTCAGGGCCTGGGTCGTCAGGCAGTCCGCTCCCGGAGAGCGCTCGACGACATCCACGTAGAGCGAGTCCGCGCCGGCCCACGCGCCCTCGATCTCGATCGTATAGCCGCCGGTATTGCGCGAACCCATCGCGGCCAGGACGACGATGCGGCGCTGGAAGCCGATCTCCGGCGCGCGGGGTGCGGGGATCCGCCCGGTGGCGATCCGCGACCATGCCGTGCGCCACTCCGGCTCCGCGTCGATCACCTGACGCGCGGGCTCTTCGAAGCCCGAGCTCGTCGACGGAAGGTCGTCGATCGTCGTGACGTCGAGCCGGGTCGCGCCGGGCGGCACGCCCGCGGTCGCCGCCGGGCCGGAGACTTCGCCGCCCCCGTCGTCGGGGACGCGGGTGCGCGGCGCGCACGCCGCGACACAGACCGCCAGCGTCACGAGCGCGGCGCGGCGCGAAGCCCTCGAGCCGGGGCTCCCGCGGCGCTTCACACCAGCTCGAGGGTGCCCACGGGCGCGATCAGGCCCGCCTCTGCGCCCCTGGCGAACAGCGTCTCGAGCGCCCGTCGACCCTCCTCGCCCATGTCCCGCGTGTACTCGTTGACGTACATCTTGACGAACGTCCGCGCGCGATCGGTGTCCAGACCGCGTCCGAAGTCGAGCGCGTACTCGACCGCCGCGTCCTCGTTTTCGAAGGCGTAGCGGATCGACTCGGCCAGACCGCGCGACACGTCGCGCGCGAGCTCGGGGCCCAGGTCGCGCCGGACCACGTCGAGCCCGAGGGGCAGGGGCAGCCCCGTGTCGTCGAGCCACAGCTCGCCCAGGTCGGTCCGCTTCTCGAGCCCGTACTCGCCGTACGTCAGCTGCCCCTCGTGGATCACGAGTCCCGCGTCGACGGCGCCGTCGCGCACCGCGTCCGGGATCTGGTCGAACATCGTCGGGACCGGCTCGAAGATGGGGAGGTAGAGCCGCGCCACGAGGTACGCCGTGGTCAGGAGGCCAGGGATCGCGACCCGCCGGCCGGCCAGGGCGTCGAGCGAGGCGGGACCGTCGGGTCGGGTGACGACGATCGGGCCGTAGCCCCGGCCCATCGACGCCCCGCAGCGCATGATCCAGTAGCGCTCGGCGACTTCGGGATACGCGTGGGCGCTGATCGCCGTCACCGGGAGCGTCCCCTCGCGAGCCATCTCGTTCAGCGTCTGGATGTCCTCCAGCACGTGCTCGACCCTGTGTTCGCCGATCGAGACGGCGCCCTTCGCCAGGCCGTAGAACATGAACGCGTCGTCCGGGTCCGGGCTGTGGCCGAACTGGAGGACGGCGCGCGCGGCGGTGGGGTCGATCGAGGACATGGAGCGCGCAACGTACTCGGCGCGCGGCGGACGCGGCAAACTATCTTGCCGAACGTGAGGCCCCGTTCTCGCCGCCGCTGGCGCCACGCGGCCTGGCTCTGCCTGGCCGCACTGACCGTCCTCGTACTGGCGTGGGGCTCGCGCTCGCGCGAGCTCTCGGGCACCGACGCGTTCTACGCGGTCGTCAGCCGACAGGTGGCCGACACGGGTCACTGGGCGCCGCTGATGCATGGCCCGGCCCCCTACGTGCTCAAGCCGCCGCTCGTGTTCTGGCTGACGGCGCTCGGCATGAAGGCGTTCGGCGCCTCGTCGGCGACGGCCTCGCTGTGGCCGCGCGTGTTCGCCGGGGTGAGCGTGCTCCTGACCGCGCTCCTCGCGCGGCGCCTGGCCGGGCGCACGGCGGCGTTCTTCGCCGCCCTGTTCCTGCTGGCCGACGGCATCTTCCTGGCCGGAGCCAACTCGCTGCGCATGGACACCGGCGTCCTGGTCGGCAGCCTTCTGGCGGCACTGGCCGTCGTGGCCCCGCGCGGCGCGTGGCGTCCACCGCTGTTCTGGGGCGGGATCGCGCTGGCCGTCCTGGTCAAGGGTCCGGTCGGGCTCCTGCCGCTCGCTTTCGCGCCCCTGTACCTGGGCGGCTCGGATCGCTGGCGCCGCCCGTGGGGCCGGGCCGCGACCCGGTGGATCGCGTGGTCGGCTCTCCTGCTGCTGCCGGTCGCGTGGTACGCGTGGCTCGCGCTCCACCTCGGGTCGTGGGTCGGGGCCGCCCTCGCCGCCGATCTGGACGCCGAGTCCGCTCCCGGGCTCGCGGCCCACGTCTCCACGGTCTTCGACACGTACGTCGTCGAGTTCGCCCGGCGATCGCTCCCCCTGGCGCCGTTGCTGGTGTGGGGATTGGGCCGGGCGGCGCTGGACCGGTCCGACCCGGAGGGCGATCCGGACGGGCGCCGGCGTCGAGCGCGGCGGCTCCTCCTCGGCTGGATGGCGCTCGTCTTCCTGGTTCTCGTCGTCAAGGAGACGGTCAAGGCGCGCTACCTGATTCTCCTGCTGCCGCCGGCGGCGATTCTCGGCGGGCGCGAGGCGGCCCGGCTGTGCGGCGGGCGGATCCCGCGCTGGGCGGCGGTCGGCCTGGCGAGCCTGCTGGCGGCGGGGGTCGTCGTCCAGGCCGCCGGCCCGCCCCACCGGACGGGCGAGGCCCCCGGCGATCTGCCGGCCCTGCGGCGGGCGGTCGATCGCGCCTGGCCCGATCGGTCCCGGCCGGTGCCGCTGCTGGCGCCCGCGGGGATGCAGTCCTACGGGTGGGGAGCCGTGTGGCCGGCGATGGACTGGAGCCGGTTCTACCTCGAGCGCCCGATCCGCACGGTCCCCGCCGACAGCCTGGCGGCGAGCGGAGCGGCCGGCGGTCGGTACCTCGTGTTTCTCCCCGAGTGGTACCGCGACCAGCCGGGCATCGCGTGGCGGGTCGTCCGGCGCAGCCGCCACGGGGCCCTCGTCGAGCTCGTGCGTCGGCGCCCGGCCTCCGTTGACACCCTGGGGACCGACCCCTACGATACCTCGTCGTCCCGCTCCCGCTGACCCCAACCGGTAGGGCTCCCCGTGCAGGCGGTCCGCCACTATGCCATCGAGGGTGCGATCGGCGTCGGCAAGACGTCGCTCGTCCACCGGCTGCATTCCGAATGGGGCGGGACGCGGCTCCTCGAGCTGGTCGAGGAGAACCCGTTCCTGACGGGCGGCTTCTACCGCGACATGCGGCGCTTCGCGTTCGACACGGAGCTGTTCTTCCTGCTGGCCCGCTTCCGCCAGCAGCGCGACTTGCGAGCGGCTCTGGAGGCCGGCGAAACGCCCGTCCTGTCGGACTACGTGTTCGGCAAGAACCGGATCTTCGCCGAGCTGACCCTGGACGGCGCGGACTTCGCCCTGTGGCGGCGGCTGTTCGAGGTCCTCGAGCCGGAGGTCCCCGAGCCCGACCTGGTGATCTATCTGCGCACCACGAGCGACGTCCTGCTGGACCGCATCCGGGCGCGCGGGCGGCCGTTCGAGCGGGAGCTGGAGCGGGACTACCTGGAGCGGCTGAACGCGGCGTACGAGCGGCACTTCACGAGCCGCGACCCGGTCCGCCTCCTGACGATCGACGTGTCGCGGCTGGATTTCGTCGGTAGCGACGCCGACTACGCGGCCGTGCGCGCGATGATCGAGCACAAGGCAGCCATGCTCGAGGCGGGCCAGCGCGACCTCGGCCTGGTGGAGGGGGTCCGGTGAGCGAGCCGGCGCCGTACAAGACGTTCTGCGCCGTGGCCGGAAACATCGGATCGGGGAAGTCGAGCCTGACCGGACTCCTGGCCGAGCGCTTCGCCTGGCGCGCGTACTACGAGCATGTCGAGAACAACCCCTACCTGCCGGACTTCTACGCCGACATGGGGCGCTGGTCGTTCCACCTGCAGGTGTTCTTCCTGTCGAAGCGCTTTCAACACCACCAGGAGATCCTTGCCGCGCCGGAGTCGGTCATCCAGGACCGCACGATCTACGAGGACGCCGAGATCTTCGCCCGGAACCTGCACGAGAACGGGCGCATGGACCGCCGCGACTACGACAACTACCGCGAGCTGTTCCGGGTCATGACCCAGTTTCTCGCGCCTCCCGACCTGCTGATCTACCTGCGCACCTCGGTCCCCGTGCTGGAGGAGCGGATCCGCTCGCGAGGTCGAGACTTCGAGCGATCGATCCCGACCGAGTACCTGGAGCAGCTCGACCGGCACTACGAGGAGTGGATCGCCCGCTGGTCGGCGTCCCCGGTTCTGATCGTCGACACCGACTCCCGCAACCTGGTCGACGAGGAAGCGGAGCTGGAGGCCGTGGCGCGGCGCGTCCAGCGGCGGCTCGAGGCCACGCGGGGATTCGCCCTGCCGCTGTGAGCCGGCGTCATGCGGCGTACGGCACGTCCCCACCCGGATCGGGTATGATCGAGACGTGAACCGCTCGACCCCCGGCGCCCTGCTCCTCGTCCTCCTCGTCGCCTCGTCCATCCGGGCCCAGACGGCGGTCGGACAAGGAGCGGCTGCGCGCGGCGACTCCCTGATGGCGGCGTTCCGCACTGCCGACGCGCTGGCCGCGTACCGAGCCGGTCTGGAGGGCTCTCCAGAGGACCCGACGCTGTTATGGAAGACTGCTCGCACGCTGACCAACCTGGCCGAGGAGGAGCCCGGCGACGACGGCGACGAGGCGCGCTACGAGGAGGCCGTCGAGCTGGCCCGGCGCGCCGTGCGGCTGGCCCCGGGCGTTTCGCGGACACACGCCACGCTGGCCACGGCGCTGGGCAAGCTGGCCCTGTTCCGCGGCGGCCGCGAGAAGGTCCGTCTGGCGCGCGAGGTCAAGACCGAGGCCGAGACGGCGGCGCGGCTCGATCCGGCCGACTTCGCGCCGTTCACGATCCTCGGCGTGTGGAACCGGGAGATCGCCACGCTGAACCCGTTCCTCAAGGCCGTCGCCGAGGTCGCGCTGGGTGGGCTCCCGCCGGCATCGCTCGAGAAGAGCGCGGAGAGTCTGGAGCGCGCCGTGCGGATCGCTCCCGACTACGTCGTCACGCACTACGAGCTGGCCCGGACATACGCCGAGATGGACCGTGACGCGGCGGCCCGGGCCGAGCTGGGCAGGGCGCTGGACCAGCCCGCGCGCGAGGAGCTGGACCGTCTGCTGCAGGACCGCGCCCGGGTCCTGTCGCGGAAGCTGGGGGGCTGAGGCATCCGCCGCGCCGGGCTCCTCCTCGGACTGGCCTGCGCGGGACGGCTCGTGTGGGCCGGACCCGTGGGGGCCCAGGACTCGCTGGTCCGCGCGCACCACACCGACCCCGTTGCCGCGGGCACCGCCAGCGCCGCGTCGCTCCCGCCCGATGTCGCCCTGGCGCGCGGGGACAGCCTGCGCAGGGCCTTCGACACCGAAGCAGCCCTGGAAGCGTATCGAGCGGGCCTCGCGCGGGACGCGGACGCCCCGGCCCTCCTCGCGCGCTCCGCCGAGACGCTCGTCGACCTGTCCGAGGAGACGCCCGGCCGGGAGGGTGACGAGAGGCGACTGAAGCGCGCCGTCGATCTCGGCCGGCGGGCGGCGAAAGTCGCCCCCGAGGACGCTGGGTCTCACGCCGCCGCCGCACGCGCGCTGGGAGAATACGGCCGGTTCCTGGGCCACAAATACCGCGTCCGCAAGGCGGGCGAGGTCGTCGACCTCGGCCGCGAGGCGTACGGCCACGCGCGGCGAGCCATCGACCTCGACCCGTACGACCCCGAGCCGTTCCTGCTGTTCGGCGTCTGGCACCGCGACCTGGCCACGCTGAACCCCGTCGTCAAGTTCGTCGCGCGGACGTTCCTGCCGCACTTCCCCGACGTCTCGCTGGGGCAAGCCGTGGGCTATCTGCGGCGGGCCGTCCGGCTCGCCCCGGACGACGTCACGGCGCGGCTCGAGCTGGCCCGCGCGTATCACGACATGGACGAGGACGAGGCGGCGCGCGAGGAGATCGAACGAGCGCTGGCGCTGGCGCCGCGCAGCCGGCTGGATCACGTCCAGCAGGAGCGGGCGCGCTCCCTCCTCGCCGAACTCGACTGAGTGCGCGAGACGCTGCTCCACCTGCGCTTCCCGTTCGTCTACGTCCTGGCCCCGATCTTCGTGTGGGGCGCGTGGTGGGCTCCCGCTGGCTGGACCGGGCGCACGACGCTCGCCTTCCTGCTGGTCCACCTGTGCCTCTATCCGGGCGCCAACGCGTTCAACTCGGCGTACGATCGCGACTCGGGACCGATCGGCGGGTTGGCCCGGCCACCCGCGGTGCCCGCCGGGCTGGCTCGCTGGAGCGCCGTGTTGCAGGCGGTGGGGGCCGCGCTGGCCTTCGTCGTCGGACTCTGGTTCGCCGCGGCGTACGTCCTCCTGTGGGGCGTGTTCAGCGCCTACTCGCATCCGCGCACGCGCTGGAAGCGCTCGGCGTGGCGCTCGACCCCGGCCATCGTCCTCGGGCAGGGAGGCCTCGGATTCTGGCTCGGGTGGAGCGCCGCCGGGCCCCGCGGCGCCGATCCCCTGGCGGCGGCGCGCGCCGCCCCGGCGACGTTCGGCTGGGCGCTGGTGGGGGCGTGCGCCGCGGTCGCCGCGCTGTATCCCCTGACGCAGGTCTACCAGCGTGACGAGGACGCACGGCGCGCCGATCGCACGCTGGCCGCGGCGCTCGGCGTCCGCGGAACCTTCGCCTGGTGCGCGGCGGGGCTGGCCATCGTGGCGCTGGCCACGCGCGCCCTCGGGCTCGCCACGCCGGCCGCGTTCGCCGCGACGCTCGGCGCGGCCGGCCTCGGCGTCGCGCTCGTCGCACCACCGGACTGGACGCCGTCGCATCGCCTCGTGATGGCGGTCGCGTACCTGTTCAGCACCGTCTTCCTGGCGACCTCGATCCTGCGCTGGACGTGAGCCCGGGGGACGCCGGCGCCGGCCCCCGCTTCCGCCCCGCGCGGTGGCTCCCTGGCCGCCACCTGCAGACCGTGTGGAGCCGCTGGCTGCGGCGCGGCCCGCGCATCGCCATGCGCCGCGAGACGTGGGACACGCCCGACGGGGACGTCCTCGAGCTGGACTTCGTCGACGGCCCGCCGGGGAGTCCGCTCCTGCTCGGGCTGCACGGGCTCGAGGGGTGCTCGCAGTCGCTCTACATGCAGGGCCTGATGCATCGCGCCGCCGAGCGCGGCTGGCGCGGGATCGCGCTCAACTTCCGCTCGTGCGCACCGCCACCCGGCCGGCCGCACGGCGAGTGGACGATGAACCGCGGCGAGCGCATGTACCACTCGGGCGAGACGAGCGACCTGGAGTGGGTCGTGGGGCGCCTGGTCGAGGCCGAGCCCGACCTGCGGCTCTTCCTGGTGGGGGTCTCGCTGGGCGGCAACGTGCTGCTGAAGTGGCTCGGCGAGCGGTCCCACGACGCTCGAGCGACGGCCGCTGTCGCGATTTCGGCCCCGTTCGACCTCGCCGCGTGCTCGCGCCATCTGGAAGCGGGCCTCGGGCCGCTGTACATGCGCGCGTTCCTCCGCAGCCTGCGCGACAAGGCGCTCGACTTCGAGCGCCGCTTCCCGGGCCGGGTCGACGTTCCGGCGGCGCGCGCCGCGCGCACGTTCCGCCAGATCGACGACGCGGCCACGGCGCCGATCCACGGCTTCGCCGACGCCGACGACTACTACGCCCGCTCGTCGTCCTTGCCACACCTGGCCTCGATCCAGGTCCCGACGCTGTTGATCAACGCCCGCGACGACCCCTTTCAGCCCGTCTCGTCGCTCGAGCGGGCCCGCGCCCGGGCCTCGGGCGCCGTCTCCTGCCTGTTCACGGAGGCGGGGGGTCATGTGGGATGGGTGACGGGTCCGCCGTGGAGTCCCGAGCCATGGGCCGAGGCCCGGGCGATCGAGTTCCTCGCGGAGCGATTGGAGGGGGTTGACCCCTGACCGGTTTCATTGTATAGAACCGGGGAAACTCGACACGTTCCGGTCAGACCGCGGTCGCCTCGGCGACGTGCAACCTCACGGAGGAGTATCCTCGATGCGTGATCGCAGTGCGCGTTCGCTCTCGGGCCTGCTGTTCCTGGGCCTTCTCCTCGTCTTCACGCCGGTGGCCCTGCGGGCCCAGGCCCAGGCCACGACGGGGATCATTCGCGGAGTCGTCACTGATCCCGGCGGCCAGCCCGTCGGCGGTGCGGACGTCATCGTGCGAAACACCAGAACCGGGCTGGAGCGCGCCCTGCGCACGAACGACAGCGGGGTGTTCGCCGCGACCCAGCTGCCGGTCGGGAACTACGACGTGTTCGTCCAGAGCGTCGCCGCCCTGGGCAACGTCGAGCGCAGGGACGTCTCGGTGCGGCTCGGCGAAACCGTCGACCTGGAGCTGGCCTTCAAGCCGGTCGAGGTGGAAGGCATCGTCGCCGTGACCGGCGGGGCTCCGGTCGTCGACCCGACCGACGTCACCCAGTCGCAGCGGTTCGGCGAGAACGTCGTCGAGAATCTGCCCAACAACGGGCGCAACTTCCTGCGCTACACCACCCTCACACCGGGCGTCAAGGTCGTGCAGGGGCCGGACGGCGACGAGATCAGCTTCAGCGGGCAGCGCGGGATCTTCAACAACGTCATCGTCGACGGCGCCGACTTCAACAGCCCGTTCTTCGGGGAGCAGCGCGGTGGCCAGCGGCCGGCGTTCACGTTCAACCTCGACGCCGTCGAGGAGATCGTCGTCATCAACCAGGGCGCCACGGCGGAGTTCGGTCGCTCCTCGAGCGGGTTCGTCAACGTCCTGACGAAGTCCGGGACCAACGAGCTCGGCGGCACCTTGCATTACTTCGGCCAGTCGGACGGCCTGTCCAGCGACTTCCCGAGCGATCGCTGCAATCCCCCCGCCGGCGCGCCGTCTTCGGTATGCAACCCTGACTTCACGCAGAACCAGTTCGGCTTCACGCTCGGCGGTCCGCTCAAGCGGGACAAGGCGTTCTTCTTCGTGTCGTACGACCAGCAGGAATTCAGCTCCACCAAGCAGGAGTTCCGCGACTTCACCGACCCCGAAGAGTTCCAGGTTCTGCAGGACTACCTGGACACGCATTTCGGCGGCGCGCTGGCCAATGACTTCGGTCCGATCGACCGCACGAACGACGCGCGCGCGTTCATCGGAAAGCTGGACTTCATCCTGGGCGAGAAGCACAACGCGTCGATCAAATACAACTACACGCGTTCGACCCAGGACAATGGCACGTTCGACGTCGACTTCTGGGGGCGCAGCGCGAACGCGGTCGAGAAGGATCGCTCGAACGCGGTGAACGGGTCGCTCCACTCGCAGCTGACGCCGGCCCTGGCCAACGAGTTCCGTTTCCAGTGGGCGCGCGAGGACCGGCCGCGGCCGTACGACGGTCCGCTCGACCCGGCCACGGGGCGGCCCTTCCCGGACACCGGAGTGAGCTTCGTCAACAACATCCGGTTCGGGATGCCGTTCTTCATCCCCGTCCAGGACCACGACACGCGCTTCCAGCTGGTCGACAACGTTTCGGTCCTGCGCGGCAATCACCTGTTCAAGTTCGGCGGCGAGTACAATCGCACCGAGACGACCCAGACGTTCATCGGATTCGCAAACGGGCGGTTCATCTTCGACAGCGTCGACGGGTTCATCAACTACGTCGAGCAGGGGCCGACGTGGGTGGAGTGCGGCGACGCCGAAGGCAACATCGTGACGACGGATCCGAACGGGAACTGCCCGGCCGGGACGTCGATCGTCGGGCCGCTCCAGCTGTACCTGCAGTTCGCGCCTGTTCCGCCACTGACCACGGCCGAGCAGGCCGGGACCCAGTCGATCCTGCAGCACGAGATCGCGTTCTTCGCCCAGGACACCTACAAGCCGAACCCGCGCTGGACCGTCGACTACGGCGTCCGCTGGGAGGCGCAGGTCCAGCCCGACCCGATCACGCCGGCGGACGAGGTGTTCTTCGCGCCGTTCATCGGGTCGACCCGCAACGGCATGGACTTCCCGTCCGACGGCACGATCCCGACGGACTGGAACAACGTCCAGCCGCGGCTGGGCGTGACGTACGACGTCGAAGGAGACGGCAGGCAGGTCCTGCGCGGCAATACCGGGCTGTTCTACGCGCGGACGCCGGGGCTGATCTTCGCCAGCACGCGCTCAACGAACGGCTCCGTCGGACAGACCTTCTTCCGAAACAGCTCGTTCAACGGGTTCGGCCTGACGCCCCCGGCATACGGAAGCCTGATCGATCCGGCCGGAGCCCTGCCCGACCACCCGGACGTGTACATCACCGACAAGGACTTCCAGAACCCCCGAACGTGGGCCTCGAGCATCGAGTACGAGCGGCTCCTCGGTCCGGCGATCGCGGGGTACGTGAACTACGCCTACGCGCGGACGGACGACCTGTTCCGCTTCATCAACGCCAACGATCCCGTCCTCGGGAGCCCGTACTCGACCGGCTTGCCGGCGGAGGCCAACAACCCGGCGGGAGCGGGCGACACGCTGAACGGGATCGGCAACCTGACGCTGCTCGAGAGCTCGGCGAAGTCGCGTTACCACGGGATCACCTTCGGGCTGAAGGGCCACGCTCGCGACTGGCTGCAGCTCGAGGGGAACTACACCATCTCGTGGGACAAGTCCGACGACGACAACGAGCGCGATCCATTCACGTTCCGCTACGCTCAGGTGAACATGCTGGATCGCGAGTACAACTGGTCGGACCGCGACCAGCGTCACAAGTTCAACCTGTACGCCGTGACGAAGCTCCCGTACGAGCTGCTGTGGACGAACACGGTCAGCGCGGCGTCGGCCCAGCCCACGTCCGAGAAATGCGTCAACAACCAGCCCTCCGGCGAGCGCGCCGCGACGCCCCAGGACCGGATCTGCGCGGACGGGACGATCCTGCTGAGGAACACGCTCCGCCGGGACAACGCGTTCTTCTCGTGGGACATGCGGCTCCAGCGGCCGATCGCGCTCGGGTCCGGGGCCACGCTGGATCTGATCGGCGAGGTTTTCAACCTGACCAACAACGACAACTTCCTGGATTCCAGCCCGACGTCGCTGCTGTTCAACTTCGACGGCACGATCCGCAACGGGCTGGGCGATCCGCGACGCGCGCAACTGGGCGCGCGGCTTTCCTTCTAGCGGCATTCCAGACCTGCCTCGGCGTCCGAATGGAGCCGTCAACGGAGGGCCCCGGCGAATCGCCGGGGCCCTCATTTCTTCGTGTCTTACGCCTTTTGTTGTTTTTGTAAATTATTGAAATTACTTGACTTATGCCGATCAGGAGAGTATGTTACCGGAGCATTCAAAAGAAGCACACTATGAAAATTGCAATGGAAGGCACACGATGCGCTTCACCCGCAACGTCCATTTCCAGATCAAGCCGGACAAGCAGCAGGAATTCAAGAAGGTGTTCGATGCCGAGATCGTCCCGCTGATGAAGAAGCAGGACGGATTCCGTCACGAGCTCGCGCTGGTCAATGACCGTGGCGCCGTGGGGATCAGCCTGTGGGACGACGAGGCCTCGGCCAAGCGCTACAGCACCGAGACGTATCCCAAGGTGCTCGATCGGCTGAAGACGATGATCGACGGAACGCCGAAGGTCGAGACGTACAACGTGACGACGTCGACGCTCAACTAGACGACGCCACACCGAGAACGGAGAGGGCGCGGTCCGCGAGGACCGCGCCTTTTTCTTTGCGGCTCAGGCCGCCAGGCGGCCCACCAGCCGCGCCAGATAGCCGGCGCGCCACACGCGCTCCGCCGGAGCCACGTCGGCGGTGGCGGCGGCCAGCGCGTCCCTCAGCGCGAGATCGCGATCCAGCGCGTCGAGGACACGGCGCGCGAGCGCCGGCCTGTACAAGATTGTTTGTACTGCGCGGCTGACTCGCCGCTTGGCGCGGAACTCCGCGCGTCGCGCCGTTTCGTAGTCGGACAGGGAGGCCCGGTCCACGAAGGGCCGATTGGCGGTCGTCGCCGCCAGGGCGCTCGCCGCGACCGGCGCGGCGAGCGCCGCGCTTCGCAGGGCCAGGTACACGCCCTGGCCGGTGAACGGGTCGAGGAACAGGGCCGCGTCGCCGAGCAGCAGAGCTCCGTCGGCAGTGGCCCGCCGCGCGAGGAGCGGCGTCACGTCGCTGGCCGTCACGCCGGACTCGCGGCGCGCGTCGCTCGTCCACCGCCCGAGGCCGGGGCGCGCGGCCAACGTGCGCTCGTAGACCTCGTCGGGACTCGGCTCGGCGCGCAGCTCGGCCTGCGAGACGACGCAGTTCAGGTTCCGCGCGCCGCCCTCGACCGGAGCCGCCGCCACGTAGCCCGTGGTCCCGAGGTGGAGCTCGCACCCCGACGGCGGCGCGACCGGGCCCAGAGGCCACGTGCTGTCCCGCGTCCAGTGGGCCAGCAGGTCGTAGCGCCGGCGGGCGTCGCGGCGCTGGAGCCCGAGCGCGCGAGCGACCGGGTCGTTGCGCCCGCCGGCCCCGACGACGAGCCGCGCGGCGAGGGCCACCGGCTCGTCCCCCGGATCGCGCCCGACGACGCCCGTCACGCGGCCCTCCGCATCGCGCCGGATCCCGCCGACCCGGGTCTCCTCGACGACCCGCGCCCCGGCCTCGCGGGCCGCGTCGACGAGGATCGCGTCGAGACACCGGCGCGAGAGCGCGTAGCCCCAGGCGGGCGCGTCGCCGGCGGGGAACGTCAGCTCGAGCGGCGGCCGCCCGTCGGCCACGATGCGCACGCGATCGAGCCGCCGGGCTCCCGCCGCATCGATCGCGCCCGTGACGCCCAGCTCGTCGAGGAGCGGGGTCGCGCCGGGACTCAGGAACTCGCCGCATGCCTTGTCGCGCGGGAATCGTGCCCGATCGACGAGGCACACGGCGAACCCGGCCCGTGCGAGCCGCGTGGCGAAGCTCGCGCCGGCGGGGCCGGCCCCGACGACGACCGCATCCCACCTCACGGGACCGCCTCTCCCGGTCTCACGTCCCGGCGGCCCCAGCGCGCGCCGAGAAGGGTCATGCGGTACGGGAACGTCCGTTCGACCGTCCAGCGAAAGCCCGGCGAGACCGTCGTGTCGATGGCCTGGGCCAGCGCCGCGAGCTCCGACGGGACGAACGCCTTGCGGACGGACAGGGGCCCGTCGTGACGCACCAGCGGCGAGCCGCCCAGAAGCCGCGTGAGGAGCCCGATCGCCCCCCACGCCACCCACGAGCGCACCAGGTCGTTGACCACGACGACGGCGCGCGACACGCGGCACATCTCGGCCAGGAGATCGCGCGCCTGGAGGGTCGACAGGTGATGGAAGAAGGCCGAGCAGTGGACGACGTCCAGTGCGCGCTCGGCGAATGGCAGGGCCAGGGCGTCGGACCGCACGAGGCGCACGGAGCCGTCGCGCGGGAGGCGCCCCCGCGCCGCGTCCAGCGCGCGCGGGTTGAGATCGACCAGCCAGGCTCGCGTCGCGTGTCCCCGCGCCCGACCCCAGTCGCGCAGCCGGGCGGCGAACGCTCCGTCTCCCCCGGCCACGTCCAGCGCCTCCAGCGGCCGCCTCGGAGGGCGATCGAGGACCGCCGCGGCGGCGTCCAGCGCGGCGAACGTGGCCCGATAACCGCCCAGGCGCCGGTTGACCTGCTCGAGCTCGCGATAGCAACGGGCGGTCTCCTCGGGCGACGCGTCCCCAGCGTCCAGCCACTCGGCGGCCTCCGGCCCGCGTCGAGCGGGCCGCCATGGAATCACGGTCCCGGGATCAGGGCCCGCTCGGCGGGCCCGATGGACGGTTCGGAGCCGGAAGCGCCGCCACCGAGCGCCCGAGCCACGGCTCGCCGCGTGACGCGGCGACGCCGAACGCCGCCCGCCACGGGGCGAACCACTCGGCCGGCACCTCGACGTGCTCGCGCGGCTGGACGGTCCACGCGGTCGGATCGCAGCGCGGCAACTGGCACGCCGGCTGGAAGGTGATGTCGAAGTCGCCGGGAGCGACCCGCGGCGCGCGGTACTCGACGGTGCGCTCCCTGCGCTCCCCGCGGTCGATCGTGCGCAGGATCAGGAAATCCGGCGTCAGGTCGCGGTCGACGTCGAACAGGCTGGCCACGTAGTCCAGCGAGTCCCCCTCGCCGACCGAGAACCACAGGTACTTGCGGCCCACGGCGTCCGTGCCGTACCCGATCGAGCGCGGCTGGCCGTCGTAGGACCCCTCGAGGAAGACCCCCGTCACGGTGTCGGCGTGGAACGACTCGAGGCTCACGGCGCCCGGCGGGGAGTCGGTGAGGATCGTCTCGGCGGCCTCGAGCGCGTACCGCACGTCGGGGGGCAACAGGCCCGCGGCCACCCCGGGCGACAGGTCGTCCACCCCCTGCGCGTGGCCGGTCCCCGCCCCCAGCGCCAGCGCCAGCCCGGCCAGGATCGCGTTCCGGCCGAGCGTCACGCGTCCTTCTTCCGGGCGATCGACTTCGGCTGGAGGAAGTACAGCAGGTAGTCGCGCCCGCCGGCCTTGGAGTCGGTTCCCGACAAATCGAACCCGCCGAACGGGTGAACGCCGACCAGGGCGCCCGTGCACTTGCGGTTGATGTACAGGTTGCCGACGTGGAACTCTTCGCGGGCGCGCTCGATCTTCTCCTCGTCGGCGGTGTACACGGCGCCCGTCAGGCCGTACTGGGTGTCGTTGGCGATCTCCAGCGCGTGGTCGTAGCCGTCGGCCGGGATGACGGCCAGGACGGGGCCGAAGATCTCCTCCTGGGCGATGCGCGCGCGCGGATCGACGTCGGCGAAGATCGTCGGCTCGACGTACCACCCGCGCGAGGCGTCGGAGCCGCCACCCAACACGAGGCGCCCCTCGCCCTTCCCGATCTCGATGTAGTCGGTCACCTTCTCGAACTGAGAGCGGCTCACGACGGGGCCCATCCAGGCGCCCTCCGTCACGGGCCCCGGCTCGATCGATTCGGCGCGCGCCACGAGCCGCTCGAGGAACTCGTCGTACACCGCCCGATCGACGATCGCCCGCGAGCATGCCGAGCACTTCTGCCCCTGGTAGCCGAAGGCCGCCAGGGCGACGCCCTCCACGGCCGCCTCGAGATCCGCCTCCCGGTCGACGACGATCGCGTCCTTGCCTCCCATCTCGGCGACGACGCGCTTGATCCAGCGCTGGTCGGCCGTCGTCCGGGCGGCGCGCTCGTTGATCCGCAGCCCGACCTCCTTGGAGCCGGTGAACGACACGAACCTGATCTGCGGGTGGTCGACCAGCCGCTCGCCGATCACCGAGCCCGGGCCGGTGACGAAGTTCAGGACACCCGGCGGGAGCCCCGCCTCGTCCATGACCTCGACGAGCCGATAGCCGATGGCCATCGACTCGCTGGCCGGCTTGAGAACGGTCGTGTTCCCGGTCACGATCGCCGACACGGTCATCCCCGTCAGGATCGCCAGCGGGAAGTTCCACGGCGGGATGATGGCCCCCACGCCGAGGGGCAGGTACACCACCTCGTCGTCCTCGGGGGGATACGGGGCCAGCGGATAGGGATCGTTCGCGTAGTGCAGCATGAGCCGCGCGTAGTACTCGCAGAAGTCGATCGCCTCGGCCACGTCGGCGTCGGCCTCGGCCCACGACTTGCCGACCTCCCACACCATCCAGGCGCCGAGCTCGAAG
>CAZCZH010000027.1:0-18097 GCA_964502985.1 uncultured Gemmatimonadales bacterium
CCAACATCGCCTTCTCCTATGACGCGCCAAGAGCCCGAGCTAGCAAACGCGATCGAAGCGTGTCAATTTCGGCTGGAAGGGGCTGGGCAAACCCGGAAGCGCCAGCTCATATGATTGACTGCCTGGAGTCATTACGTCGGCAGGGCAACAATCTACTCGACTTGGTGGGACGCCGAAGCCTGAAACAGCAATAAAAGCCCGTGATGAATGATATCGTTGTGATTGGCGGAGGCCCTGCGGGACTTGCGGCCGCCCACGAGGCCGTTGGCCACGGCGCGGCCGTCACGGTGCTAGAGCGCTTGCAAGTCGTTGGGGGACTTGCCCGCACGATCGCATCGTGTGGGACGTCGGCCACCAGTGCTATCCGCACAAGATCCTCACCGGGCGCAACGCCTGGATGGACGACCTGCGGCAGGCCGACGGCCCGTCCGGGTTCTGCCGCATCGTCGAGAGCCCGCACGACACGTTCGGCGCCGGGCACGCCTCGACCTCGATCTCGGCCGCATTCGGCATGGCTACGGCGCGCGACCTGCGCGGCGAGTCGTTCCACGTCGTGACCGTCACCGGCGACGGCGCCATGACGGCCGGCCTGGCGTTCGAGGGGCTGAACAACGCGGGCGCCTCGGACAGCGACCTGCTGGTCGTGCTGAACGACAATCAGATGTCGATCGCGCCCAACCTGGGCGCGATGCACAACTACCTCACCGGCATCCTGACCAACCCGTTGTACAACCGGATCCGCGACGAAATCTGGGGGCTGACGGGCAAGATTCCGCGCGTCGCGGACGAGGTCCGCGGCCTGGCCCACCGCATGGAGGAGACGCTCAAGGGACTGGTCACGCCGGGCATGCTGTTCGAGGAGCTCGGGTTCCGCTACTTCGGCCCGATCGACGGCCATGACGTCGACGAGCTCGTCGACACGCTGGAGCGCGTCAAGGAGCTCAAGGGCCCGCGCTTGTTGCACGTCCTGACCGTCAAGGGGAAGGGCTACCCGTACGCCGAGGCGGACCAGTGGAAGTATCACGGCGTGGGGGCCATCAACCTCGAATCGGGCAAGGTCGAGGGACCCCCCAAGCCGCCTAAGTGGACCAAGGTGTTCGGCAACGCGCTGGTCCGGCTGGGTCGCGCCGACGAGCGCGTGTGCGCGATCACCGCGGCCATGCCGGACGGCACCGGGGTCCAGGGGTTCCTCGAGGAGTTCCCGGAGCGCGGCTTCGACGTCGGGATCGCCGAGCAGCACGCGGTGACCTTCGCCGCCGGCCTCGCGCGCGAGGGGTTCGTGCCGGTGTGCGCGATCTATTCGACGTTCCTTCAGCGCGCCTACGACCAGGTCGTCCACGACGTGTGCATCCAGGATCTGCCGGTGGTGTTCGTCCTCGACCGCGCCGGGCTGGTCGGCGAGGACGGTCCCACCCACATGGGAGCCTACGACGTGGCCTACCTGTCGGCCCTGCCGAACATGATCATCGCCGCGCCGATGGACGAGATGGAGCTGCAAGACCTCCTGTTCACGGCGGTGCGCCAGCGCGAACACCCGTTCGCCGTGCGTTACCCGCGCGACTCGATCGGACCCGACGTCGACCTCGAACGCGAGGACTTCCGCCTCCTGCCGGTCGGCAAGTGGCAAATTTTGCGCGAGGGGTCCGACGTGTGCATCCTGGCCGTGGGGACGATGGTCAAGCCGTCCCTCGCCGCTGCCGAAGAGCTCGCCGAGCAGGGAGTCGAGGCGGCGGTGGTCAACTGCCGCTACCTGAAGCCGATGGACGAGGAGCTCCTGTTCGACCGCGCGGCGCGCAGCGGGAAGGTCCTGACGGTCGAGGAGAGCGCCGCCTGGAGCGGATTCGGCAGCAACGTCGCGCGGACTCTCGCCGACCGCGGCGTCGGTGTCGAGCTGCGCTCGCTCGGGCTGCCCGACGTGGTCATCGACCACGCGCCGCGGAAGGTGCAGCTCGAGCGCTGCGGCCTGTCGGCGGCGTCCATTCGGGACGCCGCGCTGGCCCTCGCCGGCGCGCCCGCCGGGCGCTGACCGACCAGGCGGTGGCCGGCCACGCGGCGGTCGTGGCGAATCCGGCCCGGCCCGGAGTCATGGAGTACGTCCGGCTCGTCGTCGACGCGCTCGACGCGCGAGGCTGGCGCTCGGCGCTCGATCCGCGCCTCGTCGATCGAGGGTCCCTCCCGCATCCGACCATCGACTGGGATCGACTCGAGGCGGATCTCGTCCTGACCCTCGGTGGGGACGGCACGCTGCTCTACGCCGCTCGCCAGCTGGCCGGTCGAATGGTGCCCATCTTCGGCATCAACCTGGGCGGTCTCGGGTTCCTGACGGCGGCCGAGCCGGCGACGTTCGACGCCCGGCTCGACGCGGCGCTGGACGGGGGCGGCCCGGCCATGGACCGCTTGACCCTCGCCACCGAGGTCGTGCGCGGCGGCGCCGTCCGCGAGCGGCATCACGTGTTGAACGACGCCGTAGTCCACAAGGGTGGCACGATGCGCGTCCTGCGGCTCGTCCTGTCGATCGACGGGGCCGAAGTCGGCGCGTATCCTGCCGACGGCCTGATCCTGTCCACGCCGACCGGTTCCACGGGATACAACCTGAGCGCCGGGGGACCGCTCGTCGTTCCCGACCTGGACGTCGTCGTCGTGACTCCGATCTGCGCCCACACTCTCGCCATACGGTCGATCGTGGCCGCCGCAGACCAGGTTTTCGAGGTCCGCGTCGAGCGCGGGGAGGGGATGAACCTCGTGCTGGACGGTCAGGTCGAGATTCCGCTCGACGCGAAGGACGTCGTGCGCGTGACGCGCGGCGAGCATCGCGTTCGACTGCTGGGGATCGACACGGCCCGTTATTTCGCGCGGCTCCGGGAGAAGCTGTCGTGGGGCGGGCGCGAGGCGCGGTTCCCGGCGTCGAGTGGGGATCAATGTTGAAGCGTTTGCGTGTCGTCGAGTTCGCGTTGATCGACGAGGTCGAGGTCGAGCTCGGGCCGGGCCTCAACGTGCTGACAGGCGAGACGGGCGCTGGAAAGTCGATCCTGGTCGACTCGCTGGCCCTGCTCCTCGGAGCCCGGGCGTCGACGGACTCGATCCGTCAAGGCGCCGACCACGCCACGATCGAGGGGCTGTTCCAATCCGCCGAACGGGAGGTCGTCGTTCGTCGGGACCTGTTCCGCGACCGGACGAACCGCTGCTATCTGGACGGAGGCCTGTCGACGGCGCGCATGGTGGCCGAGGAAGGCGAGCGATGGGTCGACCTCCACGGCCAGCATGAGGACCGCCTGCTGGTCAAGGCCGGTGTGCAGCGTGACCTGCTCGATCAGTTCGCCGGGGCGGACGGAATCGCCGCCGAGGTACGTCGGGCGGCCCGGGAGCTTCGCGCGCTGGAGGACGAGCGGGCGACCCTCGAGGCGGCCGGCGCCGAGCGCGAGCGGCGCGTCGAGTACCTGCGCTCGCAGGTCCAGGAGATCGAGGACGCGGCGCTCGAGCCCGGGGAGGAGGAGCGCCTCGCCGCCGAGGCGACGCGGCTCGGCCATGCCGCCGAGCGGCAGCGCCTGGCCGGCGAGTTGTACGAGCGGCTGGAGGGTGGCGACCCGGCGCTGGTCGGCGAGCTGGGCGCGGCGGAGCGCGCCGTGGCGCGTCTCGCCGAGATCGATCCCGGCGTGGCGCCGCTGCTCGAGCGGCTCGCCAGCGCGCGCTACGAGATCGAGGATTTGGCGCGCGAGCTGGCCGGCTACGCCGAGAGCGTCGAGCACGACCCGCGCCGGTTGAGCGAGATCGAGGAGCGCCGCGACCTGCTGTTTCGCCTGGGACGCAAGCACGGCGGGCCGGCCGAGACGATCCTCGAGCGCGGTCGCGAGATGGCCGCCGAGCTCGCGCGACTCGAGTCGGACGATGTCCGGGTGGCCTCGATGGACCGCGAGATCGGTTCCACGCGGGAGCTGCTCGAGGAGCGCGCGGGCGCGCTGGCCGACGCCCGCGAGCTGGCGGCCGATCGCCTCGAGGCGGCGGTCCGGGATCGGCTCGCCGAGCTCGGCATGGGCGACGGCACGTTCGAGGTCGAGCTGGTGCGCGCGCCCGATCCCGACGGGCTGGCGTGGTCCGGTGGGCGGTGGGGCTGGAGCGCGGCCGGCCTCGAGCAGGTTCGATTCCTGATCGCGCCCAACGCCGGGGAGGCGCCACGACCCCTGTCGCGGATCGCCTCCGGCGGCGAACTGTCGCGGGTCCTGCTCGCGCTCGAGGCGGCGCTCGCCGAGGGGGACCGCACGCCGACTCTCGTGTTCGACGAAGTCGACGCCGGAATCGGCGGGGTCGTCGCGCACCACGTGGCCGACCAGCTCAAATCCGTGGCCGGACATCATCAGGTCGTCGTGGTGACCCATCTGGCACAGATCGCCGCCGCCGCCGACCGGCATCTGCTGGTGGAGAAGAAGCTCGTCGACGGCCGGACGTTGACCACGGTGCGTCCGGTCGAGCGCGAGGAACGCGTCCGCGAGGTGAGCCGGCTCCTGGGCGGCGATCCGGAGCGCGAGGTCTCCCGGCATCACGCCGAGGAGCTCCTCGCGGGTCGCGCGTGACGGCGGACGGAGGGGCGCGCCCGCCGGCCTCCACGCCCGATCGAGTCGAGGACGGGCTCAGGTTGGCGACCCTCCCCAACCTGCTGTCCGTGGTGCGCATGCTCGTGCTGGTGCCGGCGCTGCATCTGTTGCGGCGCGACGACCCCGGGAGCGACCTCGGAGCCGTCGTGCTCCTGACCGCGGCCGGCGTGACGGACCTGCTCGACGGGTGGCTCGCTCGTCACCGGGGGGCGGTGAGCCCGTCGGGCAAGATCGTCGACCCGCTCGCCGACAAGGTCCTCATCGGGGGGCTCGTCCTGTATCTGACGATCGCGCGCGACTTTCCCCTGTGGCTCGTGCTGGCCGTGCTGGCCCGGGACCTCGCCCTGATGCTGGGGGCGTGGTGGTTCCTGCGACGGGACAAGGTCGTCTTCGGGGCGGATTGGACGGGCAAGCTGACGACCTTCGCCCTGAGCCTCCTGATTCTGGTCCACATCCTGCAGTGGAAGACGTGGTACGGACTCATGACGATCGTCGCGACCACCTGCCTCGCCGCGTCCTACGTCTCCTACGGGTGGCGCGCGATCGCCTGGAGGTCGGGCCGGATCACGGCGTGACGGTCGAGCGCGTGGACGCGTTCGATCCGAGCGTCGTCGAGCGGCTGCGCCGCCTGGGCGGGGCGACCCTCGTCCGACAGATGATCGAGCTGGCGAGCCGCAACATGGAGCGCCGGGTCGAGGAGTCGCGCGACGCCTTCGAGCGGGGCGACCTGCCGGGGTTGGCGCGGGCCGCCCATTCGCTGCGCTCGAGCGCGGGGAACGTCGGCGCGCGGGAGCTGGCCGGGCTGGCGGCCCGCGTCGAGCGGGCCGCGCGAGCCGGCCGCGCCGCCGGCCTGGCTTCCGTCCTCGACGCGATGCGCCTCTCGCTGGCCGCCCTAGCCGAGCCCCTCACGGCCGCGGCCGCCGACCCGGAGGGAGCCCCCGCGGGTGACGAGGAGGTTCCGGTGAAGACGATCGCCTACGTCGAGGAGAACGCCGACAACCGGCTCCTCGTCCGGACGATCCTGTCCGGCCGCTACCGGGTGCTCGAATTCGCCACCGGCGCCGAGGCGCTGGACGGGTTCCACCGCCAGGCTCCCGATCTGGTCCTGCTCGACATCTCGCTTCCGGGCATGGACGGCACGGAGGTCCTGCGGCGCATGCGGGCGGATCCGGCGTTGGCCGGGATCCCGGCCGTCGCGCTGACGGCGCACGCCATGGCGGGAGATCGCGAGCGCTTCCTGGCGGCGGGGTTCGACGATTACGTCTCCAAGCCGATCGTCGACGAGGAGGCGCTGTTCCTCGCCATCCGGCGCCAGCTCGAGTGAAGCCGGCGGCGGCCCTTCCCGACCCCCGGCGCGAAGCCGTGACCGGGCGGCGCGTCGCCGTCTACCTGCTCGTCCTGACGGCCCTGGCGGCCGCTTTCCCGGGGCTGCGTGATTCCGGCGGGTGGAGCGATCCGAGCCTGCACGTCGTGTTCGAGGCGCTGACCACGCTCCTGGCCCTGTTCCTGGGCGTCCTCGCGCTGGTGCGCTTCTACAGTCGCAAGAACAACCTGTTCCTGTTCCTCGGCACGGGATTTCTCGGTACGGCCCTGCTCGACGGCTACCACGCCGCGGTCACGGCTCCCGGGTACCTGATGCGGCTGGAGGGGGAGCCGGGCGACGTGGCGGCGTGGAGCTGGATCGCGGCGCGCACGCTGCTGGCCGTGTTCTTCTGCCTCAACTGGCTGGGTTGGCGGCGCGAGCGGAGACTCGGCCAGGACGGGCGGGTCGGCGAGCGCGCCGTGTACCTGACGACGACCATCCTGACGCTGGCCACCGTCCTGGCGCTCGCCGTTTTGCCCGTGCCGCCGACCCTCCATCGCACGGCCGTCATCCCGCGGCCGCACGAGCTCGTGCCGGCATCCCTGTTCCTGCTGGCTCTCGTGGGCTACCTGTGGAAGGGCCACTGGCGGGACAACTCGTTCGATCACTGGCTCGTCGTGTCGCTGCTGGTCGGGCTGGTCGGCGAGGGCCTCTACATGGCGTTCTCCATCCGGCCGCACGACGGGCTGTACGACGCGGCTCACGTTCTCAAGCTGGCCGGCTACGTGGCGGTCCTGATCGGTTTGCTGATCAGCGTGTACTCGACGTTCCGGCAGGCCGAGACGAGCGCCGAGGCGCTGGCCCACGAGGTGCTCCAGCGGGAGCGCGCCCAGCGCGAGCTGGAGGTCCAGAAGGCGTATCTCGAGAAGCTCTTCGAGAGCGCCCCGGAGGCGATCATCGTGCTCGACGAGACGGGCGGCATCGCGCGCATGAACGACGAGTTCACGCGGATGTTCGGCTGGCGCCGGGACGAGGCCCTCGGCCGACGCGTGGCGGACCTCATCGTGCCCGAGGACCGGCGCAGCGAGGACCGCGCCTGGCTCGAGCGCGTGATCCAGGGGCACACGATCGGCTACGAGACGGTGCGCGCACGACGGGACGGTACGCGGATCGACGTGTCGATCCTGTCCACCGCCATCGACCTCGAGCCGACGCGCACGGCGATCTACGAGATCTACCGCGACATCACGGCTCGCAAGCGCGCCGACGAGGAGCTGCGCCAGGCCAAGGAGGCGGCCGAGAAGGCGACGCGGGCCAAGAGCGAGTTCCTGACGCGCATGAGCCATGAGTTGCGGACGCCGCTCAACTCGGTGATCGGTTTCGCCAGCGTCGTCCTGCGCCGGGGCACGGGGCTGAGCGGCGAGGAGCGCACCTTCCTCGAGCGGATCCGGGACAATGGCCTGCACCTGCTGTCGTTGATCAACGACATCCTCGACCTGTCGAAGGTCGAGGCCGGCAAGATGACGCTCGTCTCTGAGCCGGTCGACGTGGCGGAGCTGATCGGCGAGGTCCTGGAGGAGTTCCGCGGTCAGGTGCTGGACCGCGAGCTGGAGCTGGCGGCCGACCTCCCGCGCGGGCTGTCGCCCCTGACGACCGACCGGGGCAAGCTGAAGCAGATCCTGATCAACCTCGTGGGCAACGCGTGCAAGTTCACCGAGCGCGGGACGGTCAGCGTGCGGATCGTCGCCGACGGCGCCGGCGACCCGCGCGCGATCGAGGTTCACGATACGGGGATCGGCATCCCGCCGGACCGCATGCGCGAGATCTTCGAATCGTTCGAGCAGGTCGAGTCGGGCACCGCCCGCCCGTTCGGCGGGTCGGGCCTCGGTTTGGCCATCTCGCGCGCCCTGTGCGACCTGCTGGGCTTCGATCTCGCCGCCGACAGCGAGCCGGGGAAGGGCTCCGTGTTCACCATCGCCCTGTCGCCGTCGGGGAGCCCGGGGGATCCGGATCGGCCCGCCGCGGCGGGGCGGATTCCCGTCGGGCCCGATGGAGGGCAAGCAGATCGACCCTAGCCAGGCCATGCCATCTCCACTATTTTCTCGGTAAGTCGTCGCGTTTGACTGCCCCCTCGTCCGGCAGGCACGCAGTGACACCACAGGACACCCGGCCGGGCTCGGTCACCGGCCGGCTCGATTTCCGCCACATCCCGTGCCCCGTCTGCGGCTGCGACGCGTACGCGCCGGTCGGTGTCGGCGAGGCATTCGACAGGGCGGGCGCGGCCAGCTTCCTCGTCGTGCGCTGTGCGCGATGCGGCCTGCTGTACCTGAATCCGCGCCCCGTCGGGGCTGCATCGGGGGGCGCGAACGGCGGGCGCCGGCGCTTCGGCCCCCGCGGTGGTCGCTGGCTCGAGCGATCGGCCGGGATGGCGAACGGGGGACGGACGCTGGTCGTGGGCCCGGACGTGGCAGCGGCCGATCTGGCGCGCTTCCCCGCCGTCTCCTTCGTCGAGGAGCTCGAGAAGGGCCGCGTCGAGGGGTCCTACGCGACCGTCGTCCTGGCGGGATCGCTGGAGGCGGTTCCCGATCCGGCGGCGACCCTGGCGCTCGCTCGCACGCACCTCGCACCGGACGGCACGATCGTCGTCCTGGGGGGCAACGTGGAATCGCCCAGCTTCCGGCTGTTCCGCGGCCGGCACTGGGACGCGTACGGCTTCCCGCGCCGACTCCAGTTCTTCCCGCCTTCGACCCTGGAGCGCCTGGCGGCGCGGGTCGGCCTGGTCGTCGAATCGCGCTCGACGTTGGCCGACTCCGCGGCGTGGAGCGGATCGCTTCACAACCTTTTCGTCGACTGGCGCGGCGCGAACGGCGAGAACGGCGAGGCGGACGCCACCGGCCCGATCCTGCGGGTCGTCGCGTTCGCCATCGAGGGAGCGTGCCGGGCTCTCGGGCGTGGCGTCGTGCAGGTCGTCCGCCTGCGGGTCGCGGAGCGGGCGGGGCCCAGCCGGCCGAGCCCCGCCAGGCGGCAGGGCCGGACATCCGCGGCCCCGATCGTCGTCCTGGGAGCCGGGATCGCCGGCCTGACGGCGGCCAGCGAGTTGAAGCGCCGATCGCTGCCGGTGGTCGTCTACGAGGCGGGAAAGCGGATCGCCGGGCTCGCTGGGAGCTTCCGCGACGCGGACGGCTTCACCTACGACTTTGGCGCCCATTTCATCACCAATCGCTTCGCGGCCGCGCTGGGGGTCGGGGCGCGCTGCCGGACGGTCGAGCGGTTCGGCGAGGCGGTGCTGTACGACGGACGCGTCTACGGCTATCCGTTCGGGCTGTTGCGCTCCCCGCGATGGTTCACCAGCGCGGCATGGCAGAGGCTGCGCCGGGTGAGCAGCCCGGCGCCCCGGTCGGCGGCCGAGTGGTACCGCCTGAACTACGGGCGACGGCTGGCGGAGGACGTGGCCATCCCGCTGGTCGAAGCGTGGTCCGGCGCGCCGGCCGAGGACCTGGCCCCCTCGGTCATCCCACCCCAGCTCGACCGGGGGATCGGCAACGTCCTGAAGCTGAAGATCGCGGGCCGGCTGAGCGATCGCGCCGTGGCGAACGGATTCTCCCGCGAGCAGCCCGAAAGCCCGAACGTGTTCCACGTCTACCCGGTCGACGGGATGGGCGTCCTGACGGGGAGCCTGGCCGAGGGCCTCGAGCCCGTGATCGAGGTCGAGTCCCCGGTGCAGGCGATCTACGTCGAGGACGAGCGGGTGGTCGGGGTGCGGGTCGGGGATCGGGATCGGGACGCGCGCTGCGTCCTGAGCACGGCTCCGATCCACGTCCTTCCGAAGCTCGTCCGCGGCACGACGCGGCTGGATCGCTTCGCGCGTTTCCGCTACCGGCCGATGGTGCTGGTGAACCTGCGCTTCGACGCGCGCCCCGTGCTTCCCGAGGTATGCACCTGGACCCCCGAGGCGGACACTCCGTTCTTCCGCCTGACCGAGTCGACGCTGGCGATGCCGTGGCTCGCACCGACCGGCAAGACGATCGTCACGGCGGACATCGGTTGCGAGGTCAGGGACGCGATGTGGGCCATGGAGGACGAAGCCGTCGGCGAGCTCTGCCGGACCCATCTCGAGCGTCTGTTCCCGGCGGCGCGCGGCCGCTACCTCGGATGCCACGTGCTGCGGACTCCGGTGGCCTACCCGGTCTACCTCCGCGAGTACGAGGACGAGCGCCGGGAGCTGGAGGGCGGGTTGCCGGTCGAGGGCCTGTACACGATCGGCCGCAACGGCGAGTTCGCCCACGTCCTGATGGAAGACGTCTACTGGCGCACGCTGAATCGGACGGAGTCCATCGCCGCCGATCTCGACGATCGAGTGGAGGTGTGATGCCCCGTTCCACCGGGATCGATCCCGCGCGGACCCCGAGCGTCTCGGAGACGGTGGCCCGCGAGCGCGAGTACTGGGAAGCCCACGAGGACCTGGACTGGGCCTCCGAGGCGAGCAAGGCCGAAGTCGTCGCGCTCCTTCCGCCGTACACGGGCGACGTGCTCGAGCTGTGCGTCGGTTCGGGGACCTTCACCCGGTCGATCCCGCCCGTGTCGGTCTCGTACATCGGAGTGGACCTCGCCGGCAGCCTGCTCAGGACCCTCCAGCGAAGGGTGCCCCGGGCCGTCGCCGTGCAGGGGAACGCCCAGGAGCTGGCGTTCGCGGATCGGAGCTTCGACGCGGTCCTGGTGTTCGCCGGCCTGCATCACCTGCCGAGCTACGACCTGTCCATCCGCGAGGCGTACCGCGTGCTGCGGCCCGGGGGATCGTTCTTCTGCTTCGAGCCCAACGACCGGGCGTGGTACCGGCTGTTCACCCGGCTGCTGCGGAGCGTCATCGGGTTCTACTCCGAGGACGAGGTCTGCCTCGACGCGGGGGAGATCGCCGGCCTGATGCGTCAGGCGGGATTCGTGGATCTGAAGGAGGACTACCTGACGCCCCGCTTCCGGCCGTCGCACCTCGGCTGGCAGAACAAGATCTTCGCCGCGGCGATGTACTCGGCCGCGGCGCTGGGACGGGGCTCGGCGACGCAATCCTTCTTCGCCCTGCGCGGCCGCAAGCCGGCCGACCAGCCCGGGTGAGCCCCCCGATCGCAGGCTGACCGGGTCCGGCCCCGATCTTGCTTCTCACATGCCACGCGTCCCGCCTCGAGGGGGACGGGTGAACGCGCGCGAAATCGAGGCTCGTTCTCCGGCGCGTCCGCGACCCGGCCGGGCTTCGGCGGGGTGCGTTTTGCGGGAGAGGCTGGCGGTTCGATGGAAGAACTCAAGAGCTGGTATCGGGAGCAACTCGCGGCGCGGATCGACGCGCTCGAGGCGGCTTCGGCGGCCCTCGAGGGGGAAGCGGCCGGCGAGGCGCGGGCCACCGTGCGCCGTATCGCCCACTCCCTGCGCGGTTCCGGGGGCACGTACGGCTTTCCGCTGATCACCGAGCACGCCACTCATGTAGAAGAGTCGGGGGATGCCGACCTCAGGCTTCGCCTCGAGCGGCTGCTGGACACGCTGCGCGAGACGGCGGGCCATGGCGCATCGGCCCCCAAGAGCGTGCTCCTGATCGACGACGATCCCGAGATCGCCGAGATCCTGCGCTGGCACCTGGCCCAGCAGGGGCGGGAGGTCCGGGTCGCGCCGTGCGCCGAGCAGGCCGAGGCGATCCTAGCCAGCGAGCCCGTCTCGCTGATCGTCCTGGATCTGGTCCTGCCCGACACCGACGGCCGCAACCTGCTGATGCGCCTCCGCGAGCGTCCCTCGACGGCCAACATCCCGGTCATCGTCCTGACGGTCCGCGACAGCGCGCTGGCGCGGAGCGAGTGCTTCGCCCTGGGGGCAGACGAGTTCTTCGAGAAGCCGTTCGATCCCGAGGCCGTGGCCACGGCCGTGGCGGCCAAGCTCCAGCGCGCCGCCGAGATGTCCCAGGACACGCGCCACGATCCGCTGACCGACCTGCCAAACCGGGCCGGGTTCCTGGAGGCGTTCCAGCGCGCTCGCGCGCTCGCCGCGCGGCAGCGCGATCCGCTGTCAATCGGGTTCATCGACCTCGATCATTTCAAGCGCGTGAACGACGCGTTCGGGCACGCCATGGGAGACGAGGTGCTGCGCCGCGCCGCGGACATCCTGGCGCGTTCGCTGCGCCAGTCGGACATCCTGGCGCGGTGGGGCGGGGAGGAGTTCGTGGCGCTCTTTCCGAGCACGGACCCGGAGGGCGGCGTGCAGGCGCTGGAGAACGCCGCGACGCGTTTCCGGGTCGAACGGTTCGGCGCCGACGAAGGCGAGTTCGGGCTGACCTTCTCGGCCGGGGTGGCGCCGGTCCACGTGGAGGATTCGCTCGACGAGGCCGTGGCGCGCGCCGACTACTACCTGTACCTGGCGAAGTCGACGGGCCGCGACCGCGTGGTCTCGGAGAGCGCGGAGCTCGTCCGGCCGAGACGCAAGATCCTGATCGCCGAGGACGACGACCTGCTCGCCGAGCTCGTGCGGCGGCGTTTCACACGCGAAGGCTTCGAAGTGGTCCACGTCGTCGACGGCGAGTCGGTTCTCGAGGCGATCGGGTCGAACGGCGTGGATCCGACCATCTCGCTCGTAATCCTCGACGTCCTGCTGCCCGAGATGGACGGGTTCGAGCTGCTGGCGAGGATCCGCGAGCGCCGGGCCCTTACCCAGGTCCCGGTCATCATGGTCACCGTGATGGGCAACGAGGAGGACGTCGTGCGGGGGCTCTCGCTGGGCGCCGACGACTACGTCGTCAAGCCGTTCTCCCCGACCGAGCTGCTGGCTCGCGTCCATCGACTGCTGGAGCGAGGCTGAGATGCGCCTTCTGCTGGTCGACGACGATCCCGAGATTCGAGTCCTGGCGCGTGTCGCCCTGGAACGTGACGGCCGGCACAAGGTGGATGTGGCGGCGAGCGCCGACGAGGCGCTGGAGCGGGCCCGCAACGGCCTGCCCCAGGCGGTCGTCCTGGACGTCCTGTTGCCGGACGTGGAGGGCCCCCAGCTCCTCGAGCGGATTCGGGCTCTGCCCGGGCTCGAGGACGTTCCGGCGGTCTGGCTGACGGCCCGCGACGGTGGTCCCGGCCCGGTCGGACTCCAGGGAGCCCGCGGAGTCATCATGAAGCCCTTCGACCCGTTGACCCTGAGCGCGCGGGTCGAACGCCTGCTGAGCCGGGGAACGTCGGACGGCCGGGCTCTGCGCGACGGGCGATGAGCGCGGGCGTCCCCGCCGACGCCGCGTGGGCCCGCGAGCTGGCGCGCTGGCCGCGAGCGGTGCTGGAGGAGCTCGCCGGCCGACGCGTCGGCCTGGCGGGATTCGGGCGCTCGGAGAGCGAGCGGCTGGCGGCAATCCTGCACGGGCTGGGCGCACAGCCGCGCGAAACCGGCGCCCGCGAGCCGCTGGCGATCTCCGCCGGAGATCTCGAGCTGCTCGTCGTGCGGGCCGGATCGGATGCCGAGCGGGCGCTGCGGGACGACGTGGAGGGCCCGGCGATCCTCGTCGTGGGCCCGGCCGCGGAGCTTCTGCCGCTCGGCGGGCGCCTGTCACGGTGGCAGATCCTCCTCGAGCCGTGGGACGACCGCTCGCTGGTCCTCAGGTCGTACATCGCCCTGCGCGGAACGCCGCGCCAGGGCGCGGCCAGCGGGGGACCCCGCCCGGTGGTCCTCGTGGTCGACGACGACGAGACGATCACGGCGCTGGTGGCCCGGCTGCTCGAGGACGCGGGCTGCCGCTGCCACACGGCTCGCGACGGCGTGGAGGCCCTCACCCTGGCCGCGCGGATGCGGCTCGACGCCCTCGTCCTCGACCTCAACATGCCAGGGCGCGACGGCTATCAGGTGCTGACCGCGCTGAGGTCCGACGGCGGGATCCGCCCGGCCGTCGTTCTGTTGACCGCTCGCCGGCGCGAGGCGGACGTCCTGCGCGGCTTCGAGCTCGGCGCGGACGACTACGTGGTCAAGCCCTTCAGCCCGCCGGAGCTCGTGGCCCGCGTGGGCCGGCTGATCGGCGTCCGATGAGGCGCCGCGCGCGGCGACCCCGCGAGATCGAAAGCCGCCCGTCGCGGCTCGGGATCTGGCTGCGCACCCTGGCCGTGCTGGTCGTCGTGGCGGCCGCCGTGTCCGGCCTCGACTGGGCGCTCCTGACGCGGAGGGACGTCGATCCGCTGCTCGCTTTCGCGCTGGCGTTCGGCGTCGTCCAGACGATCCTCGTGATCGGGCTGATGGCCGTCATCCTGACGCGCAAGGTCGTCCGCGCGCGCCGCGAGCGCCGGATCCGGGCCTACGGGGCGGTCGCCCGGCAGCGCATCCTGGACCACCTGCTGGGAGGCGAGGAGACCCGCTCCGTCGGCGACGTGTACGGGCGCTGCCCGGAGGCCGTCGAGCGGTGCGTCGTGGAGCTGCTGGCCTCGATCGCCGGCTCCGAGCTGGCGCGGCTGACCGACCTCGCCGAGCGAATCGGCCTGGTGGCCCGCTGGGAGCGGAACGCCGGGCGGCGGCGGGTCGAGAGCCGGCGGCGCGCGGTGGCCAACCTGGGTCGCCTGGCTGGCGAGCGCGGCAACGGCATCCTGCAGAGCGCTCTCGAGGATCCCCACGGGTCGGTGCGCGTCGAGGCCGCGCGGGCGCTGTTGCGCTCGGGAGCCATCGAGGACGTCGAGCGCGTGTTCCACCTGGCGAACGAGGAGACCCTCCTCGTCCGGGCCGTGCTGGTCGAGGATCTCCGGTCACACGCCTCGAGCCTCGGCGAGCAGGCCGTGCCGCGCGTTTTGGCGTCGAGCCGGACGCGCGACGTGCGGATCGCGCTCGAGATGATCGAGGCCTGGCAGAAGAGCCTCCCGACGGTCGGCCTGGGCGCGCTCCTGCGTCATCCGTTGCCCGAGATCCGCGCGCGCGCCCTGCGCGCCCTGCCGTATGCCTCGAGCAGCGTGGATCCCGAGCGCGAGGCCGTGGCCGGGCTCGAGGACGAGGATTCCCGCGTGCGCCGGGCGGCTGCGGCGCTCGCCGGGCGGCTGCGCGTCGAGGCGGCGGCGGAGCCGCTGAGCGAGCTCCTCCAGGGGTCCGACCCACGGCTCGTCCTGGCCGCCGCTCGAGCCCTGGCGAGTCTCGAGGCCGGCCGAGCCATCCTCGCGGAAGCCGCGACGAGCGGAACGGGGACGGCAGCGGTCGCGGCGCGGGAGGCGCTGGCCCGGACCGAGGCCCGTGCCCCCCGGCTGGTCACGGCATGATCGACGTCGGCCTTCTCCACGCGGCGTTCCACGCGGCCCTGCTCGGGATCTCGCTCTACATGGCGGTCATCGGGCTGGTGTACTTCGGGATGATGGTCCTGGGCTTCTTCGTCCTCCGGAGCTACGGGAGCCGTCTCCTGCGAACCGAGCGCGAGGCGCTGTTCAAGTCGCCGCTCGTCCCGCGCATCTCGATCCTGGTCGCCGCGCACGACGAGTCGCGGACGATCCTCGAGAGCGTCAGAGCGCTCCTGACCCTGCGCTATCCGGACTACGAGGTGATCGTCGTCAACGACGGCTCGATCGACGACACGCTGGAGCGACTGACGGACGCGTTTCGCCTGGAGCCGGTCGACCGGCTGGCCGTCGGGACGACGCCCACGCGCGCCGTTCGCGGCCTGTACGCGTCCCGCGACCCGATCCCGCTGGTGGTGGTCGACAAGGAGCGCGGCGGCAAGGCGGACGCCCTCAACGCGGCGCTCAACGTGGCCCGCGCGCCGCTCGTAGCCGTCGTCGACGCCGACTCGATCCTCGAGCCGGACTCGCTGCTCCAGGTAATGAAGCCGTTCCTCGATGACGGGGACGACGAGCGGACGCTGGCCTCGGGGGGGATCGTGCGCATCATCGACGGCTGCCACGTCGAGCACGGCCGGGTGATCCGTGTCGCGGCTCCGCCGACCCTGCTCGGGGCGTTCCAGGCGATCGAGTACCTGCGGGCGTTCCTCGGCGGGCGCGTGGCGTACAGCTTTCTCAACGCGCTGCTGGTGATCTCGGGGGCGTTCGGCGTATTCCGCCGCGACGCCGTCGAGCGGGCCGGCGGCTTCGACACGCGCACGGTCGGGGAGGACGTCGAGCTCGTCACGCGGTTGCATCGCGGCTGGCGCCTGCGCCCCCGCGAGGCCGTCGGGCCGCGCCCGGTGCACCGGATCGTGTTCGTCCCGGAGCCCGTCTCGTGGACCGAGGCCCCGTCGACCCTGCGCGCGCTGGCCCGCCAGCGGAACCGCTGGCAGCGCGGGCTGGCCGAGAGCCTGTGGCGCCACCGGGCGATGCTGCTGAACCCGCGCTACGGGATCCTGGGGCTGTTCGCCATGCCGTACTTCGTCCTGTTCGAGATGCTCGGTCCGACGGTCGAGCTGTGCGGCTACGCCCTCAGTGTGATCGGACTCGTCACGGGTCTCGCCCCGCCAACGCTCGTGGTCCTGTTCTTCCTCGTCTCGGTCGGGTTCGGCGTCCTGTTGTCGGCCGCCGCGCTGCTCCTCGAGGAGCTCACCGTCCGGCGCTATCCGGGAGTCCGCGACACCCTGCGCCTGCTGGCCGCGGCGGTGGTCGAGAACTTCGGCCTGCGCCAGCTCCTGGCCGTGTGGCGCACGCGGGCCCTGTGGGACGCCGCGCGCGGCAAGCAGGATTGGGGCGCCGTCGAGCGCCGCGGCTTTCCCGGGCGAGCCCCTCGGCGCCGGATGCCCGCCTGACCGGAGCGGCTAGCGCGTCGCCCCGCCTTCTACCCCTCCCGCGACTGGCGCTCGGCGCCGGGTCGGGTGCAAACTCCATCGATTCGACGAGGATCCGCGGGGGAGGGGCGCATGTCAGAGGAATCGCAAGATCAGGTCGCCGAGGAGGCCGTCGCCGAGGCGCCGGAGTCCCTCGGCCGGGTGACGACCGGCGAGGAGACCGAGACCCCGGCGGACCTGAGCACGATACCGGACCAGGTGCCGCTTCTGCCGATGGACGGCTCGGTCCTCTATCCGCACACCGTCGTCCCGCTGGCGTTCGACGACGAGATCCGGGTCGCGGCGGTCGACGAGGCCATGCGCGGGCAGCGCATGGTGGGCGTCGTGGCCACGGAGGGTGATCCCGAGGCGCGCTCGGGCCCGATCGGTCGCGACGACCTGCACGCCGTCGGGACGGTGGCCGTCATCCACCGCCTGGTGAAGCTGCCCAGCGGCGGGATGCGCCTGCTCGTCCAGGGCGCGACCCGCTTCCGGATCGTCGAGCTCACCCGTACCGAGCCGTTCCTCGAGGCCCGGATCCTGGTCCTGCCGGACGTCTACGAGGACCCGGACGGCGAGCGCATCGAGGCGCTCCTGCGCGAGGGATACGAGCTCGCCGAGCGCGTCATCGCGGCCTCGTCCTACCTGCCCGACGAGCTGTCGCAGGCCGTCCGCCAGCTCACCGAGCCCGACAAGTTCGCCTACATGGTGGCCTCGATGGTTCGGATGGAGCAGGAGGACCGGCAGCGCGTGCTCGAGAGCGGGGACCTCGAGGAGAAGCTGATGCTCGTCCTGCAGGCCATGCGCCGCGAGCTGCGCGTGCTGGAGATCGGCGGCGAGATCAAGTCGCAGGTCGACGAGGAGATCCAGAAGAAGCAGCGCGAGTACTACCTGCGCGAGCAGCTCAAGGCGATCAAGCAGGAGCTCGGGGAGGGCGGCGACGAGGAGGCCGAGATCGAGCGCCTGCGGCGCCGCCTGGTGGAGGCCGAGGCCCCGGATTACGTCATGGAGGCCGCCGAGGACCAGCTCGAGCGGCTCAGCAACATCCCCGCCGCGAGCCCCGAGTACTCGGTCATCATGAGCTACGTCGACTGGCTGTGCGAGGTGCCCTGGACGCGGTCCACCGAGGACGACCTCGACCTGCAGCACGCGCGGGCCGTCCTCGACCAGGACCATTACGACTTGAAGGAGATCAAAGACCGTATACTGGAATACCTTGCAGTTCATAAGCTGAAGCAGGACATGAAGGGTCCGATCCTGTGCTTCGTCGGTCCACCGGGGGTCGGCAAGACGTCCCTCGGGCGGTCCATCGCGCGGGCCGTGAAGCGCGAGTTCGTGCGCATGTCCCTGGGCGGGATGCGCGACGAGGCGGAGATCCGCGGCCATCGCCGGACGTACATCGGGGCCATGCCGGGACGCATCGTGCAATCGTTGAAGCGGGTCGGCGTCAACAACCCGGTGTTCATGCTCGACGAGATCGACAAG
>CAZCZH010000028.1:0-17533 GCA_964502985.1 uncultured Gemmatimonadales bacterium
GAAGTAGAAGCTGTCGACGTCGCGCCAGTCGGTGGCCGGGAACTCGCCCACCGCGAGGAAGTTTCCCACTCCACCGCCGATCGACGCCCAGTCCTTGTAGAACCCGGCGATGGCCACGAGATCCGGCCAGTAGACCTGCTCGACGAAGCGCCGCGCGCGCTGGATCATGTCGTGAATGTCCGTAAGGCGCTCGGCGTTGATCGTCGCCGTGTCCTCGAGGTTGATGGCCGACGCCATGCCACCGACGAGGAAGTTGGGATGTGGGTTCTTGCCGCCGAAGATCGTGTGCAGCCTGATCACGTCGCGCTGCCAGTCGAGCGCTTCGAGGTAGTGCGCCACGGCCATCAGGTTGGCCTCCGGCGGCAGCTTGTAAGCCGGGTGGCCCCAGTATCCGTTGGCGAAGATCCCCAGCTGGCCGGCGGCGATGAACTTCTGCAGCCGGTCCTTGATCTCCCGGTACCAGGTTTCCGAATTGTTGGGCCACGGCGACAGCTGGCTCGCCAGGCGAGCCGTGGCAGCCGGGTCGGCGCTCAGGGCACTTACCACGTCCACCCAGTCGAGGGCGTGCAGGTGGTAGAAGTGGATGACGTGGTCCTGCACGGTCTGCATCCCGTGTACCAGGTTGCGGATGATCGTCGCGTTGCGCGGGATGGTGATCTCCAGCGCGTCTTCGATGGCCCGGCACGAGGCCACCGCGTGGACCACCGTGCACACCCCGCAGATGCGCTGAGTAAAGGCCCACGCGTCGCGCGGATCGCGCCCCTGCATCACGAGCTCGATCCCGCGGAACTGGGTGGACGAAGCCCACGCGTCCGCGATGCGGCCGTTCTCGGCCTGGACCTCGATCCTGAGGTGACCCTCGATGCGCGTGATCGGGTCGACGACGACCTTAGTCCTGGCCATCGGTCTCGCTCCTTCCTTGGGTCTCGTGTCCGTCGATCTGGATCAATTCCTCCCGCCTCCGTTGGCGCACGCGATGCACGCCGGTCGCGATGGCGTGGCCCGCCACCCCGGCCGCCGCCCCGGCCGCCAGGGCCAGCCCGATCGTGTCGGCCGTGCTCTCGACGCCGAATCCCGCCACGTCCGGCATGCGCTCGTAGAACGGGCTCATGGAGTCCCAGAAGAAAGGCTCCGTGCAGCCGAGGCACGGGTGCCCGGCACCGATGGGCCAGCTGGTGCGCGTGTTCCACTGGAAGATCGGGCACGGCGAGAACGTCGCCGGCCCCTTGCAGCCGACCTCGTACAGGCACCATCCCTTGCGGGCCGCGTCGTCGTCGAACTCGTGGACGAACTGCCCGGCGTCGAAGTTGGCGCGGCGCGGGCACTGGTCGTGGATCCGCGCGCCGTAGGCGAACACGGGCCGGTGCTCGCGATCCAACTCCGGCACGCGCCCGAAGGTCAGGAAGTGCACGATCGTCGCCGTGACGACGTCGGCGATCGGCGGACAGCCGGCGATGTTGATGACCGGCCGGTTCTTGACGATCTGGCTGACGCCCACCGCACCCGTCGGATTGGGCCGTGCGGCCTGCACGCTACCCCAGTGGGCGCACGCCCCGAGCGCCAGGACGGCCGCTGCCCCCTCGGCGGCTTCCTCCAGGATCTCCTTCGCCGTGCGGCCCCCGATCATCGTGTAGATCCCGCCCTCGTTCAGCGGGACCGAGCCGGTGACGACGAGCACGTACTGGCCGTGGTTCTCCTGCATCGCCGAATGCAGCGCGTTCTCGGCGGCCGTTCCGGCGGCGGCCATCAGGTTCTCCTGGAAGTCCAGCGAGATCAGGTCCAGGACCAGGTCGCCGATGGTCGGGTCGGCCGTCCGCAGCACCGATTCCGTGCATCCCGTGCATTCCTGGAGCGAGATCCAGATCACGCTCGGCTTGCGGAGTGCCTCGAGGGCCTTCACGATGCGTGGGGTCAGCAGGCTGTTCAGGCCGAGGATAACGGTCATCTGGCCGCAGAACGCCAGGAAGTCGCGCCGGCTCACTCCCCGTCGCTCGAGGTGCTCGCCGAGTGTCTCCTGGTCGCTCCACGGATGGGACAGGGGCATGAACATCGCGCACCTCCCGGGGTGGATGCAGGGCGTCGAGGGGGGATCCCCTCATTCGAGGGTAGGCCCCCGACGGCGTTCGGTCTGTCGGGCAGGGCCTGCCCGGGCGCGTGGGGAAATGGACTACAGGCCGGAGGCCAGACCGACGCCCGAACCCACCGCCGTCAGAAGGAAGGCGACGAGAGTCGCCGACTGCGCGCCCGCGAGGCGCGGTGTCTCCTCCGGATGTCGCAGCGCGGTCCGCGCGGCGGCCGTGGCGGGCGCCAGCCCGACCAGACCCAGCAGCACGCCGGGCGACCACCCGGCCAGCGGAACCAGCGCCAGGGTCAAAAATCCGATCGCCAGGAGGATGGCAAACGCGCGGGCCGCCCTCCTCCGGCCGAGGCGCACGACCAGGTTCCGCTTGCCTGCGCTACGATCGGCGCGATAGTCGGGGAATTCGTTGATCCACAGGAACGCCGCCACGAGGAGCCCCAGCGGGAGCCCCAACGCGACGACGCGCCACGGCAGCGCGTTGCGCTGGACGAGGTACGTTCCACCGACGATTCCCGGACCGTAGCACAGCCCGACGACCAGCTCGCCGAGCCCGCGATACGCCAGCTGTAGTGGCGGTGCGTGGTAGAAGAAGGCGCACGCCACGCCGATCGCGCCAAGGGCCAGGACGCCGGGCTCGTGGACGACGAGTATCAGGCCCAGGGCCGCGCCGAGCCCGAAGCACGCTCCGGCCACGAGCCACGTCACGCGGCGCGTCAGCAGGCCGTCGACCAGAACCCGCTTGCCCCCGGAGAACGGGCTCCGATCGGCCTCGGCGACGGCCAGGTCGGCGCCCGAGTCGTAGTCGAACACCTCGCCCGAGGCGTTCTTGCCTACCTCGAGCGAGAACGTCGCCAGTACGGTCAGCGTCAGCCAGCCCGGCGAAACGGGACCGTCGGCAGCCGCAGCGCACGCCCCGAGGAACATCCCGGCGAAGCTGGCCAAGGAGATCTTGGGATCGGCCAGTCGCCAGACCCCGCGTCGGACGTCATGCCCGGACGGCATCTCGGGACGGCTGCGGAGCGCCGCGCACGTTGTAGCGGTAGCCGATCCAGATCAGGGCGATCCCGATCAGCTCGGTGACGTACAGCACCTCGGTGTGGCCCATGCGGGTGGCCGCGCCGCCGATCCCGGGGAGCAGGGCCCCGACGGCGATGAACAGATTCCCCAGGAATCGATGCCGGGTCTCGCGGCGTCCCCGATAGCGCCAGGCCGACCACGCGGCCCCTCCGACCAGGAACACGAACGCGTACAGATTTATGGGCGGGCTGAACAGCCGCACCCATTGCCACTGCATGACGCGCCCCGTCAGGTGGTACGGCTCGACGCGCGCCATGTCGATCGGCGTGGCCACGACGAACGCCGCCGCTACCGCGACGTACGCCACGAGGGCCGCGGCCATCCGATCCGCCGCGCGGCGTGGGAGCAGCAGGTAGACGGTTCCCTGGGCGAGGGGTGCCGCGCCGAGGAGGGCGCCGGTGACGTACCACGCGCGGAACAGCGGCGCGTGCCATCCGAACAAGGTCACCGACGCCTCGGTCAGGGTGCCCGCGCCGTACAGCGCGATCCCGATCGACCACCACAGGAGATGGCGCCCGCCACGGTCGCGATAGCGCCGAAAGACGACGATCGCGAAGCATGCCGCGATGACGGTCGTGACGATCGGCAGGAACAGGACGGGCTGGCGCACCCGGCTAGAACTCCAGGTCCCAGACCACCCGCAGGCTGCGCCCCGGTGCGGGCCGGAAGAAGCTCGCGTTGGCGAACTCGGCGTACAGCTCGTTGGTCAGGTTGTCTACGGCCACCTCGACGCGCTGGGTGATGCTCCGGCCGCGGTACAGCCGGACCCCGCCGCGGACCGCGTGCACGGTGAACGCCGGCAGCACCGATCCAATGGGGTTGTCGACCAGAGTCGCGTCGTCGCGCTCGCCTTCGTGGCGCACGGAATACTCGATCCAATAGCGATCCAGCGGGTCGCGATAACCGAGGTCTGCGACGGCTTTGCTGGAGAACGACTCGCCGACCGGGTTCTCCGGATCGTTGACGTCCTGCGAGTCGATGTACGTGTAGCTGCCTCCCACGGTCACCCCGCTCAGGAACAGGACGTCGGCCGACAGCTCGACCCCGCGAAACAGGAGCTCGTCGACGTTGACGTTCCGGTACTCGGGAAGGCCCTGGATCGTCTCTCCGGTCGGGGCGATCCGGATCCCGTCCCGGATCTTGTTGCGGAACACGAAGCCCTCGGCGTACAGGCGCCCTCCGCGGAAACGCATCCCGAGGTCGGTGTCGAGGCTCGTCTCGGGGACCAGATCCGGATTCGGCGTCTGGAACGATCCTCCTTCGGGGGTCGGACCTTCGAAGTAGCGCTCGACGAGGTTGGGCGCGCGAAATCCGCGCCCCACGGAGGCCACCAGGGCCAGCGCGGGGGTCAGCTCGTAGACCCCGTTCGCCGCGGCGACCACCGTGCGGTCGGCGTTCTCGACCGGGTCGGCCTCGATTCCATCCGTGGGCCGCGTCTCGGCCCGGATGTCCTGGTAGCGCGCGCCCACGATGACAGTCGCCCGCGGTGTCAGGCCGATCTCGTCCTGGACGAAGGCCCCCACGTTGCGCAGAACGGCGTTGGGGACCTGTGGGACCCGGGACTCGATGGTCATCGGCGGACCGAAGCCGGTCATCGTGGTTCGGCTGAAGTCACTGTTCTTCGAATCGTCGCGGAACAGGTCCACGCCGTAGGTCAGCAGGTGGCGGTCCGCCGCGCGCTTCTTGGCCTCGACCCGCAGGCCGAAGGTGGACAGGTCGGTGTGGTTCTCGGAATGCACCGCGATCGACGCCCCGGGCGGAGCCGACGGGCCGAGCGGCACGTCGACGTCGAGGTTGAACTGGCGCTCGTTTCCCTGCCAGTAGGTCAACGCCTCGAGCCGGTCGGCGAGGACCGTCGACAGCGCCTCGTCCTGGTAGCCCAGCGTGACCTTGTCGAACGTCTGGAACGGGTAGGTGATGCGGATGAACGGCGCGGACGGGGCGTAGTCGGCCGGATCGACGTAGCCGAACCCGGCGTCGTCCGCGTGATACCGCTCGTACTTGGCGAACCCGCGGCGGTCACTGGCGAGATCCACGCCGAGATGCAGGTACAGGTTGTCGTCGCGCACTCCGCTGTCCCGGACTTCTGTGCGCCCGTCCAGCGAGATGTCGCCGAACGTGCCCTGGGGCGCGTCGTACGAGTCGGCGTCGCGATAGGTACCGCTTGCCAGGACGCCGATCCGCCCGCTGCGGCCGGACACCGTGGTCTCGATCTTGCTTTGGGCGTCGTGGGTGCTGTAGCGATAGCGCACGACCCCACCCAACCCCTCCTTCTCGGGCACGCGGGTGATCACGTTGACCACCCCGCCGATCGCGTCCGATCCGTACAGCACGCTGGCCGGACCACGGACGACCTCCACGCGCTGGACGACGGCCACGTCGACAAGGCCCGGAATCTCGCCGAAATCCTGCTGTCGGCGCGTATTGTTGAGTCGCATGCCGTCTTCCAGCAGCAGGATGCGCTGCCCGCGCTGGCCGCGGATCGTGGGACGCGTCTGGTTCGGCCCCACGCCGTTGACGTCGAGGCCCGGAACGTCGCGGAACAGGTCGGTCACGGTGTCCGGCGCCTTCTCGCGAATGTCGGCCCGATCGAGCACGGTCACGGCGGCCGGGGTCAGGAACACGTCGGTCCGCGTGCGGGTCGCGGTGACGTTGATCGGGGTAGCCCAGACGAGTCGGGCGCTGGACGACGTGTCCGAGGCGAACAGCGAGTCGCGGGCGTCGACCGCGGATGGAGGGACCGCCTTCTGGGCGCGCGCCGCGGGCGCCAATCCCGCCAGGCCGATCAGCCACGCCAGCGCGACGACAGCTCGCCGGCTCCGCGTGGCGGTCGTCTTCGATGGTGCTCGCCGTGCGCCCTTCATGGATTACCTCCAGAGGCTTCCTGATCGACCGAGCGGATCGTGACCCGGCCAGTCTACCGGCCGCGAGCGCGACCGGCATGTCGGAGCATGCCCGGGAGCCCGCGTGGGGAAAAGCATGACGCGGTCGATTGCTGGCCCGCAAGGGTCCGGGTAGCTTTCGCGTCCATGCCGGCTCCACGCAACCGTATCCGCCGCGGCTCGAACGAGATCGGCGAGCTGCTCGACCTGCCGAACCACGGTCAGGTGTGCCTCCACACGCGCGATCCGGAGCTCGTCCGCGTGCTCGAGGAGCGCGGTGTCCTGACCCCGCGCCGGCCGCCGTACCTCCACGCGGGCCATGACGGCGTCCGCGGTGCGTATCGCCCGACGCCCCAGATAAACTACTTCTTCGCCCCCCCGCTGGATTCCGTCGTGGACGCGTTGCGCTCGGCGCTCGAGGGAACCGGCTGCGAGATCGAGCTCGCCGCACGCGCCGCGAGCGGTCGGTAGTCCCGCTCGCGTGGGGACGAAGTCTCCCGACGGATCCCCGGCGTCCGATGAATCGCCCGCCATCGAGATCCGGGGCCTGCGAAAGAGCTACGGCGAGACGGTCGCCGTCCGCGACCTCGACCTGAGCGTGCCTCGCGGCTCGACGTTCGCGCTGCTGGGGCCGAACGGGTCCGGCAAGACGACCACGCTGCGCATTCTGCTCGCGATCCAGGAGGCCGATCGGGGGGAGTTGCGCGTCTTCGGCTCGACCATCGACCGGAGGGTCCTCGGAAGGATCGGCTACCTTCCCGAAGAGCGTGGATTGTATCCCCGCATGACGGTGATCGGCGTTCTCACGTTCCTGGCGGAGCTGAAGGGCGTTCCGCGGCGCGCTGCCCGCGAGCGGGTTTTCGCCTGGCTCGAGCGGGTCGGGCTGCAAGAGCGTGCCGATGACCGGGTGCAGGGCCTCTCCAAGGGACAGCAGCAGAAACTCCAGTTCATCGCCGCCGTCATTCACGATCCCGAGCTGATCGTCCTCGACGAGCCGTTCAGCGGGCTGGACCCGATCAACCAGCAGGCCTTGCGCGCGATCGTCGCCGACCTCCGGGGCGCCGGGCACACGATCCTGTTCTCGACCCACATCATCGAGCACGCCGAGCGGCTGTGCGATCACGTGTGCATTCTGTCGGCCGGCCGCGCCGTGGCGCAGGGCTCGCTGGCCGAGGTCAAGCGCGGACATGGTGGACGACACGTCGCGCTGACCCTGGATCCGTGGTCCGAACCCGGCGTGGCGACCGTCCGCGGGGCCCCCGAGACGGGGCGCGTCTGGGCCGACGGGGCGATGCTCGAGGTGGCCCTGGCCGACGGCGCCTCACCGCAGTCCTTGCTGCGGCGTCTCGTGGCGGCGGGAATCGGGCTGTCACGGTTCGAAGTCGTGGAGCCGTCCCTGCAGCAGGTATTCATCGAGCGCGCCGGAAGTGCATCGCTCGAGGAGGGGACCCTTGTCTGAGACGTGGATCGTCGCGCGGCGCGAGTTCGCGGCATTCGTGCGGACCCGAGTGTTCGTGCTTACGACGCTGTTCGGTCCTCTCGTGATGCTGGGGTTCCTTCTCCTGCCGCGGGTCTTCGCCAGCCCGCACGGGTCGGGGGTCATCGCCGTGATCGATCGCTCGGGTCGGGGCCTGGGGGAGTCCGTCGCGCGCTCCATCGAGGACGCCGCGCAGGGCGGGGACAGAGGTCTCCGGGTACGGCTCGTGAAAGGACGCCCGGTGGCCACGCCGGATCTGGTGCCCGATTCCGCCGACGCCGTCGTCACCTTGCCGGCCGACGTGGGAGGCGGCGCGGCGGTGCGCTACGAGGCGCGCGGCGCGGCCGGGCTCGACGCGGTCAGCGCGGTGCGCTACGGCGTCGACCACGCGCTGCGCGACGAGCGCCTCCGCGCCCAGGGCATCGACCCTGCCGCCGTCGACCGCGCCCTGGCCGGGACCTCGCTGGAGATCGTGCGCACCGGCCAGCGGGCCGAGGCCTCGGAGGCGTCGCTCGAGCCGGTCCTGTACTTCGCCACGTTTCTGCTCTATCTGGCGGTCCTGCTGTACGGCAACGCGGTCCTGCGCGGCGTTCGCGAGGAGAAGGAGAATCGGGTCGTGGAGCTCGTCCTGAGCTCGGTGCGCGCCGAGAGCCTGATGGCCGGCAAGGTGTTCGGGATCGGAGCGGCGGGCCTGCTCCAGATGGCGATCTGGGTCGCCGTCGGGCTTTTCGTCTCCCAATACGGCGGGGGCTTGCTCGAGGCTCTGGGGGGGGTCGCCCCCAAGGTCCCGCACGTCCCGGTCGGGTCGGCCCTCGTGGTGCTGCTGTTCTTCGGCGGCGGCTACTTCCTGTACGCCGCGCTCTACGCCGGGCTGGGCGCGATGGCGACGTCGGGCCAGGAGGCCCAGCAGCTGCAGTTCCCGGCCATGGTCCCGCTGATCGTGGCCTACTTTATGGTGTTCGGCGTGATGTCCGATCCCGACCGCCCGCTGGCTGTGGTCGGGAGCCTGATCCCGTTCACTTCGCTGCTCGTCGTCCCGGCGCGGGCCATCCTGGGCGCCATCGGACTGGGAGAGCTGGCGCTCTCCGCGGCGATCCTCGCGGTGTCCTGCTGGGGCGCGCTGTGGGTCGGGGGAAAGGTGTACCGGGTGGCCATCCTGGCAACCGGCCAGCGGCCCTCGTTCCGCCAGGTGTGGCGCTGGATGCTCGAGAGCTGACCGCCCCGGCCCTATCGTCCGCGCAGCCGCTGCACCGCCTGCTCCTCGCCCATCACGACCAGCACGTCGCCGCGCTTCAGCACGGTATCAGCGCGCGGCGCGATGCGCTGCTCGCGCCCGGCGGCGTCCATCCGCTCGATGGCCATGACCGTGATCTCGTATCGATCGCGGAGGCCGCTGTCGCGCAGCGCGCGGCCGACCATGTCGGGCGGGACGGCGAGCCGCGACATGCGCTCCTTTTCGGGGAGCTCGAAGTAGTCGAAGCCGGTCCCCTCCACGGCGCGCACCTTGGCCAGCAGCGCGTTCCGACGCAGCACCTCACGGTCGAATGCCCCCAACACGTCGCGTCGGGTTACGATTCCCTGGAAGTGTCGCTCGTCGTCGTCGTCGACCACCGGGAGCTGGCCCAGGTCGCGGAACCACAGCTTCTCGTTCACCTCGACCAGCGAGTCGTCCGGCGTCACCACCGGGATCTCGGTCAACAGGTCGGCGGCGATCACCAGCGAGCCGATCTCTTCGTCCTCGGATTCCGACAGCACGCGCTTGACCTCGTGGAGCTCTACGATGCCCATCAGACGGCGCTCGTCGTCGACGACGTACAATTGGAGCTTCCTCGAATTCTGGAACGTCTCGACGATCGAGTCCAGCGGCGTGTCCTGGGCGATCGGCTCGACGTCGGTCAGCATGATGTCCTTCACCGAGAGCGAGCGCATGAGGCGCTCCTGCGCCGTGCCCTCCCAGCGCATCCCGCGCCGGCGCAGCTCGTCGGTGTAGATCGACGTGCGGCGCACCCGGCGCGCCACCCAGTACGCCATGATCGAGGTCAGCATGAGCGGCAGCACGATGGCGTAGTTCTGCGTCAGCTCGAAGACCATGATGATGGCCAAAAACGGGGCGTGGGTCGTGCCGGCCACGATGCCGCCCATTCCGGCCAGCGCGTACGCCCCCGGCTGGCCCGTCAGCCCGGGGAACGCGAGGTGCACGACGACCCCGAATGATCCGCCCAGCAGGGCCCCGAGGAACATCGTGCTGGTGAACACCCCACCCGAGCCACCCGAGGCGAGCGTCGTCGTCGTGGCCAGAATCTTGGCCAGGAACAGGATCAGCATCAGCCCGACGGCCAGCTTCCCCGCCAGGACCAGGTTGATCGTCTCGTATCCGTTTCCCAACACGTACGGCCAGAACACCGCCAGCGCGCCGACGCACAGCCCCCCCAGCGGAGTCCGCGCCAGGAGCGGCAGGCGCATCCCGTCCCAGGTTCGGTACATCGCCTCGAGCACGACCTGGAACAGGACCGAGGCCAGGCCGGTCAGGATTCCCAACGTGAGATATGGGACGATCTCCCACGCGGACATCATGGCGTACTCCGCGCCGGGCGGATAGATGGGCCCCGGCCCGACGAAGAATCGGGTGACGATCGTGGCGATGGCCGCGGCCACGACGGCGGGGCCGAAGAACACCATGTTGAACGAGCCGATGATCACCTCGAGGACGAACAGCGTCCCGGCGATCGGCGTGTTGTAGGCCCCGGCGAACCCGGCGGCGATGCCCGCCGCGACGAGGATCCGGACGCGCTCCTCGGAGAAGTGGAACGAGCGCCCGATGCGCGAGCCCAGCGCCCCGGCGATCTGGGTGATCGGCCCCTCACGGCCGACCGAGCCTCCGGAGGCGAGCGTCATGAGAGACGACGCCGCCCGCTCGAGGGCCGTGGTCAGGCGGATCGTGCGCCCGCCCAGCGAGATCACCTCGAGGATGTCGGGGAACCCGCCCCCCGTGCGCCGGGAAGCGAACAGCACGGCCAGGGCCGCCGCCAGCGCGCCCCCCACGACGGGCACCGCCAGGCGCGCCCACCAGACCGACGACATGGCCACGAAGACGAGCTCCCCGGGACGACCCCAGAAGCCGCGCACGGCCCAGTCGTAGAGCGCGCGGAACGCCGCCCCCCCGAGCCCGGCCGCGAGCCCGACCAGGCACACGGCGGTAAAGAAGAGCGCGTTCTCGTTGGCGGCGAACAGCCGGCCCAGGCGGCGCACGAACAGGCGCACCGGCAGGCCGACGACGCGCAGGAACGTGTACTTGCTGGGCAGGCGGCGCCGATCCACGGGGGGAACGTTAACGGGCGACGGTCAGCCGGCCAGCCGCTCCCGGATCCGGCGCACGCCGGCCCCCACGCGCTCCGATGCGTCGAAAATGCGTCCCGGCGAAAGCCCCCCCGGCAGCTCGTAGTGGCCGACGGCGGCGAGCGCCATCGACGCCACGCAACCGCATTCGGAGCAGTTCGGGTTGCCGCCGAACTGGCACGGGGTGACCCGGGTCTCGAGGTCGGCCGAGACGCATTCGGTCACCCGCGCGAAGATGCAGTCGTCCGGACTCCTGGGCGGGCTCAGGTACTCCCGCAGCATGCCTTCGGTAAGCTGGAGCTTGGGGTACTCCCGCCGCAGCTCGTCGAGCTCGGCCACGGCCCGGGCGCGCATCGCCCGGCTCAGGATCTCGATGCTCGTCTCGCCGACCTGCGGGGTGAAGAAGCTGAACCGGATGGCGCGGATCTCCGGGCGCGGGTGCCAGAACTCGACGAACTCACGCAGGTAGCCGTCACGGCCCGCGATCTGGCTCGTGATCGTGGTGTGGATCACGATCCGATGACCGGCGATGTTCTTCAGGATGCGGTCGTACGTGGCGGGCTTGCGGCGCGCGTCGTGCTCGGGCTGGAGCCCGTCGATCGAGACCACCACGTTGAGCCGCTCGAGGTCGGCCCATTCGAGGGGGATCGCTCGCACCGCGCTCGTCACGACCTCCACGGTGATCTTCCGCTCACTGATCCGCGGCAACAGCTCGCACAACTCGCGGTAGCGCACGAGCGGCTCGCCCCCCACCAGATGGACGATGAGGGGCCGCTTGCGGTCGATCAGCTCGAGGACCCGCTCGACGAGGTCGTCGCCCTGGAAGTCGGTCAGCGACTCAAGCGGGGTGCCGGCGAGATGTTCCGGCTGATAGGCGTAGCAGCCCGGACAGGATAGCGGGCAACGGGTGGTGATCTCGATCGACAGGGACGGATGGAATCCGGCGAGAATGCGTCCCCAGGCTCGCATGAGATCTCGACGGTCCACGGGCCAGCCTCTAGGCAGGAGGGATCGAGCGTACGCTCCGCGGACCCGACGCGGCGAGCCTCACTTTACCCGCCCCGGGACGACGGCGCAAACGAGGGCGTGCGTCCCGGGGCGGTCCTCGGTCTCGTCAGCTGTGGGAAGCGGCGTGGCTCGACGTCCCGCCCTTCCCGAAGTCTTCCTCCGACAGGCGCCCGCCGCTCCGCGCGCGCGGCGCCCCCTCCCGCCCGTTTCCACCATGGCCGTTTCCACCATGGCCGTTTTCGCCGTGACCGTTCCCGGCGTGACCCCTTTCGACGCTCCCTTCGGCGACGACGTCGCTCGTCCGACGGCCGGTCAGGAAACACGTCAGGTCGATCTGCTCCTCCTCCGCGAGGCGGGCCAGAAACAGCCACGATCGCGGGATCTCGCCCCGCTCGTACTTGCTGATCGTCTGCTGGACGGAGTCGACCGCGTCGGCGAAGCTCCGCTGATCCCGATCGCCCCGCACCTCCTGGAGCCGCCTTCCGATGTCGGCCCGGCGCTCTGTGTCGTGCATGGTGTACTCTCCCATTATCAGGATTCAATACGCCCGTAGGATATTCCTACGATACGGGCACCCTACGCGTTCCACAGTTAGGCATCGTACACCCTGCGCTGGCGACGCGGTCCGGCCGGTGGCAGTTTCGAGCCTTGCTCGCCGCCTCATCGGACCTCCGGACCCTCCGAGTCGCATCGCTCCTCGCGAGCGGGACCGAGATCGTATGCGCCCTCGGACTGCGGGACCGACTGGTGGGACGCTCCCACGAATGCGACTGGCCGCTGGACGTGGTCGAATTGCCGGTCCTCACCGAGCCTCGCTTCGAGGCGGACGGCGCGAGCGGCGAGATCGATCGCCGCGTGAGGAGCCTCGTGGAACGCGCGCTCTCCGTGTACCGCGTCGACGGCGAGACGCTCCGGCGGGTGGCTCCCGATGTCGTCGTGACCCAGACGCAGTGCGAGGTGTGCGCGGTCAGCCGGCCCGACGTCGAACGCGCTCTGGCCGACTGGCTCGGCGAGCGCCCATGTCTCGTGTCGCTCGAGCCGCGGCGACTGTCCGACGTGTGGGACGACATGCGGCGCGTGGCCCGGGTCCTGGAAGTACCCGAGCGCGGCGGCGCCGTGGCCGATCTCCTCGAGGCGCGTGTCGCCGATCTCGCTCGCCGCGCGGCCGCCGCCGGCCCGTCCCCGACGGTGGTCGTGATCGAGTGGATCGAGCCGCTGATGGCGGCCGGCAACTGGATGCCCGAGCTCGTCCAGGCGGCCGGCGGGACGAGCGTCCTGGGCGAGGCGGGCCGGCGCTCGCCGTGGATCGAATGGGAGACCGTCGCGGCCCGCGATCCCGACGTCCTCGTCGTCTCGCCGTGCGGCTTCGGCATACCGCGGACGCGCGCGGAGATGCCGTCCCTCGCCGCCCGGCCGGGGTGGCAGGACCTGAAGGCCGTCCGGACCGGTCGCGTGTACCTGGCGGACGGCGTATCGTACTTTCACCGCTCCGGCCCGCGGCTGGTCGATTCGATCGAGATCCTGGCCGAGCTCCTTCATCCGACCGCGTTCGCCGGTCGTCACCGGGACGACGGCTGGGAACCCTGGACGCCGTTCGTCTCGTAAGACCGAGGAGCCAGCTCGATTCCCGTGGAACGATTACATTCGAATAGTTCCCGAGTCGGTTCGTCTTTCTCTCGAAAGATGACGATGCCAAGGACCTCCCTTCGACTGCTCTACGCGCTGACCGCCGCCGCCCTTCTGTGGACCGGCATCGGCGACGCGTACGGTGTCCACCACTGCCCGCACCACGACGCGCTACCCGGCGCTTCGATCGCGGACCACGGGAGCGATTCGCATCACGCCCGGGATCACCACGACGGGGCGCCGACCGACCGTTCGGGTCACGGCCCCTGTACATGCGTCGGAGCGTGCCGCGTCGCGGTGGCAGTCGGGATGCCGCGGCTCACCCTGCCCCGCCTCGCGACCGGAGTTCCGTTCCGCGAAGAGCTGTCGACGACCGCCTTCCCGGCGCTCGCGCGACCCTTCGCCCTGCCCCTGGCGAACGCCCCACCGCCTCTCGCCTGATCGGCCGCTCCCGAGCATGCACGACCGGCGCCCGTCCCAGGATGGGTCTTCGGTCGCCGATCCCTATCCGGAGGCAGCATGTCCCTGCGCTTCGTTTTTCGCCGAGCGACGCGGTTTCGGCCGCTCGTCGCCATTCTGATCTCGATGTTGTTCACGGCGTTGCCGCTGGCCGCCCAGACCGCCGGGCTCGCCGGGCGGGTCGCCGAGCCCGGGGGGGCCCCCGTCGCCGGAGCCACCGTGTCCGTCGGGGGAACCTCGCTCGTGGTCGATACCGACGCGGGAGGGCACTTCGCCTTCCCGTCCCTGCGCCCGGGTCGCTATCGGCTGCGGATCGACCGCCTGGGTTACGCGCGGGCCTCGGTGGGCGTCGAGGTCCCGGCCGGAACCGGCCTGACGATCCTCCTCGAACCGCATCCCGTCGAGGTCGGGGCGCTGACCGTCATCGGCTCCCCAGAGGAGCTGGTCGAGGTACGCCATCGCATGCGCCAGGTCCCCGGAGGGGTGGACTTGATCGAATCCGGGTCCCTGCGCCGAACGCGCCAGGCGAACTTCGACGATGTGCTGGCGTTCGTGCCCGGCGTCTATGCGGCGCCACGCTTCGGGGCCGCCGACGAGACCCAGCTCTCGATCCGCGGCTCGGGCCTGCGCAACAACTTTCACCTGCGCGGGGTCAACGTCCTGGTCAACGGCATGCCGTACCGCAACGCGGACGGGTTCACCGACTTCGAGTCGCTGGAGCTGCTGACGACGGACAACATCCAGGTCTACAAGGGGGGCAACGCGCTACGCTTCGGCGGCTCGACCCTGGGAGGCGCCATCAACCTGGAGACCAAGACCGGCTTCACGGCCCGCCCCTTCGACGCCTTCGCGCAAGGCGGCTCGTTCGGCTTCTTCAAGGGCCAGGTGTCGTCCGGCGCGGTGCACGGATCGGTCGACGACTACGTCAGCTACGCCGCTACCCGGCTGGACGGATTCCGCGAGCATTCCGGCCAGAGCCGCGACCGGGTGAACCTGCACCTGGGATGGGTCGCCTCCCCGCGACTCGACATCCGCGCGTTCTACTTCTTCGCCCACGTCGAGGAGGACCTTCCGGGCTCGCTTACGCGGGAGGAGTTCGACGCGGACCCGCGCCAAGCCGTTCCCACGAACCTGGAGAACCGCTGGGGCCGTGACTACTCACTGCATCATTTCGGCGTGCAGTTCCGGGATCAGCTCGGCGAATACCAGCGCGTCGAGGTGTCGCCTTACGTCCAGTACCGGGACATCGTGCACCCGATCTTCCGGGTCATCGACCAGATCAGCCGTGACTTCGGAGCCGAGGTGCGCTACGAGAACACGGCGCCCGTCGGGGGACGCGAGAATCGCCTGACGGTCGGGTTCCAGCCGGCGTGGGGCAACGTCGACGACCGGAACTTCGAGAACGTCGGAGGCGAGGAGGGAGATCTGGCCAAGGACCAGCGCGACGAGGCCAGCACGACTGCCGCGTATCTGGAGGACGTCCTGGCCGTCACGCCCCGCGTATCGGCCGTGGTCGGCGGCCGCTTCGACCGGGCCCGGCGAGCGGCCCGCGACCACTTCCTGGACGACGGCGACCAGTCCGACGAGCGGTTCTTTTCGGATTTCATGCCGAAGGTCGGCTTCCTGGTCTCCCTGCCGAGCGTGGAGGGGCAGGTCTTCGGGAACGTCAGTCGCTCCTTCGAGCCACCGCTCCTGCTGGAGTTGAACAGCCTCACGGTCCCCGGCTTCGTCGACCTGAAGGCCCAGACAGCGTGGCAGTTCGAGATCGGGACCCGCGGCCGCTCGGGTGGCCTGGCCTGGCAGGTGACGGGGTACGACATCGAGCTGGACGACGAGATCCTGAACGTCAATGTCCAGCCGTTTCCCGACGCCCCGTTCACCGTCCCGACATACCGCAATGCCCCGACCACGCGGCACTTCGGGATCGAAGTCGGTGGAGACTGGACCGCCCCGTTCACGCTGTTGACCGAGGCCAACGGCGGCGACCGGCTCGGCGTCCATCTGGCCTATACGTTCAACCGCTTCACCTACGTCGAAGATCCGGACTACGCGGGCAACGACCTTCCCGGCGCACCGGATCACCATCTCGTCGCCGAGCTGACGTATTCGCACCCCTCGGGGCTTACGCTGCGCCCGAACGTCGAGTGGGTGCCGGGATCGTACTTCGTCGACAGCGCCAATACGGTGGAGAACGACGGCTGGACCGTCTTCGGGCTGCGCAGCGAGTTCGCCCTGTCACGTATCGGCGGGCTGGTGTTCGTCGAGGCGCGCAACCTGACCGACGAGTCGTACTCCCCGGCCGTCACCGTCGACGACGCGGCGGGACGTTTTTTCCTGCCGGCCGATGGGCGGGCGCTGTACGCTGGGATCCAGATCGCTCCATGAGGCGGGGCCTCCTCCCGTCGACCGCGCTCGGTGCGCTGCTTCTCGGAGCGGCGATCCGGCCAGCTCCCGTCGAGGGGCACGCGCACCTGATCTCCTCCGAGCCGGCGAAGGGCGCGATCCTCAGTGTCTGGCCGGAGGAGATCCGTCTGACCTTCAACGAGCCGATCGAGTCGCGCCTGAGCTCGATCACGCTGATCGGCCCTGACGGAGTGACGGTCGTGCTGACCGTGCGCTCGGACCCGACGGACGCGCGACGCCTGTTGGCCTCGGCGCCACCCCAGGCGGGAGGAAGCTGGCGTGTCGCGTGGCGGGTGGTCTCGGCCGACGGACATCCGGTTCACGGCGAGATTCCGTTCTCGGTCTCGAGCAAGGAATCGCCCGCCACGGTGGCCGGCGACTCCTCCCGCCCGCCCGCCGCCCCGGTGGCCGAAGGGATCGAGGTCGGGCCGGGCGCCACGCGGCGCGGCGTGGACTCCGTCCTGCGCTCTTTGGCGATGGCCGCCCTTCTGGCGCTCGCGGGTACGCTGATCTTCGGTGCCCGCCTGTCGGATCCCGATGCCGCGCGCGGCGCCGTGCGCGCGGCGCGGGCCCTGGTCTGGGCGGCTCCCGTCTTGCTGGCGCTCCACGTGCTCGTCTGGACGTGGTATGTCGTGCCGCGGGGGCACCTGACTCTGCACGTGCTCGGAGCCGCGCTCGTGACCCGCTCCGGGCACATGGAGCTGGCGCGCCTGGGGTTCGCGCTTCTGGCGCTGTGGTCCGTGGTTCTCGCCAGGCGAGTGGATCTGGCGGCGATGTTCGCGCTCCTGGCCGCCGCGACGAGCGGAGCGCTGGGCCACTCTGCCGCGGTGCAACCCGCGTGGTCGATCCCGTTGAAGGCGCTCCACGTCCTCGCCGTGGCGTTGTGGCTCGGCGGCCTGACGATCCTCGGCTTCGCGGTCCGCGAGCCGGCGGGACTCGGCCGAGCCGCGCGAACGGTCTCCCGGGTCGCCCTCGTGGCGATCCTGGTGGTGGCCGCGACGGGTTTCGCTCAGGCGGCCGTCCTGCTGCCGTCCCTGGATGCCGTGCTCGGCTCGGGATACGGCCGGTTGCTGGTCGCCAAATCGGTCGGGCTCGGCGTCCTGGCGGTGTTCGGCTACAAGCACCGGACCCGTGACCTGCCACGGCTCTCCGCCGACCCCGTGCGATCGGAGCGTGGTTTCGAGG
>CAZCZH010000029.1:0-14674 GCA_964502985.1 uncultured Gemmatimonadales bacterium
GGAGTAGGCCGAGGCGAGGAGCTCGGGCCCCCCGACGTGGAAGTGGATGTCGGGAACCGCGCCGGACGTCTCCTGGGCCGCGGCGCGAGCGGAGAGGACCAGGCCCGCGGCGAGCGCCGCGAGCGCGAAATGGGCGAAGCGCTGCATATGACCTCCCGAACCGGGGCTGCTATATTGAGCGGGAATCGGGCCCTCGGGCTTCTCCCGTTCTCGTACCTTCCCTCTGGCGAATCGTTCCGTGGCCATCCAGGAGAAAGACGTCATCCGCACCATCCGCCGCTTTCCGGACCCCGACAGCGGCAAGGACCTGATCTCGCTCGGGCGGGTGAAGCAGCTCGCCGTGCGCGATGGCGAGGTGTCGTTCCAGGTGCTCGTCGACCCGGGCCGCCCTCTCAGCGAGACGGTGCTCAAGGAGATCAAGGGCGGGCTCGAGGCGCTGGAGGGGGTCGACAAGGTGGCCATCGGCCTCAAGGAGGAGGCCGGCGTGGCGGGCGGACCGCTCAAGCGACCGGCGCCCCAGACCCCGATCCCCGGCGTGGCGCACGTCGTCGCCGTGGCCAGCGGCAAGGGCGGGGTCGGAAAGTCCACGGTGGCCGTCAACCTGGCCCTGGCCCTGGCCGACGAGGGCCTCAGGGTGGGACTCCTCGACGCCGACATCTACGGCCCCTCGATCCCCACCATGCTCGGCCTCCAGGGCGTCCGTCCCGTGGCCGAGAACAAGCGCATCCGTCCGGTCGAGAAGGACGGTCTCGTGCTGATGTCGCTGGGGTTCCTCGTCGAGGAGGACACGCCGATGGTGTGGCGCGGGCCGATGGTCCACTCGGCCGTGACCCAGTTCCTGCGCGAGGTCGAGTGGGGCGAGCTGGACGTCCTCGTCGTCGACCTCCCGCCGGGCACGGGCGACGCCCACCTGACCCTGACCCAGGCCGTACCGCTGGACGGCGCGATCATCGTCACCACGCCCCAGGAGATCGCCCTGATCGACGCCAAGAAGGGGCTCCGCATGTTCGACAAGGTCAGCGCGCCGGTGCTCGGGATCGTCGAGAACATGGGCACGTTCGTGTGCCCCGACTGCGGCGCCGAGCACGCCATCTTCAGCGCCGGGGGCGGTCGGCGGACGGCTGAGAAGTACGACGTCCCGTTCCTCGGCACGATCCCGCTCCACGAGGACGTGACGCCGACCGGCGACCAGGGGCAGCCGATCGTCCGCGCGCGCCCGGACTCGCCCATCGCCGAGCGCTTCCGCGAGATCGCGCGCCGCGTCCTGGCACGGCTGGACTGAGCCTCTCATGAGCGCCGATGCGACCACCGCGCCCGCCGAGCGCCGTCAGGCGACGCCCGCCGAGGCCCAGACCGAGGCCCAGCGCCTGCTGCCCAAGCTCCTCGATGCGGTGGACGCCGAGCGCCCGGTCGCGATCTACACGCACGACCATCCCGATCCCGACTCCATCGCCAGCGCGTACGCCCTCCAGCACCTGCTCGTCAAGAAGCTCGAGGTCGATCCGGTGATCGCGTTCGGCGGCACGATCGGACGCGCGTCCAACCGCGCCATGGTCGACCTGCTGGGGATCCGTCTCCTGCCGCTGTCCCAGGTCCGCTACGCCGAGTATGGCACGCACTGCCTGATCGACACCCAGCCCGAGACGGGCAACCATTCGCTGCCCGACGACCTGCCGGTGGCGATCGCCATCGACCACCACCCTGTCAGGCCGGAGACGAAGCGCGTGAAGTTCGCCGACGTGCGGACGGAGTACGGCGCGACTTCGACGATCCTGTACTACTACCTGAAGGCGGCCGGGATCGACCTGCCGACCAAGCTCGCCACGGCGCTCATGATCGGCATCAAGTCCGACACCCGGGAGCTGGAGCGCGAGGCCAGCGAAGCCGACCTGGCGGCATACCTCGAGATCTACGCGCGGGCCGACCTGACCTTGATGTCGCGGATCGAGAAGCCGCGCATCCCGCAACGCATCTTCGTGGCGTACCACAAGGCGCTCGAGCAGAGCCGGCTGTTCGACGACGCGATCCTGACCGACCTCGGCGACATGGACAACCCCGATATGGCGGCCGAGCTGGCCGACTTCTTCATCCCGCTCGACCGGGCCGACGCGGCGCTCGTCCTGGGGCGCCACAAGGGGCGGCTCTACCTGAGCCTCCGGACGCGCGGCGACCACAGCGACGCGGGCGCCCTGATCTCGAAGATCGTGGGCGATCTCGGGACGGCCGGCGGGCACGGCCGAATGGCGGGCGGACAGATCCCCCTGAAGGACGCGCCGGCCGACATCGCCGAGCGGATCCGGGAGCGCTTCCTCGAGGCGCTCGGGGTGGAGCCTGAGAGTGACGGCGAGGCGCTGGTCGAATCGTGACGACGCCGGAGCACCGCCCCTTGATCGCGTTCCTCGGAACCGGGAGGATGGGGTTCCCGATGGTTTCGAACCTGTTGCGCGCCGGGTTCCCGGTGCGCGTCTGGAACCGTACGGAGGAGAAGGCCCGCCCGTTGACCGGCCTCGGCGCGGTTCTCGGCTCGAGCCCACGCGACGCGGTACAGGAATGCGGGGTGGCGGTCACGATGCTGGCCGACGACGACGCCGTGCGGAGCGTAGCGGAGGGTGAGCATGGCTTTCTCGGCCACCTCGGGGAAGCCGGCGTCCACGTGTCGATGAGCACGATCGCTCCCGCCACGGCTCGAGAGCTGTCCGCGGCCCACGCCGAGCGCGGCGAGCGGCTGGTCAGCGCGCCGGTCTTCGGCCGGCCGGACATGGCCGAGCGGGCGATGCTGGTCGTGTGCGCGGCCGGCGAGGCCGGCGCGCGCGAACGCGTCCGATCGGTGCTCGCGGCGCTCGGCCAGAGAGTAGCGGACTTCGGCGATCGGCCCGAAGCGGCCAACGTCGTCAAGCTGGCCGGAAACTTTCTGATCGCCGCGGCGATCGAGTCCATGGCCGAGGCGTACGCCCTGGCCGAGAAGAACGGGGTCGACCGGGCCCGGCTGAACGACCTGCTGACAGAGACCCTGTTCGCCTGCCCGGTCTATCAGGGGTACGGACGGAAAGTCGCCGACGAGGACTTCGAGCCAGCCCTGTTCGGCCTTCCGCTCGGGCTCAAGGACGTCTCGCTGGTCCTCCGGACCGCGGCGGAGAGCGAGGTGCCGATGCCGCTGGCGGACCTCCTCGAGGGGCGCCTGACGAGCGCCCTGGCCAAGGGACGCGCGGAACTCGACTGGTCGGGACTCGCGCTGGAGGCGGCTGAAGCCGCCGGGCTCCGGCGCGGCTGACCCGCAGCGGACCGAAGTCTCAGGGCTGCAAGAAGCTCTCCGTAGCGAACACGCGGTAGCGCTCCCCGCGCCACACGTACATCGCGCTCGACTTTCCGGGGAAGATCAACTCGATCGCCGTGACGTCGGTCTGCACGGTGGGCTGGGGACCGAGGATCCGGTACTTGCCGGGCGGCAGGAGTCGAAGAGTGGTGTCACCGGGCGGGAGCCCGGTGAACAGCGGATGCGCCTGGTAGCCCGAGCCGGTCGCGTTGAACGCGACGAGCGCGCGGCGCGAGCCGCTGGCCACGACCGCGGCCACGTCCTCCCGCCCGTCGCCGTCGAAGTCGGCGCGCTGGACGAGGTTCGCCTCGTCCGTCAGCCGGGCGTCGGGATCGAAGTCCCGCAGCGCGGCCTGGAGTCCGGCCTGCTGTGCCCGGGCCGGAATCGACCAGCCGGCGATCGCCAGCAGGAGCCCGGCTCCGAGCGCGTAGGGTCGACGGATCATTCGCATGGCTCGAATCTGCCTCCTCGCTCCGCGCACTACAACCGCGGCGGCGCGATTTCATCCAACGTTCATACCCCGCTGCGGGGCGTTCGTTCTGCCGCGGACGCCGCGGCGCGGTTGGCTCCATGGGACCCGCGGCGATAACTTCGCGACGTGCTCGATTTTCTCCGTGACCACACGGCGGACGACGACCGGGCCTACCAGATCCTCGTCGAGAACGAGGGGGACGGGACGTACGTCGCGACCTCGCCGGCCCTGCCGGGCTACGTGGCGTACGCTACCTCGGAGGGGGCGGCGGTCAAGAAGCTGCGCAAGGCCATCCAGCGCAACCTGGAGGGATTCGCCAAGGACTGGGGGAACGCCTCGACCAGCCTCGAGGATCTCGTCAGCCGCCATCGGACCCGGCTCCATTTCGGCCTGCCATTGACGACCACCGCCAAGGTCGTTCTGTCGGCGGCCGCTCTGGCCACCGCCGCCGGGCTGGTCAAGCTCGCCCAGCGCCTGCACCGCGACTGATCCCTACTTGCCCGGCTCCGTCTGCAGGAGCGGGGCGTCCCACGCAGAGTAGCGCGCCAGGCGCTCGGCGACGGCGTCCTCGATGGCGATCGAGCCGCCCTTCCCGCCGCGCAGCCCGTTGGTCATCACGCTGAACGCCAGCAGCTCGCCGTCGCGCGTCGTGACGTAGCCCGACAGTGCCGACACGCCGCGCAGGGTGCCCGTCTTGGCGTGCACGTTGAACTGCGCCGCCGGTGCGTCGAGCCGGTACGGGTTCCCGTCGACGCCGGCCTCGAGCAAGGATTCGTACCAGTCCTCGAACTCGGGATGGGCGCGCATCGCCACCAACAGCCGGGCCGTCGTGCGGGCCGTCGTGCGGTCGATCCGCGACAACCCCGAGCCGTCGGCGATCTGCAGAGCGCGGTCGGGCACCCCGATCCCGCGCACGAAGTCGTGCACCACCTCCTGGCCGGCGTAAAACGTCCCGCGCCCCTCGAAGACCGCCCCGAGCGTCTTCAGAAGCTGCTCGGCGAAGAGGTTGTGGCTCTTCTTGTTGACCACGCGCACCAGCTCCAGCAGGCGCGGGCTCGTGTAGCTCGACACGAGGGTCCACGGGCGTCGCCGCGGCAATGGCTCCCCGCGATGGACGACGTCGATCCCGTCGTCGACCGTGATCCCGACACGGGCCAACCGATCCTCGAGGACCGACAGCGCGTAGCGCGACGGATCGTCGACGGCGACGACGTAGCGCAGCGGCACGCTGCCGACGGGGATCCGCCCCCGCACCTGGTATCCGTCGACATCCGTCAGGGCCGAGATGCCGATCCCGCGGCCCCCCCGGCGGCCCACCGTGCGGACGTGGTTTTCGACCGTCAGGTGGCGGGCGGCCGGGATGAAGCGGATCTCCGGCTCGTCGCCGGGCCGCGCCCCGGGCCGGACCTCGATCGTGACGACGTTGTCGTTGAACGAAAGGGCGGAGACGCGCGCGCCGTACCACCACAAGAGGTTCCCGCTCTCCCACCCGGGCCCGATCCGCGTCTCGTCGAAGTACGAGGCGTCGCCGATCAGCCGCCCGCGGACGCGCTTCACTCCGCGCGCGTGGAGCTCGGCGGCGAACGTATCGAAGACGTACGTCGCGCTGTCCCCGAAGAAGCGCCCCGAGATCGTCGGATCGCCGCGACCGACGACGATCAGGTCGCCGTCCAGCGTCCCGTCGGCGTAGATCGGCCCGTCGGCGTACAACGACGTCGTGTACTGGAAGTCCGGACCCAGCCGGTCGAGCGCGGCGGCCGTCGTGTAGAGCTTCATGTTGGACGCCGGCAACAGCGGCGTATCCGCGTCGTGGAGATACAGCGCGCGGTCGTAGTCGACCGAGTACACGGCCACCCCGACCGCGCCCGCATGCCCCACGACGATCGGGTCCAGCAAGCTGGCGACGGCCGTCGGATTGGCCGGGATCGGGGGTGCGCCGGCCGCGGCCGTGGCCTGGGCGCGCGCCGAGGGCGCCCAGGCCAGCCCGAGCCAGGCCGCGACCCCGAGCTGGAGCGCCGTCCGCGGAGACGCGAGGCGTCTCACGCCGGGCCTCGCGACAGCCCGTCGAGGTGCGCCGTCCCCTTGCGCATGGCGACCACCAGCGCGCAGCCCGACAACCCGGCCACGGCGGCCAGGCCGCCGGCCACGCCGCCCCACTCGCGGGGCCCCGTGCCCCAGCCGAGCCACGCCGCGCGGAACGAGCTGTACACGGGCCACGCCAGGACGCACACCGAGGTCAGGACGAGCAGCGCGCTGACGATCATGAACAGGAATCCGGCGTAGCCCGAGGCCATGTCGGCGCCGTCCGCCGCGTCGAACCGCGGGTGCGCCGCGCCCAGCCCGACGGCCAGGCCGGCGATGGCCGCCGACAGGAACAGCGCGGACAGGACCGACAGGACGTCCAGCATGGTCGTCGTCCTCAAGAGCGTGTTCGACAGTACGACGAGGAGTTCCGCCACCACGAGCAGCGGCACGAAGCCGGCCCAGAACTTGGCCCACAGGAGCTCCCTGGGCGCCAGCGGGCTCGTCCGCAGGAGCCACATCGTCCCGCCCTCCAGGCTGACACCCGGCAGGACGAAGCGCGCGCCGAGCGCCGTCACCACGAGCCCCACCAGGCCGACGTTCAGGAAGGCCAGCAGGTTCCGCAGGAAATAACCGGTCCCGCCGGCGGGGTCCAGCGGCAGGACCCAGAAGTTGTACAGATAGACGGCCACGATCGCCAGCAGGAGGAAAAGCTGCGACCACTGCGACGGGTCGCGGAAGAACGTCGAGGCGTCCTTGACGACGATCGCCCGGACGCGGGTCGGGAACGGCCGCGCCAGAATGACGATCGCCCGGCGCCACGCCGCGCGCCGCGTCCAGCGCGGGCGGCGCGCCTCCTGCGCCTTCGAGAACCCGCTGCGGAACCCCTCGCGGTACACGGCCGCCGCCAGCCCCACAGTGACGGCCGCGACGATCCCCAGCAGGACGGCGCTCCAGCGGATCGCGCCCGGGCTCGACGTGGCGTACAGCCCGAGCGTCTCGCCGAGGATCCGCGCCGCCCAGTACGACGGGAGCCACGGCAGGGTCGGATTGGAGAGCGATACCAGGTACTCGGCCCACGTGCCGAAGTCCTCCGGGCGCACCAGGTCCTCGGGGCGCAGGACGCGCAGCATGAGGACCATGGCGGCGATGAACACCAGCGCAACAAGCGACAGCAGGTCGCGCGCCTTCTGGGCCGGGAACAGGTTGACGAGCGCCACGGCGACGAGGATCCCCAGCGCCGCCGACGTGACGACGATCGGCGCGACGACCCCGGCCAGCGCCAGGTAGTACGTCCACCCTGCCTCGAACACGACGCCGTACGCGACCCAGACGGGAAGCGCGAGGAACAGCGCCGTCCACGACGACACGACGGCGACCTCTGTCAGCTTGACGCGGAACAGGCGCCGAAGGGGGATCGGCGAGGCGACCCACAGGGACAGGTCGCGCGCCAGGAAGCACTGCGACAAGGCCGTGATGAGGGCCGAGAACACGAGGAACGACAGGATCATCAGGAACAGCAGCGCGAGGAGCTTGGCCGACAGGATCTTGCCGAGGTCCGGATCGACGGTCGCGAAATGTCGCAGGACGCGCGCCACGACGACGTACGCCCCGAGCCAGAACGCCCCGCCGAGCCCGGCCAGGACGAGCGCCTTGTGGCCGACGCCCGCGCCCTTGCGGCGCAGTCCGGCCAGCCGCGGGAAGAACAGGTTCACGCTACCGCGACCTCCTCCCGAGCCGTCTCCTCGGTGAGGCGCAGGAAGATCGACTCCAGCGAGCCCGCCTCCTGCCGCGCCTGCCGGCGCAGCTCGTCGAGGGTTCCGCGGGCCACCACGCGCCCCTCCTGGAGGATCGCCACGCGCGTGCAGAGCTCTTCGGCGACCTCCAGCGAGTGGGTCGACAGGAACACCGTCTGGCCGCGCGCCGCGAGCTCGCGGAGGAGCTCCTTGACGACCCGCGCGCTGCGCGGGTCGAGACCGACCATCGGCTCGTCGATGACGACGACGTCCGGCCGGTGGAGGAGCGCCGCGACGAGGGCCAGCTTCTGGCGCATCCCGTGGCTGTACGCCTCGACGAGCTCGTTCGACCAGCCGGCCAGGCCGAACCGCTCGAGGAGGGGCTCCGCCTCGCGCCGCACGGCTTCGGGACGCATGCGGTGCAGGTGGCCGACGAACTCGAGGAGCTCGCCGCCGGTCAGCTTGTCGTACAGGAACGCCCGGTCCGGCACGTAGCCGATCCGGCGCTTGACCTCGTACGGATCGCGCACGACGTCCCACCCGGCGACCTCGACCGTGCCGGCCGTGGGAAGCAGAAGACCCGTCAGAATTCTGATGGTGGTGGTCTTGCCGGCCCCGTTCGGGCCGAGGAAGCCGAACAGCTCGCCGCGCTCGACGTCCAGCGAGATGCCCTTCAGGACCCGGAACCCGCCGAAACGCTTCTCCAGGTCGCGACAGGCGATGGCGCTCATGCTTCCTCCCCGGTCGGATCGCGCGGCCCGCCGGGGGCCTCGCAGTCGATCGTCTGGCTCTCGGTCACGATCCAGTCGACCGACACGTCTCGGACGGTCGTGGGAACCTGGTCGATGACCTGCAAGTTAAATGCCAGAGCGATCTTGGGGGTTGCTCCGAGGACCCCCAGGAAGCGGTCGTAGAACCCCGCGCCGAGCCCCAGCCGGCGCCCGGCGCGGTCGAAGGCGAGGCCCGGGACGAGGACCAGATCGATCTCCCCGGCCTCGACGGCAGCGGCCCGGGCGGGATCGGGCTCCCACAACCCGCGCTCGTTCTCGACGAGTTCGGCCAGCGCCTGGACGGCGTAGTGCTCGAGGCGCGCCGGGCGCCACGCGACGCGCGGGCAGACGACGCGCTTACCCTCGGCGAGGGCGGCCTCGATCAGTGGCCGGGTCTCGACCTCGCCGGGGAGCGCGCCGACGTAGGCGTGGACGGTCTCCGCCCTGCGCCACGGGTCGAGCGCCCGGACGCGCTCGGCGATGGCCGCCGACCATGCCGCCCGCTCGGCGGTGGAAATCGCCGCGCGTCGCGCCAGCAGATCCTCGCGGATCGCGGCCTTCCGCGCGGCGACGTCGTCAGGCACGCCGGACGCGGAGCTCGAGCCCCTCGGCGTCCACCACCTCCACCTCCTCGCCGCGCTCGAGAGTCTCGTCGGCGCGGGCGGCCCACAGCTCGCCCCGCACGAGCACCTTGCCCTCGGGATCGATCCGCCGCTGGACCACGCCGCGCTCCCCGACCAGCCCCTCACGCCCCGTCGTGGGCTTCGTCTTCCAGGTGCGCCAGGCGAGGCTCATGGCGAAGACGAAGAAGCCCGCCGTCAACAGCGCCGCCGGGACGATCACGCCCCAGCTCACGCGGAAGAACGGGCCCGCCCCCTCGAACAGCATCGTCGCCCCGAGGACGAACGCGATCAGGCCGCCGATCGTCAGGATGCCGTGGCTCACCACCTTGACCTCCGCGATGAACAGGATCAGGGCCAGCGCCAGGAGCAGGACGCCAACGTAGTTGACGGGCAGGGCCTGGAGCGCGAAGAACGCCAGGAGCAGCGAGATCCCGCCCAGCACGCCGGGCAGGATGGCGCCCGGGTTCATCAGCTCGAAGAAGATCCCGTAGATCCCGATCAGCATCAGGACGAACGCCACGTTGGGGTTGGCGATCGCGTCCAGGATCTTGAACCGGAGCCCCTTCTCGATCGTCTCGACGCGCGCGCCGGCCGTGTGGAGCGTGACGTCGCGGTCGACGACCTCGACGGTGCGCCCGTCGATCGAGTCGAGGAGCGCGGGCACGGTCGGCGCGATCACGTCGATCACGTTCATCGCCAGGGCCTCGGTCTCGGTCGCCGAGACGGCCTCGCGCACGGCGCGTTCGGCCCACTCGGCGTTGCGCCCGCGCTTCTCGGCGATCGTCCGCACGAAGGCCGCCGTGTCGTTGAGGATCTTGCGCCCGAGGGCGCCGCCCTCCCCGCCGCCCTTCGTCGTGTCCCCCGGCGCGCCACCCCCCGGGATCCCGCCGCCCCCCATCTGGATCGGGGTCGCCGCGCCGATGTTGGTCCCAGGCGCCATCGCCGCGACGTGCGCGGCGAGCGTGACGAACACGCCCGCCGACCCAGCCCGCGCCCCGCTCGGCGCGACGTACACGACGACCGGCACGCGGCTGGCGAGGATCGCCTGCACGATGTCGCGCGTCGAGTCGACCAGCCCGCCCGGCGTGTCGAGCTCGATGACCAGCGCCTCGGCGCCGGCATCCGCCGCGCGGACGATCGAGCGCTCGATGAGCTCCGCCGACGCCGGGTGGATCGCGCCGTCGATGACGAGCGTCTGGACGAAGGGCGCGCGAGCGGAGTCCGGCGCGGCGTGGCCCGCCGCCGGGCCGGCCGAGTCGGCCGGCGCCTGGGCGCGGGCCGCCAGTGGCGCAGCGACCAGGCCGGCGACGATTGCGTGTACGATGAATCGCGTCATCGCGGACAATATAGGCCCCTTGCCGTGTAATCCGCGCCCAGTTGCGATCACAGACCTTTTTGTTATATCCAACCATGATGTCGAAGGCGTCCGACAGCAGATCACCGGTTGCCCTCTATTGCTTCGAAGGCCATCACGAGGAACGACTCGTCGCCGCGCTTCGAGGGGCTTTCGAAGTCGAGCCACACGGCGATTGGGATCGATACAGAAGACGGGCCGCAAAATCACTCTGTGCGGTGATCGAAATGGAGCGGCTTTCGGGACCCGGATTCAGCCGCGTCAAGATCCTGCGCCAGCGACACCCCTCGATGCCGCTCGTTCTCGTGCCTCGGAAGGACCCCGAGAACCTCCGGAATCTCAAGGATGTCCAGGTCTGCGAGGTGGTCTGGATCCGATCCTCTGCGACGGAGCTGCCGCCCGCCATCGAGCTCGCCCTCCGTCAGAACGACCGGCTGCGTCTGCGAAGGGTCGTGACGGAGAATCCGGACATCCCTCCACTGCTCGAGCGCGCCCTGGTCCATCTCCTCGACACGCCCCATCCGGTCGCCTCGCAGAAGGAACTCGCAGCCATCATCGCCTGCGATCCGACGACGCTCAGGCGCCAGTGGAAGGAAACGTTCGGCGCTGCAGGGCTTTCCTTGAAGGATCTCCTCGACTGGAACCTCCTCGTGCATGTGGCCGAGCGACCGCGCGCCGGTTCCTGGGCCGCGGTGGCGCAAGGATTCGGCTTCCACCGCGAAACCCTTGCGCGGATCTCGCGTCGCCTGACGTCAACCCGGCTGCGTGATCTCGAAGAAAGGGGCGTACTCCGCGATCTCGCCGAACGGTTCGAAGAGCTGTTCGGTTAGTTCCGACCCGAAATCTGCCCTCCAAGTCGCTTTCCGCATCAGATTCCGCAGAAGTATGCCGGCGGCGTCGCGCGGCAACGGGCGTCGAGTCCAAGCTCCAGGTCATGAACACGGCCTTGATGACCTCGGTCGTCGGTCTTTCCCCGGCCGAAGCGCGCGATGACCGCGAGTTCTACGGCCGGTTGATCGAAACGGCCGTGGGAGCGCACCTGGTGAACGCGGCCGCGCGCGGCGTGGGACAGGTGTTCTACTGGCGAAGCCGTAATCGGGAGGTGGACTTCGTAGTCCGCGTCGGGAAGCGACTGATCGCTCTCGAGGTGAAGAGCGGCCGGCGGCGTGACGGCTTGTCTGGGATGAACGCGTTCGCCGAAGAGTTCCGCCCGGACCGCATGCTTCTGGTTGGTGCCGGCGGAATCGCGCTCGATGAATTCCTGGAAGAATCCGTCGAGCACTGGATAGAGCCGTGACTCGTTCTCGCGTGACGCAGGTCCGATATCCTCGAGGTCCATGACGCGACGTCCGTCAGTCGCCGCGCAGCCGCTTCCTTCTCCGCCACGGGGCGCGCGAAGCGCTCGACCGGATCGAGCCGCTCCAGCGCCTCGACGACGCATTCGAGATCGATCTCCCCTGCGATCGAGGAACGGCTTCAGGTCGGCGGCCCGGAGGATCTACCACTGCCCGAGGCGCCGCGCGGCCCGTTTGCCCGTTCCACGACGCGCCTCGATATTGACGCGCCCATGCGACCGGCCCGACTCCCACGCATCGTCCTCGCGCTCCTCCTCCTGGCCGTCTGCGCCGCACCGGCGGCGGCCCAGGAGCGGTGGTGGAACGCGACCCTCGCCGACAGCGCGATGGTCGTGTCGGCGAAGGCGGAGGCCACCGAGACCGGGCTCGAGATCCTGCGCCAGGGTGGAAACGCCGTCGACGCGGCGATCGCCGTCCACTTCGCCCTCGCCGCCACCTATCCGTATGCCGGCAACCTGGGGGGCGGCGGGTTCCTCGTCTACCGCGCGCCCGACGGCGAGGTCCACACGTTCGACTTCCGCGAGAGGGCGCCCCTGGCGGCGACGCGCGACATGTACCTGGACGCCAGCGGGAACGTCGTCGAGGGCGCGTCGTGGCTCGGCGCGAAGGCGATCGGGACGCCGGGCTCGGTGGCCGGCATGGCGCTGGTCCACGAGAAGCTCGGCACGCTCCCCTGGAAGGACCTCCTGGCGCCCGCCATCCGGCTCGCCGAGGAGGGGTTCGTCGTCGACTACTACACGGCGAACGTCATCCGCGAGAAGGCCGACGACATCCGGCGCTTCCCGGACGCGGCGGCGATCCTGCTGCCCGGCGGCAGCCCGCCCGCGCCGGGCGACACGCTGCGCCAGCCCCAGCTCGCGTGGTCCTTGCGCCAGATCGCCGAGAAGGGCCCGGCCGTGTTCTACACGGGGGCCATCGCCGACTCGATCGCCGCCGTCATGGCGCGGGACGGGGGGCTGATCACGAAGGAGGACCTCGCCGCCTACGAGGCCAAGGAGCGGCCGCCCGTGTCGTTCGACTACCGCGGCTTCCGGATCTGGAGCATGGGGCCGCCGTCGTCCGGGGGGCTCACGCTGGAGTGGATCCTGGAGCAGCTCTCGACGTTCGACATGGCGAAGTACCCGTTCCACTCGGCGGCCAGCGTGCACCGCCTGATCGAGGCCATGCGCCGGGCGTTCGCCGAGCGCAACGTGCTCCTCGGCGACCCGGACTTCGTGACGATCCCTGATTCGGTGAAGACCGAGGCCTACGGCCGGCGCCTGGCGGCGTCGATCGACACGCTCCACGCCACGCCGTCGGCGACGATCCGGCCCGAGCTGTCGCGCTCCTACCAGCCGACCGAGAGCACTCAGACGACCCATTTCTCGATCGTCGACCCGGCGGGCGGCGCGGTCGCCGAGACGACGACCTTGAACGGCTGGTTCGGCTCGCTCGAGACGGCGGCCGGGATCTTCCTCAACGACGAGATGGACGACTTCACCGTCAAGCCCGGCGTGCCGAACGCGTACGGGCTCGTCCAGGGCGAGGCCAACTCGATCCAGCCGGGAAAGCGCATGCTTTCGGCCATGACGCCGACCATCGTCGAGAAGGACGGCCGGCTGCGCTACGTCGTCGGGACTCCCGGCGGCTCGACGATCATCACCACCGTGGCCAACATCCTGATCGATGCCATCGACTACGGGATGTCGATCTCCGAGGCCGTCGACGCGGCGCGGATCCACCACCAGCACCTGCCGGACCGGGTGTTCGTCGAGCCGTTCGGGCTGTCGGCGGACACCGTCGAGCGGCTCGAGGCGATGGGCCACGACGTGCGCTTCCGCGGCGACTACTCGGGGCGCGCGGAGGGGATCGAGGTGCTGCCGGAGAGCGGGCTCCTCCTCGGCCGCACGGACCCCCGCGGGAACGGCCTGGCGGACGGGTTCTGAAATCGGGCGCGCACGGGCTCCGGACGTCGCGGACCGGTCCGGCCCTACGCTCCGATCGGGACCGTCAGCGGGATCGTTGGAATGATCGTCAGCGCCGTGCCGCTGGGCAGCACGATCTCGCGATCCGGGCTCCCGGCGACGAGGGCCGAGCCGGCCACAGCCCCGAGCGCCGCGCCGAGCGCGGCCGAGCGGCCGCTCCCCCCCAGCACGCGGCCCGCGACGGCGCCCGCCGCGCCTCCCGCGACCGTCCCCGCGGCGCGCCGTCCGGCCGACGGCGGCCGCTCGACCGGCCGGGATTCGGGCGACACGATCTCCGCGTCGAGCGCGATCCGCCTGCCGGCGGGCAGAGTCAACGTGCGGAAGTCGAGGTCGATCCGGGCCAGGCGATCCGGCCGGTCGGCGCTGGTCACGTCCAGGACCCGTCCCTCGACGAGCGAGCCGACCGGGATCGCCACCCGCCCTCCGACGCGCACGGCCCGCGAGACGCGCGCCGCGAAACGATCGCCGACCAGCGTCGTGGCCGAGTGGAGCGGGGTGCTGAGCTCGACCTGGATCGGAGTGCCGGCCACCACGACGAGGGCGTCCTCCCGCTGCCGCTCGATCGGCCGCGTCACGGTCGCATCGGATTCGGGAACCGTCTGCGGCACGTCGGTCTCGCGCCGAAGAGTTCCAGAAGCGTCCGACTCGTGGGGCGACGCGGTCGCCGGAGGTCGAGCCGGCGGCGCGACCGAGGTGACCTCGGTCCGGGCCGGGCTCGCCGACCGCCCGGCGGGCAGCACGGCGGAGGTCGTGTCCGCCTCGACGACGATCGCCCGCCCGGCCTCGTGCTGACAGCCCGCGGCGAGCGCCACCAGGACCAGCGCCGCCACGCGGACCGGTCCGTGACCTGAGTTCCTGGGAGCCATGCGTCCTCTCACGCCGCTCGTGCCTTTCCTGCGACCCTATCGACGGGCGTTTCTCGGGGGAGCGCTGTCTATAGCCCTCGGGTCGGTGATTGGTTCCCTGTCCCCGCTGGTGGTCAAGCGCGCCGTGGACGCCCTGCGGACCGGGACAGCCGTACGCGGGATCGCGCCCTACGCCGCCGTCCTCGACGGGCTGGCCCTG
>CAZCZH010000029.1:14684-17264 GCA_964502985.1 uncultured Gemmatimonadales bacterium
TGCTCCTTATCCGGCCGCTGCCCCCGCCCTTGGTCTGGCTGACCCTGGTCGGGGCGGCTTACTTTTGCCTGGGCCCGCTCTTACTGGGCAACTACGTCCGATACGTCCTCGTCGGGCTGGCCCTGTTGCAAGCCGTGTTCCGCTACTTCCAGCGGCGGGTCGTGTACGACGCCTCGCGAAGGATCGAGACCGATCTCCGCGACGCCCTGTTCGCGCGCCTCGTCGTCCAGCCGCCGGCGTGGTTCGACGACTTCCCGACGGGCGACGTGATGAGCCGCTTCATCAACGACCTGGGAGCCGTGCGGATGGCCCTCGGCCCGGGCTTCGTATTCGGCGTCAGCACGGTCGTCACGCTGGCCATGGCGCTCGGGTTCATGGCCTGGATCGACGCCCCGCTGACGGTGTGGGCCATGCTCCCGCTGCCGTTCGTGACTCTGACCGTGCAGCGCCTGGGGCGCCGGCTGCACCGCCGCAGCGAGGAGGCGCAGGCCGCCCTGGCCGACGTCACGACGGCGGTGCAGGAGAACCTGGCCGGCGTGCGGGTCGTGCGGGCCTACGCCCGCGAGGACGTCCAGAAGGAGGCCTTCCGTGGGACGAGCGAGGCCTACGTCGCCGCCAACCTGCGGCTGGCCCGGCTGCAGGCGCTTCTCTCCCCGCTGCTCGGGTTCCTCCTCGGGTCGAGCCTGCTCCTGCTGTTGTGGATCGGCGGCCGGAGGGTCGCCGCGGGAGAGCTCACTCTCGGCGACTTCGTCGCCTTCACCCTGTACCTGGGGATGGTCGCCTGGCCGCTGATCGCGTTCGGCTGGATCACGAACCTGTGGCAGCGGGCGGCCGCGTCGATGGGCCGGCTGAACCGGATCCTTCTGTCGACTCCGGCGATCGACGACCGACGCGCAGATCCCGCGGCGCGGCCCGTGGCGGGCGCCCTCGAGGTGCGCGACGTCACGTTCCGCTACCGGACGCGGCGGGCGCCGGTGCTCGACGGCCTGTCCCTCGACGTCCCGGCGGGGACGACGCTCGGCGTGACGGGTCCCACCGGCGGCGGCAAGTCGACCCTGGTCGGTCTGCTGGCCCGACTGTGGGAGCCCGACGAAGGCGAAATCCGGCTCGACGGACGACCGCTCGCCGAGTACTCGCTCCACGCCCTGCGTGGGGCGTTCGGCTTCGCCCCCCAGGAGCCGTTCCTGTTCAGCGAGACCCTGCGGGCCAACCTGGCCCTCGGCGTCGACGGCGACCAGCCGGAAGTCGAGGAAGCGGCGCGGATCGCCGGGCTGGCCGAGGACGTGGCCGACTTTCCCGCGGTCTACGAGACGTGGATCGGCGAGCGCGGGATCACCCTGTCGGGCGGGCAGAAGCAGCGCGCCGCCCTGGCTCGCGCGATCCTCGCCGATCCGCTGGTCCTGGTGCTCGACGACGCGTTCTCCTCGGTCGATACCGAGACCGAGGAGCGGATCCTGTCCCGGCTGCGCGAGTTCATGGCCGAGCGGACGACGATCCTCGTCAGCCATCGTGTTTCGACCTTGCGCGGGGCGGACCGCGTCGTCGTGCTGGACGGGGGGCGGATCGTGGAGAGCGGGAGCCACGCCGAGCTGGTCGCGGCGGGCGGCTGGTACGCGGCGCTCGAGCGACGCCAGCGGTTGGAGGCCGAGGTCGAGCGCGCCTGAGGCGCTACGACCGGCTGAGCAGGGAGTCGATGATCGTGGCGAACGCCTCGGCCGGGAGCGCGCCCTCGACCCGCTGGCCGTTGATGAAGAACGTCGGCGTCCCGAGGATGTAGTACTTGCGGGCCTCGGCCATGTCGGCCGAGACCTCGGCGGCGTGATCGGCGTCGCGCACGCACCGGTCGAACTTCTTGACGTCCATTCCCAGGAGCTCCGCGATCTCCGAGAAGTCGCTGTCCGACAACCCGTGCGTGCCGCTGAAGATCGCGTCGTACCAACCCCAGAATCGTCCCTGGTCGGCGGCGCATTCGCCGGCCAGCGCGGCGTCGTACGCCCGCGGATGGATCGAGGTCAACGGGTTGTTGACGAAGATCCAGCGCACCGAGTCGCCGTATTGACGGCGCAACAGCGGCGCCGTCTGGCGGGCGAACCGCGAACAGAACGGGCACTGGAAGTCCGAGAATTCGACGATCCGGACGGGCGCGTCCGCCGGGCCGCGGGTCGGATCGTTGGTGACGTCGACCCCGTCGACGACCGTGCGGTCCCCCGTCGACTCGGGGCCTCGGGCCGGGGGATCGCCGCCCCCCGTCCCGCGCCACGCCAGCCAGCCCACCGCGAGTCCCACCAAGAGTCCCACGACGAGGAGCCCGGCACCGCGAGGCCAGCCGCGGGTCTGATTCAGGGGGTGATCGTCCACTCGTAGTCCCCGCCCTCGGCGATCGTCAGCTCCGGCAAGCCGTAATGGCGCTGGCTGATCCGCCCCACGCCGAAGATCACGACCTTGCGCGCTGGAAGGTTGTGGAGCGTCGCCGAGCGACCGGGCGCCACGGTGTACAGCTCGGAGCCGTCGAGATAGACGGCCACCGGCTCGTTGACCTTGTTGTTCACCTTGAGGCTCCCGAGGCTCGCGTCGACCTGG
>CAZCZH010000030.1:0-3619 GCA_964502985.1 uncultured Gemmatimonadales bacterium
TAGAGCAGCGGTTTCCTAAACCGCGTGTCGTGCGTTCGAATCGCGCCGGGGGCACCATTCGGGCCCGAGTCGCTCCTCCTTACTTCCAGCATGGTCTGATATAATGAGTCGTAAGAGATTGTCAAAGAAGCAGTTGAAACGAGACCGCTTCGTCGAGCAGACGTTCGATTGGGCGCACTGGGCCGAGACCCACCGCAACCAGGTCTTGGCAGGGGTGGTGGGGGTCGCGCTCCTGGTGGCGGCGTTCTTCGTGTACCGCAACATGGCGCGTGACGCCGAGGCCCAGGCCGCGCGGGACTACATCTCGGCCCGGCAGTCGTACTTCGCCGGCAACTACCCGCTGGCCGTCAGCGATCTGCGCCGGTTCCTCGACGAGCACGGCCGTTCGTCGTACGCCGACGACGCGGAATTCTTCCTCGCCGACGCGTATCACGAGGCGGGAGACGACGCGCAAGCCATCGCGGCCCTCGAGAAGTTCCTCGACGATCACGGCAAGTCGCCGTTCGCGGGCGCCGCGCGACGCCTGCTGGCGGCGGTCTATCAGTCGGCCGGCCAGTATGACAAGGCCGTCGAGACGTACCGGGAGGCCATCGATGCAGCCGGGTACGACGAGCTGAAGGCGCAACTGCACCACGAGCTCGCCGAGGTGTACGAGGCGCAGGGAAAGCCCGCCCAGGCGGTCGACGAGTACCGCGCCGTCGTCGAGCTCGAGCCCGACGGCGATGCCGCCCAGGAGGCGCGGCGTCGAATCGCGGAGATCACCGTCCAGCCGATCGCCGTGGGGGGACCCGAGGTCGCGCCGTCGGAGGGGCCGTAGAGCGGGCGCCGATCGGCACGTGGCCCGAGCAGGCAATGTCGCATAACATATATTATGTAAACTTGCCGATGGGGCGAATCCTTCCCGCTCCATTCCTCGTCCTTCCGTCCCCCTTCCCCAGAGCGAGCCTCTGCCGGGCGCGCTTCTTGCCGCTCTGGCGGGCGTGAACGGCCCGCGACGCATCCTCATCCAGCTCGATCACAACCCGCACCCGCGCGTGTTCGACCGCGTCATGTCGCTCGACGGCGGGGCCGACCAGGTCCTGGCGTACGGCGATGTCGACCCGCAGGACGTGCCGCTCCTCGTGTCGGGCGCTCTCTACTCGCGGCCGCTGGACGAGCTCGAGCGAACGGCGCTGTTGATCACGGGCACGAACGACCACGTGATCGAGGAGATGGTGCGCCAGGCCCGGCGGGCGTTCTTCGGCGCGTATCGGATTTCGCTGATGAGCGAGTGCAAGGGCGGCAACGCCGTCGCCGGGGCGGCCGTGGCGCGCCTGCGGGCGATCCATGCGCTGAACGGCCTGAGCGTGGTCGTCGTGGGCGGCGGGCCGGTCGGTGCCCGCGTCGCGGGACTCCTGGCCCGGGCCGGGGCCGACGTCCGGCTGTCCGTGTTCGACGCCGAGGAATCGGATGAGCGCCGGGGGTTCGTCGAGGAAACGTTCGACCGCGACGTCGAGACCGTCGTCTGGAAGAGCGGCGAGCCGGTGGATCCCCTCCTGAACGGGGCCGGCCTCGTGGTGACGGCCGGCCCGCCGGGTCTCGTCCTGCTGCCCGCGGCGGCGTGGCGCGAGCACGCCTCGATCGGCCTGGTCGCGGACGTGTCGGGGGCCGAGCCGGCCGGCATCGAGGGCCTGACCGGCGAGGAGGACGGAGATCCCGTCGACGGCGCGGACGGCGTCCTGGGCCTCGGTGGGCTCGCCATCTCGCGCTACAAGGTGCAGGTCCATCGCGAGGCGGTGCGCCGGCTCTTCCAGCCCGAGGCCGTCGTCCTGGGCCCCTCCGAGATCGCGGCCATCGCCGCCGAGCTGATCGACGCTCCGGCTTGATCGGCGGCGCCGTGCGAGCGGCGTTTTCGGTCGGATCTTCGGGTCCTGACGTTCGATTTTCGGCATGCCGTTCCGGCAGGTGTGGAAAGGTGTGCACGGGTCGCGCATGAGCCGAAAACGCGGCCCGGGAACTGGACCGTCGATCGAGGCGATCGATCGAACGGGTTCTCCCGAACGGGCTTGCCTGACGACTCACACGATGCGGAACGAGTCGACCAGCACGCAGCGGCGGCGGCGGACGAACGTCCGCGCCGAGGTCGGGCCCTCGCCCGTCGGCGTCGAAATCGTCATCGCCGTCGGTCCTTCCCCGCCGAACCCCAGGCCCGCCAGGTTGGGGCCGTTCTTGACGAAGATCGAGCAGTTGATCTCGCGCGCCATCCTGTGCAGGTGATCGACGTTCTTGGAGTGCATGCATGCCGTGTGCTTGAAGCCGTGCTCGAGCTCGATCGCCCAGTCGATCGCCGTGTCGACGTCCGGACAGCGGACGAGCGGGATGACGGGGGTCAGGCACTCGAGGAACGCGAACGGGTGCTCCTTCCCGGTCTCGGCGACGAGGAGCGGGGTGCCGGCGGGCACGCGTCTACCGATCAGGCCCGCCAGGACGGATGCGTCCTTCCCCACGAACTCCTTGTTCATGCGCGGCCGGTCGCCCGGGTAGTCGACGAGGATCGCCCGCGCCAGGGCCTCGGCCTCGTCGGCCGACAGCCGCACGGCGCCGTGGGCCTCCATCTCGCCGAGCAGGTCGCCGGCGATCGCCGACTCGGCGAGGATCTCCTTCTCGCACGTGCATACGATGTTGTTGTCGAACGAGGCTCCGGCGACGATGTCGCGCCCCGCCTGCGCCAGGTCCGCCGAGCGATCGACGACGACCGGCGGGTTGCCGGGTCCGGCGGCGATGACCCGCTTGTCGCTCTGTTGGGCGGCGCGGACCACTCCCCCGCCGCCCGTCACGACGAGCAGGTCGATTCCGCGATGGTGGAACAGCTCCTGGGCGGTCTCGATCGTTGGCTCGGCGACGGCCGTCAGGAGCGTGTCCGGACCACCGACCTCGGCCGCGGCGCGGTTCATCAGGTCGATCGTGCGATTGGTCACCGCGCGCGCCATGGGGTGCGCGGCGAACACGACGGCGTTGCCCGCGGCGATCATCGAGATCCCGTTGTTGATGATCGTGGCCGCCGGATTGGTGGACGGGGTGACGGCGCCGATCACGCCCCACGGTGCGAGCTCGGTCAGGGTCAGGCCGCGGTCGCCGGACAGGATCTCGGGATGCAGGTCCTCCGTGCCGGGCGTCTTGTCGATGACGAGGCGGTTCTTGAGGGTCTTGCTGCGGACGTTGCCGAGGCCCGTCTCGGTGACCGCGTCCGCGGCCAGGGCCTCGGCCTCCTCGGCGAGCCGATGCCGCTGGTTGGCGAGGATCCGGTCGCGGAGCTCGAGCGTGTCGATCTCGCGCTGGGATCGGCGTGCCGCGGCCACGGCCTCGTCGACGGTGTCGAAGATCCCCGTCGCGCCGGATCGACGCGGAGCGGATGCCGGAGCTGGAACGGCCCGAGCGGATCGGGCGGACGAAAAGGCGTCATCCGACGGGTGACGCCGGCCGCCCAGTTCGCGCGTGATGCGCTCGACGATCGCCCGGACCTCGGCGTCGGAGAGGGGCACCTCGCCTCAGTCCTCGCGGAGGCTACTCCGCGCCGATCGGGAAGTGCGCGTCGAGGTCGCCGTGCGGGCGCGGGATGACGTGGACCGAGACCACCTCG
>CAZCZH010000030.1:3629-17232 GCA_964502985.1 uncultured Gemmatimonadales bacterium
CTCGCCGACCTTCTTGGCCGCCGCGGCGCCGGCGTCGACCGCCGCCTGGCAGGCCGCCACGTCGCCACGCACGAGGGCCGTCACGTACCCGGCCCCGATCTTCTCGTAGCCCACGAGCTGGACGCGCGCGGCCTTGACCATCGCGTCGGCCGCTTCGATCAGGGCCACCAGCCCGCGCGTCTCGATCATCCCCAGGGCTTCCATCAAGTCTCCTCCTCGGGTGTTACGGGATGGTACGGGTGCGGCCGGCCGCCTGGACGCAGGCGATCGCGGCGACGTTGACGATGTCCTCGGCCGAAGCTCCGCGCGACACGTCGTGCATCGGAGCCGCCAGCCCTTGGAGCAGCGGTCCGAGCGCGGTCATGCGCGCGAGACGCTGAGCGAGTTTATAGCCGATGTTTCCGCTGTTCAAGTCCGGGAAGACGAGCACGTTGGCCCGACCCTCGAGCGGACTGTCCGGGGCCTTGATCGCGGCCACCTCGGGAACCAGCGCCGCGTCGAGCTGGAGCTCCCCGTCGACGGGCAGCCGCGGGGCCCGGGTCCGGACGAGCCGCGTGGCCTCGACGATCCGGTCGACCAGCGGGTGGCGCGCGCTGCCGCGGGTCGAAAACGACAGCATGGCGACGCGCGGGGGCTGTCCCGTCAGGGCGCGATGGGTGTCGGCCGAGGCGAGGGCGATGTCGGCGAGCTGCTCGGCGCTCGGCTCGGGCACGACGCCGCAGTCGGCGAACGTCAATGCGCCGCCGTCCTCGAAGATCATCAGGAACGCCGACGACACGGTGCGGATCGCGGGCGCCGTCCCGATGACGCGGATCGCGGCCCGGACCGTGTCGGCCGTCGTCGAGAGGTTGCCGGCGACGCAGCCGTCGGCCTCCCCGCGCCGGACGAGAAGCGCGCCGAAGACGAGCGGGTCCTCGACCGCGGCGCGGGCCTCGGCGCCATCCACCGGGCGCTCGCGGGCCGCCCGCAACGCGCGATAGGCGTCGGCGTAGAGCTCGATCCGTGGCGAGGTGGCAGGTGCCAGAGTCTCGATCCCGTCCAGTGTGGCTCCCGCCTCGTCGGCCGCCTCGCGGAGCGCGATCGCCCCGCCCAGGAGGATCGGGCGCGCGATCGCCCGCTCGAGGAGCTGGCGGGCGGCGAGGACGGCGCGCGGATCCGCGCCGTCGGCCAGAACGACCGTCGCCTCCCGCTCGGCCGCGCGCCGGCGGAGGTCGTCGAGGAGCGCGGCCGCTCCGCTCATCGGCCGACGCGCTCGAGGACCCGGCGCGCGATCTCCCGGACCTGCTCGGGATCGGCCTCGGGGACGCGCTGGCGGACGAGGGCCACGATCCGCTCCAGCGGGTCGCCCGGGTCGTCGCACGTGGCGCGGTGCGCCCGCGCCGCGGGGTCTCCTCGCGCCCGGTCGACGAGCTGGATTCCCCAGCGCGCCGCTTCGTCGCGCGCCAGCGGCGTGACGAGGGCGTCGGCGGGAACGGTCAGCCGCGTGTCGCCGGCGCGGCGCGCGGCGCGGACGTCCTCGGCCGAGACCACGACGCGCGTCATCCGACCGGGACCTTCCCGGCGCGAGCCGCGCGTCGCGGGGACGGCGCCGTCGCGCCGCCCCGGGCTTTCGCGAGCCGCCTCACGATCTCGGCGCCAGCGGCGTAGTACGCGGCGGCCCCGGCCGACTCGGGGTCGAGTTCGAACAGGAGCCGCCCGTCCCGACCGGCTTCGGCGAGGGCCACGTTCGTCGGGACGACCGCGTCCAGGAGGAGCTCGCCCCACGCTTCATCCATGCGGTCGAGGCACTCCCGCGCGACGCGCGTACGCCTGTCGTACAGCGTCGCCAGGTAGCCCAGGAGTTCGAGCCGCGGGTTGAGCCGGCGGCGCACCTTGTCGATCAGCTCCATCGTGCGGGGCACGCTGTCGAAGGCGAACGGATGGGTCTGGACGGGGATCACGACGGCGTCAGCGGCGCGCAGCGCGTTGACCGTGTACAGCGACAGAGCGGGCGGGACGTCGAAGACCAGCATGCGTGCCGGCACGTCTCGCTCGAGAGCGCGCGCCAGAAGCTCCTCCCGCCCGGGGACCCCCGCCAGCTCGGATTCCATCTCGCCGAGGGACTCGTGGGCCGGAACGCACGACAGGCGCGGGTAGCGCGTTGGCCGGGCGACCCGGGCGATTCCACCCTCGGGCTCGATCAGGACGTCGGTCACGGTGGGGCCCGCGTCCGGCTCGAGGCCCAGGTGCCGCGTCGCCGAGGCCTGCGGGTCGAGGTCGACGAGAAGGGTCTCCACGCCGGCCTCGGCGAAGGCCCCCGCCACGTGAACCGCGGAAGTGGTCTTCCCCACCCCGCCCTTGGCGTTGGCGAACACGATGCCGTACGGCCGCATCGCTCAGCCCACCGGGTAGTAGCGGCTCTCGACCTTCTCGACCGCGCCCCGGTCGAGGAGCGTCTTGATGGGCTGGATGAGGCGCCGCCACTCGACGCCCAGCCGCTGGCCGAGCTCGGGAAGCGTGATGCCGGCGTCTCCCGCACGGGCGATCTCGCGCGCGCAACGTGACGGGAGGTCGTCGGCGTCGGAGCGGCCCCGGCGCGTAGCTTGCACGCCGCGTCCGCCGGCCCGGCCGGCCAGGACGTGTCCCACCCCGAACGAGCCCAGGCCGCGCCCTCCGGGCAATGCCGCGAGCAGGTCGTCGGTGGCGCCGTGGGGTCGCGGGATCACGTGTACGGCGATGAGTTCGCCGACCCGCGCAGCGGCCACCGCCCCGGCGTCGGTGGCCGCCTTGACGGCCGCCACGTCGCCGCGCACGAGGATCGTCACCAGCCCCCCGTCGGCGTACTCGCGCTTGAGGATCGTCACGGCCGCCGCCTTGAGCATCGCGTCGGTTGCCTCGGTTGCCCCTACGAAGCCCCGCGTCTCGATCAGCCCGAGGGCCGTCCCCGTGGCCACGTCAGTAGCGCACCGGGTCGGCGTGGACGCCCAGCACGGCGCGCTCGAACGCCTCGCACGCGGCGCGACAGTCGGCCTCGGTGCCGGTGACCAGGGCGCCTGCCATGTTGGTCGGCGTCGGCGGGGCGATCCACTCGGCCAGGTCGACGGCGGCCGCCTTGAGCGCGGCGTCCAGCGCGAAGGTGGCTTCCAGCGGGGTCGCCTTGAGGTACCCCAGGGCCTCCCCGGGCTCGATCCCGGCGCGGCGGGACAGGTGGCTCCCCGTCCGGGCGACGAGGTGCGCGAAGAACGGCCGGCGGCCCTCGGCGTCCGCCGAGCGGTAGCTCACGCGTGACTCGAGGTGCGTGATGGCGGCATCCAGGCCTGCAACGACTTCGGCGATACGCTCCCCCGCCAGCACGGCGATCGTCTCGCCGGAGGTGGGTCCGGAGGCGTGGCGGGCTCCGCCGTAGAACGAGCGCGCGAAGACGACGTCGACGGCGGCCTTCTTGGTGGCCTCGTCGACGGCGACGTACGTCGGGTCGTCCTGGTCGACGGTCAGGAAACCGAGCGCGAGCTGGTCGTCGGCGAGTCCCAGCGCCTCGGCGAGCGGCGCGGCGACGTTGGGGATCGTGCGGACCGCGAGCACGCGCGGCGTGAGCGTCGTCGTGGCCATCCGGCTCCGGGTCGGAGAGAGATCGGTGCGTTGTGGCGGTGTCGGATATTCTAGGGAGTGGGCCGGGAGCCGGTCAAGCGCGACGGCCGCGCGTCAGAAGCGCATTTCGGCCCGCGTCCACTGGGCGACGCCCGCGCCGCCCCGCGAAGCGGGCTCGTAGCGCATCTGCCGGGCTGCGGCGAGGGCGGCCAGGTCGAGGGCTTCGATGCGGCTCCCCTTCTCGACCTTGACCTCGCCCACCGAGCCGTCCGGCAGGACCTGGACCAGGAGGTGCACCGACTTGCCACGCGCCCTGCGCTTGTCGACGCCGTCCGGTACGCGGGGCACGACGAGGTGGACCGGGCGCGGCGGCTGCATCGCGCCGCCCCCCGCCGCAGACGCCTCGTCCCCGGTCCCCGCCGGCACGCCCTCGCGGGTGCCCTCCGTCGGGCTCGGCAAGGCTTCGACCTCGGCGATCGTGATCTCCTCGGGCGCCGGGGCGGGGACCGGCTTCACGATCGGCTCGACCTTCTCCGGCTCGGGCGGGGTCGGCTGGGGCTGGGCGGGCTGCGCCGGGGAGCGCAGCGACACGGCCCGCATCTCGCGCCCGGGCGCGCCGCTGTCGACGGACACGATCGGTGGCGGGATCAGCGCCTCGTACAGCCGGTCGGCGATCCCGCGCGGCAGGAACAGGAACAGCGCCGCGTGGATGGCCAGCGCCACGGCGAGGCCGACGAGCCGCGCGCGGGCCCAGCGGTCGCGCCAGCGCGTGTTGGTCCTCGATAGGGTGGGCATCAGGGAGTAAACACCGGGCCGCGGGCCGGGGTTCGTCGCGGCGTCCTCAGGTCACCAGGCTGACGAGCTTGTTGGGCACGACGATCGCCTTTCTGACCGGAGCGCCGTCGAGCCACTCGGGGATCCGGCCGTGGGTCAGCGCGCGCCTCCGGACTTCGTCCTCGGGCAGGTCGCGCGGAACGCGCATCTCGTCGCGCACCTTGCCGTTGACCTGGATGGCCAGCGTCACCTCGTCGGTCCGGAGAATCTCGGGGTCGTACCGAGGCCATTCGGCGTCGACCACCGACGGCTCGCGGCCGAGCATCGCCCACAGCTCCTCGGCGAGATGCGGCGCGATGGGGCCCATCAGACGGACCAGCGTGTCGAGGGCCTCGGCTAGGCGCGACTCCGAGACCTCCGGGCCGCGCTCGCCCTCGATCGGGGCGTACTGGTAGATCGCGTTGACCAGCTCCATCACGCGCGCGATGGCGGTGTTGAACTGCCACGCGTCGAAGTCCTCGGTGGCGCCCTTGATCGATCGGTGACGGACGAGCTCCAGCCCGCGCGCCGCGTCCGACTCGCTCTCGTCGGCGTCGCCCGGCCCGCCGCCGGCGAACACGTCGGCATGGCGCTGGACGATGCGCCACACGCGCTGCAACCAGGCGGCGATGGCGCGGATCCCCTCGTCCTTCCAGTCGCCGCCCTCCGACCAGGCGAAGCCGAACATCAGGTAGGCCCGGAAGGCGTCGGCGCCGTAACGCGACACGTACTCGTCGGGGCTGATCACGTTGCCCCGGGACTTGGACATCTTGGCGCCCTGGTTGGTGATCGTCCCCTGGTGGACGAGTCGCTGGAACGGCTCGTCGATGTCGAGGTGTCCGAGGTCGCGCAAGGCCTTGACCATGAACCGCGAGTACAGCAGGTGCAGGACGGCGTGCTCGATCCCGCCCGAGTACTGGTGGACCGGGCACCACGCGTCGACCAGGTCGCGCCTCCAGGGTCGCTCCGTGTCATGCGGGTCGAGGTAGCGCAGGAAGTACCACGACGAGTCGACGAACGTGTCCATCGTATCGGGATCGCGTTTCGCCGCGCCCCCGCAGCGCGGGCACTCGACCTCCATGAACGACGCCGAGCGCTCGAGCGGGCTCTTCCCCGCGCCCAGCGAGAAGTCGACGTCGTACGGCAGCTCGACGGGCAGGTCCTCCTCGGCGACGGGCACCTCCCCGCAGCTCGGGCAGTGCACGATCGGAATCGGCGCACCCCAGTACCGCTGCCGGCTGACGAGCCAGTCCCGCAGCCGATAGTGGACCGACTTGTGGCCCTGGCCCGCATGGGCCAGCTCGGCGATCACCTCGTGGAGCATGTCCTCCGACCGCGAGCCGGTGAACGGCCCCGAGGCGACGACCGTCCCGTGGCCGGTGTATGCCCGCTCCGGATCCGCCTCCGCCGGATCGTCGGGCTGGATGACGCGCACGATCGGCAGGTCCAGCGCGCGCGCGAACTCGAAGTCGCGCTCGTCGTGACCAGGAACGCCCTGGATGGCTCCCGTGCCGTACGTCGCCAGGACGAAGTCGGCGACCCAAATGGGGATCTCCTCCCCGGTCAGCGGATGGAGCGCGAACCCCCCCGTGAACTCGCCCGTCTTCTCGGCCTCGGTCGAGGTGCGCTCGATGTCCGAGCGCCGGCGCGCGGTCTCGCGGTATGCCTCGACGGCGGAGCGCCGCCCGGAATCCGTGATCGCGTCGACCAGCGGGTGCTCCGGCGCGAGCGCGAGGAACGTCACGCCGTACAGCGTGTCGGGCCGGGTGGTGAACGTGCGCACCACGTCCCGCGATCCGACCAGGCGCCACTCGATCTCGACTCCCTCCGAGCGGCCGATCCAATTGCGCTGGAGGGTCTTCGTGCGCTCGGGCCAGTCCAGGGAGTCGAGGCCCTCGAGCAGCTCGTCCGCGTAGTCGGTGATGCGGAAGAACCATTGCGTCAGGTCCTTCCGGACGACCGGCGTGCCGCAGCGGTCGCAGACGTTTCCCTCGACGACCTGCTCGTTGGCCAGGACGGTCTGGTCCTCGGGGCACCACCAAACTGGAGCCGCCTTGCGGTATGCCAGGCCGGCCCGAAAGAGCTGGAGGAAGATCCATTGCGTCCAGCGGTAGTAGCGGGGATCGCTGGTGTCGAGGGTCCGGCCCCAGTCCCACATCGCGCCCATCGCCTTCAGCTGGGAGATCATGTTGGCGACGTTGGCCGCGGTCGAATCGCGCGGATGGACGCCGGTCCGCACGGCGTAGTTCTCGGCGGGCAGGCCGAAGGCGTCGAAACCGAATGGCTCGAAGACGTTGCCTCCCCGCATCCGGGCGTAGCGCGCCCACGAGTCGGCCGGTCCGTAGTGGTACCAGTGCCCGACGTGGAGCCGATCCCCCGACGGATAGGCGAACATGACCAGGGCGTAGCACGCGTCGGCCGTACCGGAGAGGTCGGTGTGGAACAGCTCGCGCTCATCCCAGAGCGCCCGCCAGCGGGGCTCGATTTCATGCGGGTCGTAGCGCGTCTCGGTCATGTCCCTCGGGGGTGAAACGGAAGCCGCGCGGGCCTTTCCCGCCGCAGCGCAAGAAGAAAAGGTACTCCCCGTCGCGTGCCGCCTGCAATCGTGCCACGCCACGCGTTGACACGACGGCCCGAGCGAAGCTACGGTTCGTCTCGCCGACAAGGGCTCGAGACGGGAGGCAGCACGATGTGGGAACGCGTGGGATGGACGGGGGCGGTAGCCGCTCTGGTGGCCGGCTGCGCCACCGGCGGAGCGGGCGCGGTCGGCGCCGTGCGGCTCGAGGAGCCCCAGCCGGTTCATGGCGACGACCGGGCCATCGCCTGGCCGTTCCACGTGATCCACGGGGGAAAGTCCGAGACTCTGGCCGACTTCCACCTGCGGATCGAGGACGGGGCGACGCTCGTCGCCGTGCGTCCCGATCGGGAGAATTCCCCCCGGGGCGAGCGCTATCGCTGGGTCGGCGAGATCGAGGACGGCGCGGCGCGCTGGATCGGGGACGTCCTGCCGCCAGGCGGCGAGGTGACGTTGACGATTCTCGCCCGCCCCGATCGGGAGGGTGATCAGCGCTGGAAGGTCGTCCACTGGCCGACGAACGGACGCGACGACCCGGTCGGGCCTCAGACGTGCGAGGTGTGGCGCTACGCCGTCGAGTCGCACGAGACGTCCCAGGAGCCGTGCGGGCCGTGAGGAGTCAGCGCACCTCTTCGAGCGTTCCGCGATAGACGATCCGCGCTTCGCCGGTCAACCTCGGGTCGGTGGGCGTTAGGCCTGGCTCCGCGACCGGAGTGAACTCGACCACCAGGGGGATGCCGCCCGACGTGAGGATCGTGACAGGCGGCTTCGTGAGGCCCCACAGGGCGGTCAGGATGGCGCTCGCCGTGGCTCCCGTGCCGCATGACAAGGTCTCCGCCTCGACCCCCCGCTCGTAGGTCCGCATGCGCGCCGTCGCGGGATCCAGTACGGCCACGAAGTTGACGTTCGTCCCCGGTGGGCCCCAGCGGGGATCCGCGCGCAGCCGACGTCCCTCGACGGCGACGTCGTGCGACTCGACCGCCTCGAGCGAATCGAGCAGGGCGACGACGTGCGGGGTCGAGGTGTCGAGGAACCCGACCCGGACGTACGGCGGACGCGCCAGCTCGGGGAAATCCGTCACCAGGTCCCGCGGCGGGACGAGCCACAACGTGACGTCGGGACTGTCGGGATCGGGCACCCTGGCGCGGAACCGCCCGCTGCCCGTGAGGAACTCCGTCTCCTCGCCGTTCGCCGCGCCCACCAGCCGCGCGTAGCGCGCGATGCACAGGGCCCCGTTGCCGCACATCGGCGCCTCGCCCCCGTCGGCGTTGTAATAGACCATGCGGAAGTCGGCGTCGGGGGTCTCCTGGAGCAGCAGCACGGCGTCCGCCCCGACGCCCAGCCCGCGGCGGCAGAGCCGCGCCACGAGCTCGCGCCGACCTTCCACCGGGAACGCGCCGCGCCGGTCGTCGAACACGAGGAAATCGTTGCCGCCACCCGACATCTTGACGAACGGAGCTCCGCGCAGCTCTACGCTCATCCGACCGCCCGGGCGTCGCCGGGTTCGGGCCGGCGACGCGTCTCGCGCGCCAGGCGCCCGCTCAGTTTCCACCACCGCATGCGCCATACCATCCAGATGGCCTCCCACACGATGCGCTTGCTCATCTTGCTGACCCCGACGTCCCGGTCGACGAACACGATCGGCATCTCGACGACGCGGAATCCAGCATGCCAGGCCCGGAACACGGTCTCGATCTGGAACCCGTAGCCGGTGGAGCGGATGGCGTCCAGATCGATCCCCTCGAGGACGGCTCGCCGGTAGCACTTGTATCCGCTCGTCAGGTCGCGCAGCGGCAAACCCGTCACGACTCGCGCGTAGGCGTTGGCCAGGTACGACATCAAAAGCCGCCCCATGGGCCAGTTCACGACCGTGACACCACGTGTGTAACGCGAGCCGATGACGAGGTCGAAGCGCTCGCTGAGGGTCAGAAACTCCGGCACGTGCTGGGGGTCGTGGGACAGGTCGGCGTCCATCTCGAACAGACGCTCGTAACCTCGCTCGAGTCCCCAGCGGAAGCCGGCGATGTACGCCGTCCCGAGGCCCAGCTTGCCATCCCGGTGGACGACGTGGACGCGGGGGTCCTCATTCGCCAGGGCGTCGGCCAGCTCTCCGGTGCCGTCGGGCGAGGCGTCGTCGATGACGAGAATCTCGAGCCGTCGGTCCTGGGCCAGGACCTGAGGCACGAGCTGGCCCAGGTTCTCGCGCTCGTTGTAGGTCGGAATGATGACGAGGGCGTCACCCATGGTCGACCGGCGTGCTGGGTTGGGCCGCCCGAAGGTCGCCGATCCCGTACCGCGCGACGAGCAGCCCGGCGGCGACCACCTCGCAGGCGGTCATCCACAGGCGGGCCAGGATGGCGACGGCGACCGATACGGAGGGTGGAATATAGAGTGACAGGAGGGCGGCGTAAACGCCCTCCCGCACGCCCAGCCCGCCCGGCACGAACACCGCCAGGTAGCCGGCGACGTATCCCGCCGCGCAGATCCCGACGGCCGGCAGGAACGCGTCGCCGGGCAGATCGGTCACGCCCCCCAGGAACAGCCAGAACCCGACTCCGAGGACGATCCACGCGCCGAGGTTGACGACCAGCAGGACGAGTCGCTCGGACCACGGCAACGGCGTGTAGTACTCGCTGCGGCCGATGAGGCGCAATCCGGCGCGGTACGCGACGCCGAGGAGCGGGGTCAGGACGATCGCCAGGAAGGCGACCGCGGCGGCCATTCCCACCGTGCGGTACGCGGCCAGCCCCGGGCGGTCCAGACTCGGAGCGGCGGCGCCGGCCACCAGGATTCCCGCTCCCAGCACGAACAGTTGGGCGGCCAGGCTGGCCGAGACGGCGAGCACCGGGGAGACCCCTTTGGCGCGGGCGAAGTACGCCGTTCCGGCGAGCTGCAGGACCTTGCCCGGCACATAGCGTCCGAAGTTCCCCAGGTACCAGACTCGATGCGCGTCGACCAGCGAGAGGTGCCCGCCGAGCCGCGCCAGGGCGATGCGCCACGCCAGGACGAACCCGCTGTAGGCCACGACGACGCATGCCGACGAGAGGACGACCCGCGGCCAGTCGACGGACCAGTGGTGGGCCTGGACCTGACTCCAGTCGCGGACCAGGAGAACCCCCAGGAATCCCACGACGACGAGCCCCGCGACCCACTCCGCGACCCGGATCCAGGCCCGACCTCGAGCCGTCACTTCCCGCCCTCGGGCGCGGCGCGGCGCCGCCAGGTCAGTCCGAGGAATCCGATCAGCAGGAGCGAGCCCGCCAGGCTGCCCCACGCGCCGTAGGTCAGATACGGGTCGTCGAAGGCCAGCTCGACGCGGTGTGGGCCGGCGGGGAGCGGCACGCCGCGCAGGGCCACGTCGACGCGCTCGACGGGCGCCGGCCGCCCGTCGACGGTCGCCCGCCAGTAGGGATGGTAGATCTCGGACAGCACGAGCAGCCCCCCCGCGGGGTCGTCCACGTCGAGAACCAGGCGGTCGGGCTCGCGCGTCACCCAGCCGACGCGCGCCGGTCCGCGGTCCGGCGCGAGCGCGGGGGGAGTGACCCCGGGCTCCAGCAGGGCGGTCACGGCGGGATCGAAGCCCGGATCGAGGAGGGCCTCGCCCGCGCTCCCCGGGGGGCGGGGTTCGGCGCGGTGCACGACCCACGCGCCGCCCAGCGCCCCGCCCCATCGGTAGACGGTCGGTCCTCCGGCCTCGGGCAGCGGCTCGAGGCCCGGCATCTCGAGCGACTGCCCGGTGACGACGTAGCGCAAATCGAGGACGCGCCACAGCCGGGTGTCCCCCAGTCGCGCGAGGTCCTCGCCAACCAGGTCGTCCCACCAGCGCAGGCGGAAGTTCTGCGAGCCCGTCACGGTGGGGATGCGGAACAGCATCAGGTCGTTGGGCCCGTACGCGTCCGGCAGGGGGAGCGCGCGGAACGGCTCCGGGGCCGACTGCAGTCGACGGACGGCGGCGTCGGGGGTGGTCAGCCTGGCGACGGGTACCGTGCGCAGAAAGTCGTCGTCCACCCGCCACAGGTCGGCGACGGTCGCCAGCGCGAGCAGGCAGCACGCCACGAGGGGCGTGAGGCGTCCGCGGGCGGCACCCCACACCACGCCCAGGCCCGCCCACCAGAAGACGACGAACACGCCCAGGCTCGGGGCGAACGCGCGCATCGCCCGATCCCGGGCCGCGGCGTGGGGTGGATCCAGGGTCCCGTACAGCGCGTGGCTGATGGCGCGGCCGAAGCCGAGCGGCGAGGAACCGGCCCAGAACCAGGCCACAAGCCAGATCAGTCCCAGGCCAGCCAGCGCTTTCCAGGCCGGATGACGGGCCTCGGCCAGGCTCTCCCGCCGGTCGTACAGCGCCTGCGCTCCATGGCCCGCGAGGACCGCCGTCGCCAGGGCGACGAGCGAGAACATCATGGCCGGCGCGCGAAACGACTTCATGATGGGCAGGGTCCAGTAGGCGATCCGGTGGACGGGCGTGGCGTCGCCCCAGGCGAACAGCAGCGCCCCGACGGCGAGGGCGGCGAAGAACCACGCGCGCGCCGTGCGCCGCGCGGCCAGGGCCAGCGTCGCCAGCAGCACGGGCACGGCACCGAGGTACTCGGTGTGCAGCTTGAACGGGTTCGTGCCCCAGTACGCGTCGAGCGAGCCCTGGAAGCGGGGCCATACGGCGGCCAGCGTCTCCTGCACCGGCATCGACCACGAGGAGGCGTAGTCGTAGCCCCGCGCGGCGCGGTGCGAGAACTGCAGCATGTTCCACGTCGGCAGCACCTCGACGAGCGTCACCAGACCGGCTGCCGCATACGCCCCGGCGAACCCGGCGGCGAGGGCGGCGACCGGCTTCCAGGCCCGATCCGCGCGATATGTCTGGACGAGGCGGAACGCGACGTACGCCGTCAGCCCGAGGGCCGCGAAGTACATCATCTGGACGTGCGGGGTGAGGGTCTGGAGCGCTGCCACGACGGCCATCCAACCGAACCAGTGCAGTCGTCGCCGGCGCACCGCGCGCTCGGCGAACAAGAACAGCGCCGGAGTCCACTGCATGGCGAACATGCGCCCGTCCTGCCCGGCGTACAGATGGCTCGCGATGTAGCCGGTGAACATGTACGCCGCGCCGGTCAAGGCGGCCGCGCCGGGCGCGAGCTCGAGCTCGCGTGCCAGGGCGTACGCCACGACACCTGCCAGCAGGAAGTGCAGGACGAAAGCCCAGCCGATCGCCCGGTGCAGGGGGATGACGAAATACAGCAGCGAGGTCGGGTAGTATACCGGGTACGGGAGGGCCGACAGGTACGGGACGCCCCCGTAGACGAACGGGTTCCAGCGCGGCAAGCCGCGCCCCGCGGCGACCTCCTGGACGGCGAACGCGCGGCTCTGATAGGCCTGCGACACCATGTCCGTGCCGAACACCATGGCCCCGCGATCGGTGACGAACGCCGCGAAGAAGAGGAGCGTGGCGAGGAGCGCCGCGGCCAGGAACAGCCACGGGGCGCGGCGCATCCAGGCCGCGTCGCGACGCGCCGCGGGCTCGTGCGGCGGACGCTTCTTCCCCGCCCCGCGGCGGCCCCTGGATGGAGCGGCCATCAGCTCCCCCGGCGCCGCACGAAGAAGAACCACTGCGGTGAGGCAGCGACCAGGAGGGGCCGCAGCGCAGTGTCGGGCAACAGCCCGGCCAGCCGGCCGGCCGAGCGTCCGAGCGGGCTCTCGTAGCGCCCGATCTGGGTACGCAGGACGTCAGCCGTCACGTCGTCCATCGCGAGCGCGTTGCGGGCGGCGGCGCGGACGAGCGTGCGGTGCGTCGCGAAGCGGATATCGTCGTACGATTCGCCGCGCCCGCTCCAACGCAGGATCCGCTCGGCCATCGGCCGCGGCCACCACGACAGCGTGGGGATCCGGTAGTGCGGCTCGATCGGCGCGAAGCGGTTCCCGGCAGTCAGGTATACGACGCCATCCGGTGCCAGGACGCGGGCCAGCTCGGCGAAGAAGCGCTCCAGGTCGGCGACGTGCTCGTAGACGTGGTTGGCCAGCCCGAAATCGAGCGCGCCATCGGCCAGCGGCAGGGCGAGGAGGTCGCCGACGGCCATGCGCTCCGGCGATTCGATGAATCGGGCGTCGATCTCGATCCCCACGATAGAACGGCCGGACAGGGCCTCGAGCTCGTCGCGGACGAGGCCCGTGCCCGCGCCCAGGTCGACCACGTGGTCCGCCGAGGCGAGGCGCTCGGCGCACAGCGCGTATACGAGGCGCGCCCGGCGGGATCGCGAGGCGTGGTATGCGTCGCTCCCGAGCCGGCGCTCGTAGTACGTCGCGGCGCCGGTCATCCTCCGGCTCCGCGCTCGACCTCGCGCCCCGCGTAGACCGCGTCCAGGGCGTCCAGGATCGAATCCCAGCCGAAGCGCTCGGCTACGCGCCGCCGGCCACGACGCCCCATCGCGCGGGCCGACGCGGGGTCGTCCAGGACGCGCCGGATACCCGCCGCCAGCGCGGCGACCTCGTCCTCGACCAGGAATCCCGTGTCGCCGTCCGCGACGACGTCCACGATCCCGCCGCGGCGGGTGGCCACGACCGGAACCCCGTGCGCCATGGCTTCCAGCAGCACCACGCCCAGTCCCTCGGTGTCGGCGCGCTCGTCGAGCGTCGCGGGAAGGACGAACGCCGACGCGC
>CAZCZH010000031.1:0-16982 GCA_964502985.1 uncultured Gemmatimonadales bacterium
CAAGGAGATTCCAGAATGCACCGTCGCGTCCGCGACGGTGACGGGCCCCTACGACCGGATTCCCGCGCACTACACCGAGATGCTGGCCTGGCTCTCGGCTCAGAGCATGGAGATTGTCGGCCAGCCGCGCGAGGTGCAGATCGTTCCCCAGCCCGAGCGCGGGCTGTTCGGCGTAGTGGACGGCGATCGTGTGGCGGCCGGACGGGATCGTGTCCGGCACCTCCAGTGTCCCGTTCGACACGGTCGCCTCGAGGTCGGCCGTGGGTGCCGTCGCGCCGGTGGAGTCGGGCGTGACGACGAGGCTGCGGAGCATGCCGAGGTCGGTGTGGAAGCGGCCGTCAGGGGTCTTCATGTAGCACTCCATGGCGTAGGTCCCCGGATCGAGCCGCAGCGTGGTCTGTCCGCTCCGTCCCGCCGCCACAAGCCCGACTCCGCCCATGACCTCGGCCTCCGCATACCAGGCCGGCAAGCGGCTGCCGATGATCCGGTTCGCCCCCGCCTTGTCGACGGTGCCCGCACGCAGGGAATCCCAAGCCACGTCGAACGCTCCGGTCACGTCACGCAGGTAGTCCTGCAGCGACTTGCCGTCGGGAAGCCGGGTCAACATGAAGAAATGGGTCTCCTTGCCGGCGTTCTCGAAGCGGAACGTCGTCCAGCCGGACGGGATACGGTCCGGGGCCTGGAAGGCGTAGTCGACTGCCGTTACCTCGACGACCGAATCCTGCGCCGTCGACACGGCGCTCGTGTCGGCGACCGGGGCCTCTTCGGGACGCTCGGCGCGCTGACAGGCGAAGGGGATCGCGAGGGCGAGGATCGCGAGAAGGGCGCGTGCGGAGTGGGTCACGAGATACCTCCGTATGGCGAAAGGTTCGACGGGGCAAGGCGACATGGAACGAGTACACAGAGACGGCGCGAAGCGCAAAAGCCTCGAGCGGCTCCGGGGCCTACCAGGTAATGCCGGGCGCCGCCCCCAGGTAGGCGTCGCTCTCGAGCTGGTCGAGCATGAAGTCGGCCACGTCGGCACGCGCGATCCTCGGCGTCAGAAGGAATCCTCCCACTCCACGGCCGTGCCGGACGCGGCCCCGCGCCGGCCGGTTCTTCAACGCGCCCGGACGGACGATGATCCACTCCACCCCGCTCCGCGCGACGATCCGCTCCTGCCGCGTCTTGTCCCAGTAGTAGAACGGCAGGATCACGGGAATGACGAACAGCGTGTAGTACAGGCCCATGCGGCCCGCCGAGTCACCGATTCCGAGCGACGTCTCGCAGACCAGGCGCCGGGTCCCGTGGGCCTTCATCGCGCGCACGATGTTCCGCGTGCCCTCGGACAGGATGCGGCTCGGCGGGTAGTAACGCCTGTGGCCCAGGGCGCACAGCACGGCGTCCTGCCCGCGCATGGGAGAGTCCAGCGACTCCGGTTGCGTGACGTCTCCCCTGACGACGGACAGCCGCGGGTGGGCGACGGTCATCCTCGCTGGATCGCGGACCAGCGCCGTCACCTCGTAGCCGCGCTCGAGCGCCCGCCGCACCAGCTCGCGCCCCGTGCCACCCGTCGCCCCGACGATCAGGACGCGCGCCGGACGCGAGCCGCGCGACGCGGGCTCCCGCGCGACGGCCGGGCCGCGGAGGCCGGCCCGGCCCAGCGCGACCGAGAGCGCGATGGCGTACAGCAGGTACAGGACGAGGACCGTCACGCGGTGCAAGCTAACGAACTTCGGTGCTCGGCACCCCGAACCGCGGCGTCCTGGCGCGTGGGGCGTCGTCATCGGAGTTTCCATCGCCGATGAGCGACGCGGAGATCCTCGACGCCTCCGCCCCCCCGGAGGGGTGGGCGGCGCGTCTCGCCGCATCTCGCTGCCTGGTGCCGGAGTACCTCGCCGTGCTGGCGCGCAGCGGGCCCCGCGCGCTGATCGAGAACGCCGGTGGTCGCGCAGGGATCGTCCGGGTCGGCGACCGCGCGATGCCCCTGATCGAGCTCACGCCGGGAGACGCCCGGACGGACGTCTGTTCCGCCTACGTCCACTACGTGGACTACTCCCGCGAGGAGTGGCGCGCCCGCGCAGCTGGACCGGCGACGTGGATCGCGCCGGCGGGAATCGGAGTCCTCGACGTCGTCCTTCGGGCATGCCGGATCGACCGCCTGCTGTACGTCAACAACTGGCTCTTCTCGACAAACCCTCCGCCGGGTCTCTCCACGGACGATATCGTCGCCCTCGTGGAGCTGCTGGTCGAGCTCCATCCGGACGCCGCGATCGTCTTCCGTTCGATCTGCCCGACCTTCGACCCGGCGTCGGCGGCGGCGCTCGGACGCGCCGGTTTCCGCCTCGTCCGCAGCCGGGAGGTCTACCTTCTCGATACGCGTCGCAGCGGCTTTCTGGCGCGGCACAACGTGCGAGCCGATTTCGCGCTTCTGGCAGACAGCCCCTACGAGATCCTCGAAACGATTCCCCGCTCGGGGCGCCTGGCCTCTCGGATCAACCGCCTGTATCGAATGCTGTACCTCGAACGCCACAGCCGTCTGAACGCAGCCTACACGGACGGCTTTTTCGCGGCGCTCCTCGGGGCCCGTGCGTTCCGATTCCACTTCCTGCGCCGAGACGGACGGGTCGACGCGTTCGTCATGAGCTACGTGGCAGGGGGCTCGATGATCGGTCTCCTGGTGGGCTACGACACGCGTTTGCCGCGCGAGCTCGGCCTGTATCGGATCTGCGTGGCGAGCCTGATCCGCGACGCATGGCGCGACGGCCTGCGACTACACCTCAGCGCGGGCGCGGGCCGCTTCAAGATGTTGCGCGGATGCCGTCCCGCTTCCGAGTTCGACGCCGTCTACGATCGTCATCTCCCGCGGCGCCGGCGGTTGCCGTGGCGACTGCTCGAGCTGGGCGGCGCGATCGCCGAGCGAACCGATCTCGCCACGACCGCCGAGCGCACGATCTGACCGGGTTACGGCTCCTGGAAGCTCGTGACCCTGGCCTCGATCTCCCCGCCCCCGGCGGGGATGGAAACCACGACCCGGCGCGTCTCGTGACCGGCCAGGTAGTCGATGGTCGTGTCGGCCGGAGGCCCCGCCACTCCCCTCGTGGTCACCTCGACGACCACGGCCATCACTCCCGCGTCTCCCGCGTTCTCGATCTCGATCGGCACCTGGAGATCTTCGCCGACTCGGCGCGTCTCGTCCCGGGCGACCCGCGCAGTGACCTCGGCCGGTCTCTCCGGTCGTACGGCCAGCAGGGTCAGGTAGCCGAACAACCCCAGAACGAGCGCTCCGCTGATCGCCGCGGTGACGCGGGAGAATGCGCTCGGAGCGTCCTTCTGGTCTTGCCCCATCGCCTCAACCCTCCGCCACGAGGACACGCCCGGCCGAGCCGCCGAGCACCGTCACGTAGCCCATCATGACCGCTACGCGCAGCTGGAAAGCCACCGGAGTCTCGTGCGAGATCTGTCCGAAGGCATACAGGAAGCCGTACGAGATGGCCAGCGAGACGAGGTAGCTCACGAGGGTCTCCGACAGCGGGTCGCCGAGCGCTCCCTCCCGTGCCCCCGGCGCCCGTTCGGCGAAATCGGCCAGGAACACGATCACATAGGACACGGCCAGGCTGAACAGCAGCACCAGCGGGAAGTGATACGGTCGGGCCTCGATCGCCATCTTCAACGGCTCCTGGGTCGGCGCCACGTTGAACGCGAAGAACACGGCGCCGGCGACGGTGGCCAGCACCTTCTGCCAGTCCTGATCGAGGCGCTTGATCCGGCGGTCGACCTTATCCGGAAAGCGACGTGGCCGGAGCTGGGTGATGGCCAGCGCGGCGGCCACCGCACAGGGAAGGGTCTCGAGGGCGATCATCCGGGCCGTCAATTCGCGGGGCTGCTCGCCGAACGCCAACCGTCCCACGACCAACAGCGTGACCGCGGCCACGACGACCGACACGCCGAACACGATCGGGATGTCGAGATGCAGGACGCCTCCCGGCCCGCGTCGGAATCCGCTGTACAGCAGGCACACCACGACGACCGCGACCGTGGACAGGAACAGGATCAGCAGCAAGCCGTTTCCGATCGTCCGCGCTCGCCACCACATCTCCATCGTGTACAGCAACGGCAGCGCACCCAGCAGGGCCCCCGCCGCCGCCCGCAGCACGCAGTCCCGATCCTGGATCCCGTTGCCCGACCTCGACCCCACCCCCCAAAGGTACACCGATCGCCGGGTGCGGCGACCGGACCTTCGGTCGATTCCGAGGTGTATCCGAACGGGGCGGCAACCCAGGAAGGAGGCTTCGGATGAGATCGTACGCGGTCGTGGTGCTCGGCACGCTCGTCGCGATAGCCGTTCCCGGCTCACTGCACGCGCAGGGTCGCGGCCATGGCAAGGAACACGTCGAGGAGGTCCGTATGAGGCACGGCCCGCCGATCCACCTGGAGGGTGATCGTGTGCGGCTGGGAGATGGGCGGATCGTGGTCCTGAGGGACGGACGTCACGTGTCTCGCGATCGACGGATCGTCGTCCGCGGTCGCGATGGGCGCGTGATCGTCATCGGGGACGGCGAAGTCGAGCGGCGGTTCGCGACGCGACGCGGGGCCGGTCCCAAGTTCTGTCGTACCGGCGCGGGCCATCCGGTGTTCGGTCCCGCCTGGTGCCTGGAAAAGGGCTTCGGTCTGGGAAACGGCGGAGACGTCTACTTCGATCGAGACCGCGGCCGGATCGTCTTCTATCAGGACGGTCGCGCCGTGTTCGTGCGCAACCGCCGCTACGGGCGCGATCTCAGCCTCTGGGACCAAGTGCTCGGCGCGATCCTGACGTGGGCCGACTGAGGCGACCCGGGCGCCGCTGCCGCGAGTGCGGGCTGACCGTCAGCACGGCCCCCGCACGAAGATGTTCTGGCGGTTCACTCCGCGACGATTGAGCACGAACCGATCGCGTTCGACGTCGATCACGCGGAAATCCTCCAGCAGGCTCCCGATCGTCCCCTCGGCGTCGAGCTCGTAGCCGTATCCCGCCAGGCCAGCCCGGTACGAGCCGTCCTCGGCGAACACGTAGCGCGAGCGTTCCTGGCCGCCGTACACCGAGCACCATTCCCCCGCGAGGTATTCCGGCGTCAGGGATTCTCGCCCCGCATTGGCGGCGCTCGCGGAAGTCTCGCCGGCGTCAGGACGCAAGCCGCTGCCGGACGCGCTTCTCGACGAGGCTTCCGGTTTCTCCCCGCAAGCCATCGCAACGGCGACGATCAGCACGGTCCATCCGATCGAGAGGACCACTCGGTGATCGAACATGTACGCTCTCCTGTCAGCGAGTGCGGGTGGCTCCGGCCGGGCCGCGCGAGTATACCATGGATGTGGACGAGTCCGCCGGCCTCTGGCTGACGCGCTTCGCCATCCAGCGCGGTCTGGCCGCGATCTACCTCGTCGCCTTCCTCGTGGCGGCGAATCAGTTCCGCGCGCTTCTCGGCGCACGCGGGCTGACTCCCGCGCCGGACTTCCTGGCGCGTGTTCGATTCCGGCGGTCGCCGTCGCTCTTTCACCTCGGCTACTCCGATGGTCTGGCCATGACCTTCGCGTGGACGGGAGTCGGGCTGGCGCTGTTCGCGCTCAGCGGGCTCTCCGAATCGTTCGGCTCGCAGGTCAGCGTGGCGACCTGGTTCCTGCTGTGGGCGCTCTACCTGTCGTTCGTCAACGTGGGCCAGGTGTGGTACGCGTTCGGCTGGGAGACCCTGCTCCTCGAGGCCGGGTTCCTGGCGATCTTCCTCGGCGGTGCGGGCACGGCCCCGCCGGCGATCGTCGTCTGGCTGTATCGCTGGCTGTTGTTTCGCGTCATGTTCGGCGCCGGCCTCATCAAGATGCGCGGCGACCCGTGCTGGCGGGACCTGACGTGCCTGTTCTACCACTACGAGACCCAGCCCCTCCCCAATCCCCTGTCGTGGTTCCTGCACCGCTCGCCGAAGCTCGTCCACAAGGCGGGCGTCGAGTTCACCCACGCGGCCCAGCTCGTCGTCCCGTTCGGCTACTTCCTTCCGGCGCCGTTCTCGTGGATCGCGGGCGGGCTGACGATGCTGTTCCAGGGCACCCTCATCCTGAGCGGCAATCTGTCGTGGCTGAACTACCTGACCCTGCTCCTCGCGTTCTCGTGCTTCGACGACCGGGTCTGGTCGCGGATCCTGCCCGTCGACGTCGTCGCGTTCGGGCCGCGCGCCTTGCCCCACGAGATCGCCGTGTGGGCGCTCCTCGCCCTGGTCGTGGCTCTGAGCTGGCGCCCGGCGCGGAACCTGTTCGCACGCCGGCAGCTCATGAACGCCTCGTTCGAGCCGCTCCACCTGGTCAACACCTACGGCGCCTTCGGCTCGATCACTCGCCAGCGACTCGAAATCGTCCTCGAAGGCACTCCCGACGAGGACCCGGGGCCCGACAGCGAGTGGCGCGAATACGAGTTCAAGGCCAAGCCCGGCGACCCGCGGCGTAGACCGCCGTGGATCGCGCCTTACCATCTGCGGCTCGACTGGCTGATGTGGTTCGCCGCGATGTCGTCGTACCACCGGCACCCGTGGATCGTGGCGCTGATGACGAAGCTCCTGGAAGGCGACCGTGGCGTGTCGAAGCTCCTGGCGCGCGGCGGCGACCCGTTCCCCGACCGGCCGCCGGGCGCCGTGCGGGCGCGGCTCTACCGGTATCGCTTCACCGATCGCGCCGAGCGCCGTGCCACCGGGCGCTGGTGGGAGCGCGAGCGGGTCGGCGAGTACCTGCCGGCGCTCGGGCTCAGCTGACGGCTCGACGTGGTGACCCTGACCTGCTGGTGCTCGCGGGGGTCGCGGGCTTATGATGGGACCCGCGAGCATTCTGTCGGCCTGTCTCAGGAGAGCTCATGCGCGTCCATCTGGTGAACCCGAGCGATCTGTCCTTCGGCGTGGGCGTGATCACACCGCGCTGGCTGTTCGTCCTCGCCGGCGCGACTCCGGAGCGCTTCGGGGACCCGGCGATCGTCGATGAGACGCTGGACCCTTTCGACCCCGCGTCGATCGAGCCCGGCGACGTGGTCGGGATCGGGATCCACACGTTCAACTCCCTGCGCGGCTACGAGGTCGGGCGTCTGGCGCGCGAGCGGGGCGCGACCGTCATTTTCGGCGGCGTCCACGCGACCCTGTTCCCCGACGAGGCGTACGAGTACGGCGCGGCGCACGCGGTGGTGAAGGGCGACGGCGACGTGGTGTGGGCCGAGGTGCTGGCCGACGCGAGCAACGGCGGCCCGCGGGATCTCTATGACGGCGGGCGGATCGAGGCCGAGCAGTTCGTCAAGGCGCGCTGGGACCTGATGCCCCCCGACAAGTACATGTGGGGTTCCGTCCAGACCGTCCGCGGCTGTCCCAAGCATTGCTCGTTCTGCTCGGTCTGGCGGATGGACGGCCAGCGCCCGCGCCAGCGCACGGTCGACCTCGTCGTCGAGGAGATCGTCGAGCTGCGTCGGAAGGGATACCGGTTCATCGCCCTGGCCGATGACAACTTCTACCCCGTTACGCTGCGCGACCTGAAGGTCGCCGACAAGCGCGAGAACAAGGCCCGGCTGCACGAGCTCCAGGCGATCCGCGCCGAGCGCTTCGAGTTGATGGAGCGGCTCGCCGAGCTGCCCGACGACATCGTGTACTTCACGCAGATCACGATGGAGGTCGCCGACGACCCCGAGTACATGGACGCCATGCACGCAGCGGGGATCCGCGGCGCGCTGGTCGGCGTCGAGACCGTGACCCAGGAGGGCCTGAAGGCGATCTACAAGAACTTCAACTCGGCGGGGACCACCCTGGTCGAGGTGCTGCGGAGGTTCCGCCAGCACGGCCTGCACATTCTGGGCTCGTTCATCTTCGGCCTGCCGACGGATCGCCCCGACACCTTCGACGCGACCGTCGAGCTGGCAGGCGAAGCGGACGTCGCGTTTGCCCAGTTCGTCATGCTGTCTCCGTTCCCCGGAACGCTCGACTTCAACGAGTGGGAGAAGGAGATGGCCGACGATCCGACGCGGATCGCGGGACATCCGTTGACCCGCTACTGGCTGATCCCCCAGCTCGAGCGCCCCAAGGTGTACATCCAGCACCCCACGATGACGGCCGCCGAGATCCGCGAGCGGACGCAGGGCGTGTGGGACCGCTTCTACAGCCTGCCGGCGATCTGGAAGCGTTCCGCCGTCACGCCAAACCTGCGGGCCCGTCTGGCGTTCGTCCTGATCTCCAAGCTGTATCGCCAGATGTACGCCAACACCGGGATCGCCACCGACAGCGCGCGCGTCCAACGCTCGCGAAAGTGGGCCCAGCGCCTGGCGGGACTCGCGCGGCGCCTGTTCGTGACCGACCCGATGCCCGATCTGGAGGTGCCGCGGGGGGCCGGGAGAACGGTGGAATCCACCGAGGAAGAGGGCTGCGCCGCGTAGAACGAGCGAGGTTCAGGCGGAGGTCGTCGGATGAAGCGGATCGTCGTGTTCGCCCTCGGAGTCGTGGCCGTACTGGCCTTCGTGGTCCTGGTGGGGCTCGACCGGCCGACGACCCCCGCGGACGGGGCGCCGCCATCGATGCGAGTCACGCGCCATCCCGATGTCGTATGGCTTCGGAACTTCGGGCCCGACCGGGGCGTGCTCGAGCTCCGCGTGTCGTCGAGCCTGGGCGACGAGCTGGTCGTCGCCGGCCACACGAACGGCGGGCTCGATGATCCCGCGTTCGGCTTCGTCGGATCGTTCGATCCGGCGACCGGCGAGCCGACCGTGCGTCATGGGACGACCGAGATCCACCGATGGGAGAGATCCCGCTACTGGGGCCTGGCCGCCGCCACGGGCCATGGCGGGTCCCCGGACGTCCTGATCGCTGTCGGACATGGCTTCACCAGCGAAAACGCGAGTTCCGGCCATAGCCTGATCGACGTGTTCCGCGACAAGCGCGACACGGGACCCCGCACGGGGTTCCACTGGAACCTGCTGCGGCGCGTCGGCACGGACTACTTCCAGGTCCTGGCCGTCGGCGGGGTCCAACCCGACCCGATCCGGTTCGTCATCGGGGCGGGCCGTATGGTGCCCGCGGAGAGCGGCGGCGGCTACGAGGCGATCGTGGCCGTCATGGACGAGGAGGGCCACGAGCTCGCCCGCGACCGGATGTCGAACGGGGGCGTGATCAATATCCACGACCTCGTCGTCCACGGCGGGCGGGTATACGTCGCCGGCTCCGTGACCCGCTACTTCGAAGGGATGGAGCCGATCGGCGGGCGGGACGTCTTCGTACGGGCCTACCGCCTGACCCGCGGGGGCGGCGAGGACGCGCTCGAGCCCTTGTGGACGCGCCGTTTCGCCACCGGATGGTCGGATGTCGCGGAGCTGCCGCGCGCGGAGAGCCTCATGATCACGGCCATGGACCGCGCGGGGAACCTGTACGTCTCCGGCTACACGGACGGCTTCCTCGAGGGACGCCTGCCGGACGAGCGTGGCGTCCATCGGCTGGGCGGGTCGGTGACGAGCTTCGTCGTCAAGTACGACGCCGACGGGAACCGCCTGTGGGCCCGGCAGTTCGGGGCCGACAACTCGACCGCGGTCCAGGCCATGGCGACGGATTGCGCGGGGAATGTCTGGCTCGGCGGCGCGACGCAGGGCGTCTTCGGCGGCGAGACCCGGCGATCAGACGAGCCCCACGGAGGCTTCATCGTGCGGCTCGATCCCGGCGGGAACACGACGTGGACCAACTCGTCGATCCTCCGCGGGCGGATCGGCGACGTCGACGCCACGTGGTACGTCGTGAGCGGCCTCGCGCTGGACGCGGAGGGCCGGCTGTTCGCGAGCGGGTACTACCTGGATAATTGGGGCACCCAGCCGACCGAAGGCAAGCAGGGCTTCGTCGCCGCGCTGAGCGACCCCATCGAGCACCTGAACGGGCCGGACGGCTTCGCCTCGTGCCCACCGAGCACGGCACGCCACGAGCCGCCCGCCGAAGGCGGGATGTGCGTCCAGGCGCCCGACGCCACGGTCCTCGTCCTGCCGAATGGCGTCAGCGTGCCGCACGAGGGATTCCAGGACGAGCCGGCGTGCTCCAACGGCGTGGACGACGACAACGACGGACTGTGCGACGCGCTCGACCCCGACTGCGCGGAGACGCGCCCGGAGTACGAGGGGACGCGCGGGTGCATCCCGCTGGGGCCGGATCTCGCGCCGCGCCACGAGGGGCTCCCGTCCCCCCTTTGCTGGGACGGGATCGACAACGACGGGAACGGGATCTGCGACCAGATGGAGCCCGGATGCCAGGCGCCCCGGCCCGGCGACCAGGTTCCGTTGCCCTCACCAGGCCCCGTGCTCCGAACCCCCGTCGCGACCCCGACCGCGTGCAAGGACGCGGTGCAGGACCGGATCGCCTGGGATTACGACGGACACACCCACTGGGAAGTCGACAACGTGGCGCGGCTGTGCCGCGGCGCCGAGACCACGCCCGCACCGGCGCGCTGCTTCGAGCGTGTCATGCACGGCGGCGTGGACTACGGCGGCGGCACGCGCTGGCAGTGGGCGAACGCGATCGACCTGTGCGAGGGATCACAGGACGCCGACGCGACCGTGGCTTGCTTCCAGGCGCACGTCGCAGCCGGCGACGGCTGGCCGGCTTCAATCGACGCGTGCGAGGCGCGCTGAACGAACCGATCTAATGAGCGTCCTCACACCGTCCGGGAGGGCCCCAGGGCGGCCAGGAAGAAGCAGCCGGCGGCGATCCCGACGATGACGGGGCCGGTCGGTTGTTCGAAGCGCGTCGCTACCCACGTGCCGAGCACGGTGGCGAAGACGGCCATCGCGGCGGACAGGACCAGCATCTGATTCAGGTGGCTGGCAAGGCGACGCGCCGTGGCCGCCGGTATGATGACCAGCGAACCCATCAGGAGGACTCCCAGGTAGCGCAGCCCGAGCGCCACGGTGAGGGCGAAGACGAGCAGGTAAGCGAGGTCCAGCCGCGCCACTCGAATGCCCGAGGTGAGCGCGATCTCCCGCGAGACGAGGGCCACGACGAGCCGGTGCCGGGCCCCCAGCGCGAACGCGATCACCACGACCGACCCCGCCAGCCCGATCAGCTGCTCCGAGCGGGTCAACGCCGCCGGCGTGCCGAACAGCGCTTCCATCAGCTCCTCGCCCGACGTCAGCAGCGCGCCGACGGCCAGAGCCGCGGAGAAGACGACGCCGATCATCGTCTCGGTAGAGATTCCGGTGCGCCGCTCCAGCGACCACACGAAGATCGCCCCGCAGAACAACGCCGCGAGGGCGCCGAGGAGAGGGTCCAGGTGGAGCAGCAGCGCGACGCCGATCCCCGGCAGCGCCACGTGGGAAAGCGCGTCGGCGGCGAGCGTCATGCGGCGCATGAGCGCGTAGCATCCCATGAGCCCTGCCGCCGCCGCGGCCACCGCCGAGACGAGGAGCGCGCTAATCGACGTGCGCCGCGTGGTCGTGCACGTGGAGCCCCACCGCGCCCCCGTAGAGCGCGGCCAGCGTCTCCGCCGTGAGGACCTTCCGCGGGACGCCGAAGCAGGTGTAGCCCCGGCTAAGGCAGAGCACGTGGTCCGCATAGCGGTGGACGACGGTCAGATCGTGAGAGATGAAGAGCACGGTGACCCCCTCCTCCTCCCGGACCCGGGCCACGGCGCGCGTCAGCCGCTCCTGCCCGGGCTGATCGACGCCCGCTGTCGGTTCGTCCAGAAGCAGCACGCTGGGCCGGCCAAGGAGCGCGAAGGCCATCAGCAACCGCTGGAACTGCCCTCCCGACAGGGTCCCGATCTGCGCCCGCGGCACGTCCTCCGCCAGACCCACGCGCTCCAGCGCCTGCGCGACCTCGGCCTTCGAGGCCCGGACCATCCCGGCCCGCGCGCGCATCAGGTCGCCTCCCGTGATCGGGACGTCGCGCTCGATATCGAGCTTCTGGGGCACGTATCCAAGCCGGGTCCCTGGCGCCCAGCGCACCCTCCCTTCGTAAGGGACGGCGCCGATCAGCGCCTGGAAGAGAACGGTCTTGCCAGCGCCGTTGGGACCGACGACGGCCAGGGCCGAGCGGGCGGGGACGGCGAAGGACAGATCGCGGAGGACCTCGTTCCGTCCGAACCGGACCGTCAGGTGCTCGACCTCGAGGACGTTCACGCGGCCGTCGAGCGGGTCAGGGCTCGGCGTACACGGCGGCGGCCACGAACGCGGCGAGCACGGCCTCCGCGATCCCCCACGCGCCAGCCAGCCAGAGCCAGGGCCCGCCCACGACGCCGAGCTCGTCGAATGCGTTGAGGAGCGTCACATAAGCCAGTAGCCACACGACGATGCCGGAGACGACGGCCGTCGAAGGACCCGGGCCGAGACGGGGTCGTGTGGCGGCGTACAGGAACGCCACCACGAGGCCGAACACCATCCGGACGCCGAGGTGTCGGGCGAAGATCTCCGTCATCCCCATCGGCCGCAGCTCGAACTTCATGTGGGAGCCGAACACTGCGGCCGAGGCGAGGCCGCCCGCGACGAACACGAGCCCCGCCAGGACGCCTCCCGCCAACACGCGCGACGCATTGATCCCGCTCATCCTCGATGTATAATATCGCCTCTCGATCCCGGACCACATCTTTCGCGAGAGCCCGATGGTGCTCGAAGCTCCCGAAGCTCGCAACCGATGGTACCTGTGGCTGGTGATCGCTCTCGCCCTGGGCGTGCGCCTTCTGGCCGCCGTCGTCACCACGAGCTGGCACTTCCCGAGCGAGCGGCAGCACTGGGCGTACGGATACGAGATCGGGCGCATCGCCGCCTCTCTCGCCGAGGGGCACGGGTTCGCCTGGCCGGCCTGGAGCACGGAATATCCTCCCGGACCGACCGCCTGGATGGCACCGGTCTACCCGATCCTCGTGGCCGGCGCATTCAAGCTGTTCGGCGTCTACAGCGAGTCCGCGGCAGTGGCGCTCTTCGTCCTCCAGTCGATCCTGTCTGCCGCAGGGTGCGCCGTCCTGTACCTCCTCGGGAAGCGCCTGTACGACGCCCGGGTCGGACTCCTGGCGGCGCTGTTCCTCGCCCTGTATCCCCCGTCGATCCACTTCGCCGTGCAGAAGATCTGGTCGACGTCGCTGTTCGTCCTGCTGGTGCTCGCGCTCATGTGGGTTCTGCTGGACGGAGTGGACCGCGCGAACTGGCGCTGGGGGGCGCGGCTCGGGGCGGTCGTGGGATTCACAGTCCTGGTCGATCCGGTCGTCGTCGGCGTCGTGCCGTTCGCCTTCCTCTGGCTCTACCTGCGACGTCGCGATTACGGCCGTCTCACCCGGTCTCTGGCCGTCGCTGTCGTTACCTCGCTGCTGGTGATCACTCCCTGGCTCGTGCGGAACTACATCGTCTTCGGGCGGTTCGTGTTCGTGAAGTCGAACTTCGCCCACGAGCTCTATATCGGGAACGCGATGCCGCCGCCTGACGCACCCCATCGAGCCGAGCGGGTCGAGGAGATCGAGCGGGAGCACGCGCGGTTGCGGAGAATGAACGAGGGGACGGCCAACCAGGCTTTCCTCAAGCTGGCGATCAGATCCATCACGAGTGATCCCCGACTCTTCCTGCGGCGGGTCGGGCTCAGGTTCGCGCGTTTCTGGACGTTCGGCACGGTGTCTCATGGGCTCGGCAAGGTCGTCGTCTTCCTGCTGTTCCTGCCGCTGGTCGCGCTGGCCGCGCTGGGGTACCTGACGACGCGGGACAGGCGCCAGGTCTCGCTGCTCCTGACGTTCGTCCTGGCGTTTCCCATCCCGTACTACCTGACGGTCGCCTCCCATTACCGCTACCGCTACCCGCTCGATCCGCTGCTGATGATCCTCGCAGCGCACGGCCTGCTCGTGGCGTGGGGTCGCGCGAGGGCGCCCCGGTGATGCGCCGCTAGCTCCAAGGTCGTTGTGGTGCCTTTCGAGCGACCTGTCCTTCGGAGTCGGGGAGTGATCACGCCGCGCTGGCTGTTCGTCCTCGCCGGCGCGACGCCGGAGCGCTTCCGGGATCCGATGATCGTCGACAAGACCCTCGATCCCTTTCGATGCCGAGTCGATCGAGTCCGGCGACGCAGTCGGATCGGGATCCACACGTTCAACTCCCTGCACGGCTGCCAGGTACGACGGCTGGCGCGCGAACGCGGGTCGGCCGGATGGGCGTAGAGTCGCACGTCGCGCGGCCCTATTCCGAATGCCTCCGGCGGGCGAATCCGTGGGAGTCGAAGTCGTAGTCCTCGAACGCGAACATGTACGGATGGTCCAGACGCTTGAAGTGCCACTGGTTGCGGTGGTTGTAGCCGATCACGTCGGGGTACATGGATCCGTCGATCTGCCACCCCGCGGCGCCGCGATGGAAGAACCACGGGGCGAGCCGATAGTCGGGGTCGTCCGGGAAGACGATCGCCGCCCGCTCGCCTAGCCGGCGCACCTCGTAGCGTTTGCCCCGGTACAGGCGGGCGATGTGGTCCTGGCCGGCGTTGGTCACCGTCCCGCCCATGATCCGACGGGCGGCCGCATCGTAGATCCCGAGGTCCGGGTCCTTGAGGCGCCGGCGGTTGAGCTCGAGGAATCGGGCCCACGCGGCTTCGGGCGTGGGCTGGGCCGCGAACCGCTCCCGGGTCGGCGCGTCCGCCGCCTCGGCCTTCCGGCCGCCGCCGATCTCCACAGCCGTCCGCACTCCGGCGCCGCCGCTGCGGAACCCGCCCACCCGGCCATCGCCAGCGGTCGGGTCCGCGCCGACGATCCGTTCGAACGCGCGGCCGGCGACGAGCTCGGTGGTGGCCTCGATCCCCTCGCCGATCCGACCGTCGGCGAAGTACGGGGCCATCTGCTCGTGTTCCACGTAGGACACGAACGCGTCGGTGAAGATTCCCTCGAGGGCGTAGCCGACCTCAAGCCGCACCTCGCGCTCGGGTACCGCGAACAGGAGGAGCAGGCCGCGGCCGCCGGCCGAGCGCCCGCCGACCTGCCATTCCTGGAATTGCCGATTGACGAACGCGTCGACGGACTCTCCGCGCAGGCCTGGTTCGGAGGCCACGACCATCTCGACGTCGGTCTCGTCGAGCAGGGCTCCAAGCAGATCCTCGAGGCGGCCCTCCGACGGTGCCCCGATCACGTCGGCTTGATCGGCGACGAACCGGTCGTCGAGGGGGCGGTCCGCGGGGGCGCAGGCCAGCGTCAGCAGCGCGGCCGCGAGAAGTGCCCTCAGAAGCCCACCTCAACTGGCTCGTCGGCGCCCGACCGCGAAACGAAGTATTCGCGCGGCTCGAAGCCGAGCAGGCCCGCCACGAGGTTGGTCGGGAACCGGCGCAGCGAGGCGTTGTAGCTCCGGACGGCGTCGTTGTAGCGCTGGCGCTCGACGGCGATCCGGTTCTCCGTCCCCTCGAGCTGGTCCTGGAGCGCGAGGAAGTTCCCGCTCGCCTCGAGGTCGGGATAGCGTTCGGCCACCGCCAGCAGCCCTGCCAGCGCCGCCGACAGGTCCTCCTGCGACTCGGTCATGGCAGCGGTCTCCTCGCCCGAGGGCGGCTCGCCGGCCGCGGCCCGGAGCGCGCCCTGGGCGCGAGCTCGCGCCTCGGTCACCGCCACGAGCGTCTCCCGCTCGTGCTCGGCGTAGCCGCGCACAGTCTCGACCAGCACGGGGACGAGGTCGAGCCGGCGCTGGAGCGTCGTCTCGACCTGGGCCCACCGTTCCTCGACCCGCTCGTCGCGGGAGACGAGGCCGTTGTACAGGAAGAGCAGCGAAGCGACCAGCCCGCCCACGACGAGCAGGCCCAGCGCCGCGCCGAAGATCACCGGATGACCTCGCATCCCGGAGCTCCTTTCCAGCCGTTCGGCGCGCGCCTCGATTTCGACAGCCCGCCGCAGATCCTGCGGCGCACCGACGCGCGCATGTCGTTCGCGATAGGCCGCCGCCAACGGGCGGAGGTCGGCCGCCGCCGCCGGTCTTCGGGCAGCGGCCTCGAGGCGGGAGATCGCCGCATCGAGGGAGTCCCGGTCGGCGGAGGCCCAGGACGCTACGGGGACCGAAGCGGGCTCCCGCACCGCCGGCCGAACGGCCAGCGCGACGACGAGTGCGACCAGAGCGACGCCGACGGCGCCCATGGCGACAGTCCAGGCCAGCGCCAGCCGGCGCCGGCCCTTCCGGCGGCGCGCGACTTCCTCTCGCACGCGCCGGTCACGGGCCTCCGCCGCGTGCCATGCCGCCAGGAGCCGAACCGCATCCTCCTCGGTGACGGCTCCGCTCTCGATCAGATGCCGCAGCCAGTCATCCATCGGCTACCCCTCGCGCAACTCGTTCACGACGGCGTCGGCGGACGCCTCATTCGTCGCGACGCGGTCGATCGCCTCGTGTCGTCGGCGCTCGTCGTCCTCGACCTCTCCCGCCAGCTCCTCGATCACCTCATCGAGGCGGCGACGAATCGTGGGGTACGAGATCCCCAGCCGCTTGGCGACCGCCTTGAGGCTGCCGCTCGTAAGGACCAGCAGCTCCACGATCTCCCGGCTCTCCTGCGAGAGCCGGGCCAGGCGCGGCAGGTGGAAGCACCCCTCGACCCGCGTGCCGCACCGGCCGCAACCCAGCCGCTCGACCCGCAGCGGGCCTGCACAGGAGGGGCATCGGTCGGGGATCCGGACAGCGCGCATGACACCATCATATCATGAAAGTTAAATATTATCAATATCAGAGTTTATAAAACTTACCAAGTGACACACGAAATGTGGCCCAGAGGAAGAGAAAATGTAGACTCGCCGAGAAACCCCCACGGTGCGCTTCCGCGGGCGGTGGGCGCGAGCGACCCGAATGGACGCCATGTCGGAATTTTCTAACTGACCAGCCAAAGAAGCGTAGCCTGGCTAACGCCTCTTGCTTCGACTTACGATGGAGCCACCGCGCGGACTCGAACCGCGGACCTGCTCATTACGAGTGAGCTGCTCTACCATCTGAGCTACGGTGGCTCGGTCGGATGGTGCCTGGGGACGGAATCGAACCGCCGACACGGGGATTTTCAGTCCCCTGCTCTACC
>CAZCZH010000032.1:0-16583 GCA_964502985.1 uncultured Gemmatimonadales bacterium
CCGCTCCCAATCGCACGACACGCCGAGCCGCCGCAGCTGGTCGTAGATCTCCCCGCCGTACTCCTCCCTCCACGCCCAGACGCGCTCGACGAACGCCTCGCGGCCGAGGTCGTCACGCGTGCACCCCTCCTCGGCCAGCTCCCGCTCGACGACGTTCTGCGTGGCGATCCCGGCGTGGTCCGTGCCGGGCAGGTAGAGGGCGCGCCGGCCCTCCATCCGCTTCCAGCGGACGAGCACGTCCTGGATCGTGTTGTTGAGGGCGTGGCCCATGTGCAGGACGCCGGTCACGTTGGGCGGCGGGATGACGATCGTGTACGGCTCGGGACCGTCGGGACCGGCCGAAGGATGGAAGTACCCGCGCTCGCTCCACAGGCCGTACCAGCGCGCCTCGAGGGTCGTCGGATCGTAGCGTGTAGAGAGGGTCTCGGTGGCCATCGGCTCGGTTCCTGATCTTCGCGGGGGTCCGGCGCCGGGCGCCTCGATCGAAGGTGCGAAAACCTAGCCGCGCGTTCGGCGCCACGCCAACGCGCGTCCCGTCAGGCCCCAGTCGAGGAGCAGCAGGAGGGCGGCCGCCAGGTAGGGCCACGGGGTCGTGCCCAGACGGACCAGCCGCCCGGCGGAGGCGGCGTTCGCGCCGGCGGGCGGCAGGGGCGTCGCCGGCGCGCGCTCGAGGAGCGCTCCGCCGCTGGCCAGCGCGGCGGCCGCGAGGCTCGCCGTGTCGGCCTCCGTCCAGGCCACGTCCGGGGTCCACGACTCGACGACGAACGGCTCGGCGAACGTAACGCCCGCCGCGCGCGCCGTCAGGCGATAGTCGCCGGCCGCGAGAGGCCCCGCCTGGACGGCCCGCGGCGCGGCGTCCGGCGCGACCCGACCGTGGGACACGCCGCGCCACGATCCGTTCGCCTGGCGGGCCTCGACGCGCCACTCGACCGCTCCCGACGCGCCCGGCGCCAGGGGCGCGGTCAGACGCTCCCCGCGCGGGACCCGCCCGTCCGCGGGGAGCGTCACCAGGCGTCGCTCGACGGGCGCCGAGGACGACAGCCAGCGCGCCAGGGCGTCGCTCCACGCGACCCAGAAGGCGGACGCAGCGGGGCCCTTCCCGGCCGCGTCGATCGACCAGCGGTACCAGCCGGTCCCGAGGAGCACGGCGCGCCGCGTGGCGCCCGCCTCGTCGACCCACGCCACGGGGTCGTGTCCGACGGTCACGAGCGGCGTCGCGCCGGCCGGCGGACGGACCGCGGGCGGGAGCCCCTCGAGGGGCGGCCAGCCGGACCCGCCGTCGGGCGCGGAGTCGGGCGCCGCGCCGCGCGCGGCGAGCCACGCGCGGCCGGCGGTCGGCTGCGCCGGCCGGCCGGCCGATCGCGGGCCGGCGGGAACCGTCGCCCCGGCCCCGGCGAGCGTGCCGGCGTAGCCCTCGGGCGCCCACGCGAGCCCGTGGCCGCCGGCCGCCGCGAAGCGCTCGAGCCAGGCCCGCCCGCCGGGACCCAGCAGCGCCGGGTCGCCGACCAGCCAGGCCGTCGCGTAGCGCGCCGGATCCAGCGACCCCCAGACCCGCCGCCGGCCCCCGTCGATCGGTCGCAGCTCCCCCGCGGCGGCCGTCCAGAAGGCGTCCAGCGGGGCCGCCGCGCCAGCGAGTGCCCGGCGCAGGGCGGCGTACTCCCAGCCCGGCCGCAGCCCGACGAGAAGCGTCCGGCGGGGCCCAGCCGGACGCCACACGAGCGAGCGCTCGTCGTTGTCGGCGAGCGCGTCCGCCGGCCCGACGAGACGCGCCCGGAGGATTCCCGGATCCGCCGCCCCGGCCGGGAGCGGCAGCCGGACCTCGCGCCGGGCGCCGGCCTCCAAGGCGCCGACCCCGGCCGTGCCGACCGGACGCCCGTCGAGCAGGAGCTCGACCGTGCGCGGGCCGGGGACGGCGCGCCCTCCGACCGCGCCGAGGGCGATCCGCGCCGCGGGCCGGCCGGCGGAGTCCGCGACGACGGCCAGCTCCAGCACGGCGGCGTCGGCCACGTCGACCGGACGCGGCGCGAAGGCGTACAGCGGCACGTCGACGGGCTCCGCCGCCCGCCCCCCCGCGGCGCGGCCGTCCGACACGACGAGGATCGCTCCCGGGAGCTCGGCCGCGCGCGCCTCGACGGCCCGGCCGACATCCGTCGCCGCGCCGCCGAACGAGTCCCCGACCACGCTCCAGCCCCGCGACCAGCGAGCGAACTCGGGCCCGTCGAGCCATGCCGCGGCGGCGGCCGCCCGGTCGCCGTCGGGACCTCCGGCGCGCATGCTGAGCGAGTGGTCGACGAGGACCACCAGCCGGGCACGAGCCTCGGCGCCGACCCGGCAACCGGCTCCGGCGAGCGCCAGGCCGAGCAGCGTGGCCGCCGCCACGCGCGCGGCGAAGCCCCACGGCGATCGGCGCCGGCCGGGCGCCAGCCACAGCCAGGCTCCCAGCGCGGCGAGCGCCAGGCCCGCCGCGACGGGCGCCGCCGGAGCCCACGCGAGGCTCAGGTGGCCTCCATCCCGAGGTACGACGTCTCGGGCGTCGGATCCGCCCAGTGCGCGCGCAGGTGGCGGGCCAGGATGGTGGGCCGGAACTGGGCCTCGGCGAACGCCGCGTGATCGAGGAACGCGACTCCGGTCAGGCGCGCGGCGCCGTCCCGCGCGTCCGGGTCGCCCCCCAGGCGGGGACGCCCGACCCAGCCGGTGGCGTAGAACGTCAGCTCGACGACGTGCCGCCGTGCCCCCTGGAACTCGCTGACGGCCCACAGGTGGCCCGCCTCGAGCTCGAGGCCGCTCTCCTCGCGCAGCTCGCGCACGGCGGCCTCCCACAGGGTCTCGCCGAACTCCAGGTGACCGCCCGGCAGGACCCAGTACTCCTCGGCGCCCCGGCGGTGGCGGGCGCACAGCAGGGCGCCCTCGAAGAACATCGCCACCTGGACGCGGACCTCGATCGCGCGCCGGTCGCCGGGGTCAGACGGCGGCACGGGTCCCGGCCGCCCTCGCCCGCAGGTCGGCGGCGACGCAATCCAGCTCGGCGGGCCCCCACCGCAGGACGCCGGGCAGCGCCCGGCCGACGAGCCCCGCGACGGCGTCCGCCGCGACCGCGCCGGCTGGCACGTACAGGGCGTCGATCCGATCGAGGACGCGCCGCGCCGAGGACTTGACCTCGCGCTGATCGGCCGACGCGACGAGGATCGCCAGGTCGGGCCGGCACAGGGGCGCCACGCGGTTGCCCTCGATCAGGACCCCTGGCAGTCGCTCCAGGCCGCGCAGCGCGGCGCGTGCTCCGGCCGCCTCCTGCCCGCGCTTGAGGACGACCCAGCGCACGAAGGCCGCCCCGGCCTGCCGGTAGCGCGCCGTGTCCTTCCCCGCCACGTCGGTGTCGGCGCGGTCCTCGAACACGCGCGGCGCGTCCCCCAGGAGGTGGCTCACGCAGCACGTCTCGGGGTCCCGCCCGCACGAGCGGTAGTGGCCGCGGGTGACCTTGACCGCGCCCCATCCGGGCAGGCGCGACAGGAGATCACACACGAGGCCTGTCTTGCCGACCTCCGAGCACGTCCCGCTGACGGTCACGACGAGGGGCATGGCGGCAATGTAGGGCGCGCGGGACGGCGCGTCAGCGCGAGGCGAGGATCTTCCCGCGGTGGGTCACGGCGAACGACAGGCCCTCGAGCTCGATGACGAGGTTGACGTCGCGCAGGGCGACCTCGGGCGGCACGGACAGCTTGCGCGGGGCGAAGTTCAGGATCGCCTCCACACCCGCCTCGGCCAGCCGGTCGGCGGCCTCCTGGGCCCCCTCGGCGGGGGTCACGACGATCCCGATCTCGACCTCGCGCTCGCGCGCCACGCGGGCCACGTCCGCCACATCGTCGATCGTCACCGCGCCCCAGCGCCGGCCGATCTTGGCCGGGTCGTTGTCGAACACGGCGACGAACCGAAATCCCTGTCGTCGGAAGCCGTCGTACTGATACAGCGCCGCCCCCAGGCGGCCGGCCCCGACCAGGCACACGCTCCACTCGCGCCCGAGCCCGAGGATGTCCGCGATCCGACCGCGCAGCACAGGCACCGGATACCCCAGCCCGCGCTTGCCGAACGAGCCGAAGTGGCTGAGGTCCTTGCGCACCTGGGCCGGGGTCATCCCGCCGCGCTCGGCGAGATCGTCGCTCGAGACGGTCGTCCGCCCGTCGGCCTCGAGGACCTCGAGGATCCGCAGGTAGTGGCTGAGGCGGCGGACGGTCGAGTCGGAGATCTTGCGCGCGGGCATGGCTTCGGCGGGTCGTGGGGTCCCGTTTGTGACACTTTTCACAAGCTGAATCGAGTATAGCGACCGACGCTTCGCCCGGTCAAGCGGCCCGCATTCCGCCTCCGGCGTCGTCGCGATGACAGCCCCGGCCGGCGAGGGTATCCTTCGGGCGCCGTCCCCGATGACCGCCTCGCCCACCTCCGCCTCCGCGCCCCGCCGCGGCGTCCTGGCCCGACTCGGGCTCGACCGCCCGGAGCTCCGGGCGTGGGCGCTGTACGACTGGGCCAACTCGGCGTTCGTCCTGACCGTCCAGACGACCGTGTTCCCGATCTTTTTCACCGACGTCGCGGCGGCCGCGCTGCCGGATGCCGTGGCGACCCAGCGCTTCGCATGGACGACGTCGATCGCGCTGCTGGCGATCGCCTCGATGGCCCCCTTCCTGGGGGCGCTGGCCGACTACGCCGGGCTCAAGAAGCGGCTCCTCGGCGTGTTTCTCGGGATCGGCGTCGGAGCGACGGGAGCGATGTTCCTGATCGAGCGCGGCGACTGGCTCCTGGCCGCCGTCCTGTTCGGCGTGGCCAACGTCGGCGCCCAGGGCTCGTTCGTGTTCTACGACTCGCTCCTGCCGCACATCGCCGGCGACGACGAGATGGACCGCGTCTCGACGGCCGGGTTCGCGCTCGGGTATCTCGGGAGCTCGCTGCTGCTGATCGCCCAGCTGGCGCTGATCCTGCGGCCGGCGTGGTTCGGCATCCCGCCCGGGAGCACGCTCCCCGCGCGACTGGCGTTCGTGTCGGTGGCCGTGTGGTGGCTGGTGTTCTCGCTGCCCCTGTTCCGCCGCGTTCCCGAGCCGCCGCGCCGCCTGGAGGCCGACGAACGACCCGGCCAGCGCGCCGTCCGCGTGGCCGCGGTTCGGCTCCGGGAGACGCTCGCGGAGCTGCGCCACTACCGCGCGGCCTTCCTCCTGCTGCTGGCGTTCCTGGTGTACAACGACGGGATCGGGACGATCATCCGGATGGCCTCGATCTACGGCCGAGAAGTCGGGATCGGCACGGGCGCGTTGATCGGCTCGATCCTGCTGGTCCAGGTGATCGGCGTCCCGTTCGCGTTCCTGTTCGGGGCCCTGGCGGGCCGCATCGGGCCGAAGCGCGCCATCCTGGCCGGGCTGGCGGTGTACGTATGCGTCGCGGTCCTCGCGTGGTGGATGCGGACCGCGCTGCACTTCTTCCTCCTGGCGGTCCTCGTGGGGACGGTCCAGGGCGGAACCCAGGGCCTGAGCCGCTCGCTGTTCGCCAGCCTGATCCCGCGCCACAAGTCGTCCGAGTTCTTCGGCTTCTACGGGGTGCTGGACAAGTTCTCGGGGATCCTCGGACCGCTGCTGTTCGGCCTGGCCAGCGCGTTCACCGGATCCAGCCGATCGGCGATCCTGTCGGTGATCGCGTTCTTCGTCGTGGGAGCCGCGCTCCTGTCGCGGGTCGACGTCGCGGAGGGCCGTCGAGTCGCCCGGGAAGCCGAGCGTCTCGTTCACCGCGCCCCGACCTGTGGATGAACTTATCCACACTCGTCCACAGCCGAACCGGAGCGGGGCGTTCGCCGACCATCTCCGTGGTTCGTTTCGCCGGTCGAACCCCGATCGCCCACCCGTCATCTACCTGACACAAGTTATCCGGACCTTATCCAATTATCCCACAGCATGTTCCGTGTCTGCGCCTCATGTCGCACACGATATGCACCCCGCAGTCGACTCGCGATTCGTCGGTTATGGCTCCGCCCGTGCGGACCCGATTTCGCCTTCGACGCCAGGACCGGGTGTGGAAAACCGCGTCTCGCACTCACTTTCCCGTCATTCCTCCGTTTCCCCCGCCAGCGCGGCATCGAGCCGGAGCCACTCCTCGATCGACAGCGACTCCGGCCGGCGATCGAGACGGATCCCCGCCGCTTCCGCCACTCGCGACACCTCGGCAGGGCTCAGGTCGCGCGACGGGAGGACCCGGAGGGTCTTCTGGATCTGCTTGCGGCGCTGCCCGAACAGGTCCCGCACGAGCGCCCGCAGGCGCTCGCGCCGGGCGTCGTCCAGGTCCCACCGTTCGTGCGGCGTGAGACGCACGACCGTGGACCACACGGCAGGCGGCGGGCGGAAACTCCCCGGCCCGAGGTCGAACAGCGTTTCGACGTCGGCCACCAGCCGCACGCCGACCGTCAGCGCCCCGAAGGCCTTCGTGCCGGGGTCGGCGGCGAGACGCCGGGCGACCTCGCGCTGGACGAGGAACACGCAGCGCCGGACGTCCGCCCGGCGGGCCTGATCCAGCCAGTGGAACACGAGCGGGCTGGTGATGGCGTACGGCAGGTTGCCGGCCACCCACCACGGTCCGCTGTCGCCCGGCAGCTCGTATTCCAAGGCGTCCCCGGCCACGACCTCCAGGCCGCGCTCCCGCCCCCAGCGCTCGGCCAGCGCGGTCGCCAGGCGGGTGTCGAGCTCGATGGCCGTGACCCGGTGCCCGCGCTCGAGGAGCGGTCCGGTCAGGGCCCCGCCGCCGGGCCCGATCTCGACGACCCGCGCCCCGCGCGGCGCCTGGAGGGCGTCGGCGATGCGCTCCGCCTGGCGGGGATCGTGGAGGAAGTGCTGGGATAGACGCGGCGGGCGCCGGGAGCTCACGGCTCGACCGCGAGCGCCGCCTCCACGCTGTCGGCCATGGGAAGTACGGCGTCCAGCTTGAGGACCGCCACGACCTCGCGGAAGGCCTCCGGCAGGCCGGCCACGACGAGTCGAGCGTCGGCCTTCCGACAGCGCAGCTGGAGCCGCTGGAGAAGAGCCAGGCCCGGCATGTCGACGTGACTCAGCCCGGCTCCATCGAGGATCACGCGCTTGGCGCCGGACTCCAGGGCCGCGTCGACCGCCGCCGTGACGAGGCCCTCCGTCGTGATGACGAGCTCGCCCTCGAGCGGCACGACCCACGCCCCGTCGACCCGGCGCGCGCGAGCGACGACGAGCGGGGCCTCGCCGCTCACCGCGCCACGCCCAGCCGGTCGGCGGCCTCGGCGAGGCGCTCGAGCGCGGCGCGGAGGGTCTCCTCCGCGGCGGCGAACGACAGCCGCACGAACCCCTCGCCGCCGAACGCGGAGCCCGGGACGAGCCCGATCCGCTCGCGTTCCAGCAGGTCGCGGCACAACCCGGCCGAGTCGAGGCCCGCCGTCGCGCACCATCGGCCGACGTCGATCCACAGATAGAACGCGCCGTCCGGCGGATCGGCGGAGAGCCCGGCGACGTCGCCGAGCCCGTCGAGCAGGAGCGCGCGCCGCGCGGTGAACGCCTCGCGCATGGCGTCGATCGCCGTCCGTCGCGAGGTCTCGTCCTCGAGCGCGACGCGAGCCGCCTCCTGGCAGAAGGTCGGCGTGTTCGTGTTGATGTGGCCCTGGAGAAGCGCCATCCGCCGAACGACGTCGGGTGGAGCGGCGGCCCACCCCACGCGCCACCCGGTCATGGCGTAGGTCTTCGAGAAGCCGTCCACCAGGACCAACCGGGCGCGCGCGGCTTCGATCGCGCCGAGGGAGGCGAACGGCTCGACGTAGCGCGTCTCGCGATAGATCTCGTCACCCACGATCCACGCGTCGCGTCGTTCGACGACCCCGACCAGGGCGGCCAGCTCGGCGGCGTCGTACATGGCCCCCGTCGGGTTGCCGGGGGAGTTGAGGATGACCCCGCGCGCGCCATCCGCGAGGGCCCGGTCGAGGGCGTCCGGCGTCAGCTTGAAGCCCTCACCGGCCCGTGTCTCGACGAACACTGGCTCGGCCCGCGCCAGGCGCACCATCGCCGGATACGACACCCAGTACGGGGCCGGGACGACGACCTTGTCGCCGGGGCCGAACAGGGTGAACACGGCCGCGAAGACGGCCTGCTTGGCGCCTACCGTCACGAGCACCTCCTCGGCCTCCCGCGGCGTCCCGTGGGACTCGCTCAGGTGTCCGGCGATGGCCGCGCGGAGGCCCGGCAGGCCCGCCGCCGGGGGGTACCGCGTGCGCCCGGCGCGCAGCGCCCCGACCGCGGCCTCGACGATGTACGGCGGCGTGTCGAAGTCCGGCTCGCCAGCCGACAGCGACAGGACCGGCCGGCCGCGCTCCCCCGCCAAGAGCGACGCGCGGGCCGTCATCTCGAGGGTCGCCGACGGGGCGATCCCCGCCAGGTTGGGCGAGGGCGCCGTCACCGCTCCGCCGCGAAGCGCTCGGCCAGGCGCGAGGCGACGGCGGGGTCGACGAACGCGCTCACGTCCCCACCCAGCCGCGCGACCTCGCGCACCAGGCTCGAGGAGAGGAACGAATAGGTGGCGTCCGGAGCCATGAACAGGATCTCGATCTCCGGCGCCAGGTGCTTGTTCATGAGGGCCATCTGGAACTCGTACTCGAAGTCCGACAGCGCGCGCAGCCCGCGCAGGATGACGCCGGCTCCGACGTCGCGCGCGAACTCCACCGTCAGGCCGGAGAACGAGCGCACCTCGACCCGCGGGTCGTCGACCACCGCGCGCACCATGGCGACTCGCGCGTCGAGATCGAACAGCGGCGCCTTGGTCGTATCGGACGCCACGCCCACGACGAGCCGCTCGACGACTCGCAGGCCGCGCTCGATCAGGTCCTCGTGTCCGTGGGTGATCGGATCGAAGGTGCCGGGATAGATCCCGACGGAGCGGGCATCGGCCGGGCTCACGCCGGGCGCACGAAGGTCACCGCCGTGTCGCCCCAGCGGCGGGTGTCCAGCACGCGGCCCAAGGGCGCCACGCGAGGCGCGGCCGCCGCGGCGTGCTCGATGGCGCACACCCGCGTCCACCACCCGGCCGGCGCCAGAACGCGCCACACCGGCTCCAGCGACGCGGCGTACGGCGGGTCGCAGAACACGACGTCGAACACGTCCGTAGAATCGTCCATCCGACGACAATAATCCAGCGCGTCGGCGCGGACGATCGTCGCCGCGTCGTGCACCCCGAGGGATTCCACGTTGGCCTCGAGGACGGCCGCCACGCGACGGTCGCGCTCGACCAGGCAGGCCCGAACCGCCCCGCGCGACAGGGCCTCCAGGCCGAGAGCTCCCGTGCCGGCGTACAGGTCGAGCACGCGGGCTCCCTCGACGTCGGCCCCGAGGACGCTGAACACGGCCTCCCGCACGCGGTCCGACGTCGGGCGAAGGCCCGGCGCGCGAGCGCTCTTCAGCCGCCGACCGCCGAACCGGCCGGCGATCACCCGCACGCCGAACCCCGACATCTCACTCCGCCGCGGAGCGCACGTCGATCAGCCGCGCCTGGATCGACGACCGGCCGAGATACGTGTTCTCGCGCAGCCGGCAGGCCAGAGTCAGCGGCCCACGGCCGACGTCGACCTCCTGCAGGAGGTGTCCGAGGTTGAACCCGATCGCGTCGAGCGTCCGACCGCCTTCGGCGACGACCATCTTGAGGTGATTCTCGCCAACGATGCGCGGGTAGCCGCGCGCCGAGACGCCCTCCAGTGCGAGCACGGGCTCGGGGTTGCCCGGACCGTACGGCCCGAACCGACTCAGCTCCAGGTAGAACCGCGCGTCGATGTCGCCCAGCGCCAGCTTCAGGTCGACGGTCAGGGTCGGGGTAAGGCTCTCGCGGCTCAACCGGTCGCGGGCGTAGGCCTGGAACGCATGCCGGAAGGCGTCCAGCGACTCGCGCCGGATGGCCAGACCCGCCGCGTAGCGATGCCCGCCGAAGGCGTCGAGGTGGTCGCGGCACGCCGTCAAGGCCTCCAGCAAATGGAACCCGGACACGCTGCGCGCCGAGCCGCGGCCCGTGCCCTCGGGATGCAGCGAGATCATGATCGTCGGACGGTGGAAGCGCTCCACGACGCGCGAGGCGACGATCCCGATCACGCCCGGATGCCAGTTCTCCCCCGCCAGCACGATGGCGTGGTCCCGGCTCTCGTCGTAGGTCCGGTCGACCATCTCGAGGACCTCGGCCAGGAGCTGTCGATCGGCGGCCTGCCGGCTGGTGTTGATCTCCTCGAACGTGTCCGCGATCCGCCCGGCCTCCTCGGCGTCGTCCGTCAGCAGCAGCTCGACGCCGCGCTCGGCGGCGTCCATCCGGCCGATGGCGTTGATCCGCGGCGCCAGAACGAAGCCCACCTGCCACGCGCTGACCTTCCGACCGGCCAGCTCCGTCCGCTCGAGCAGCGCGCGCAGGCCGGCGTTGCGCGTCCGGGACAGGGCCTCGAGCCCGTAATGGATGAAGACCCGGTTCTCGCCCGTCACCGGGACCAGATCGGCGACCGTTCCCAGCGCCACCAGGTCGAATGCGTTCTCGATCGTCCGGCGGTCCCTGCCGGCGGCGATCTCGAGCGCCTCGCACAGCTTGAACGCGACGCCCACGGCGGCCAGGTTGGGATCCGGATACGCGCCGTCCCGGCGCTTCGGGTTGAGCAGCGCCGTCGCGGGCGGCAACTCGGGCCCCGGTTCGTGGTGATCGGTGACGATGACGTCCATCCCCGCGGCGCGCGCGGCTCGGACCTCGTCGACGGCCGTCACCCCGCAGTCGCAGGTGATCAACAACCGAACCCCGCCATCGGCGAGGGCCGCCACGCCCGAGCGCGACAGGCCATAGCCCTCCTCGACGCGGTGCGGGATGTAGTACTCGACGGCCGCGCCGCGCCAGCGCAGGTAGCGCACGAGGAGCGCGGTCGCCGTGATGCCGTCCACGTCGTAGTCGCCATAGACGGCGATCCGCTGGCCCTCGGCGAGGGCCTCTTCGACGCGCGCCACTGCGCGCTCCATGTCGCGCATGGCGAAGGGGTCGACGAGCTGATCCAGGCCCGGGTCCAGGAATCGCCGCGCACCCTCGAGGGTCTCGAAGCCGCGCCGGACGAGCAACTCGCCGATCGCCGGCGGCACGCGCAGCGCGCCGCTCAACTCGGACGCGATGCGCCCGTCCACGGGCGACGGCCAGGTCCAGTTCGGTCGCACGGCGATCCTCGCCGGCCGGAGTAGCGGACGGGGACGGAGGCGGGCGGAAGAGTTGCGGGGTCGGGCGGACGATAAGCCGGGTTCTGTGCCGTCCCGTCCTCGCGGACGGCGCGGCGACGGCCATCGATCTGAGCGGCCTACCCGGAGGTCGAGCGCGACGGGCCGTCGCGTTCCTCCCTACATGGCCTTGCTCCGGACGGGGTTTGCCGTGCCGCTCCGCTCACGCGGAAGCGCGGTGGGCCCTTACCCCACCGTTTCACCCTTGCCACGCCGCGGCGCCGAAATCGGCGTCGCGCGTTCGGCGGTCTGTTCTCTGTGGCACTTTCCGTCGCCCCGAAGGGCGCCTCGCGTCGTCCGCGAGCGTCCTGCCCTGTGGAGCCCGGACTTTCCTCCGGCGGCACATGGCCGCCGGCGGCCGTCTGTCCGTCCGACCCCGCATGGAACAAGATGCGCCACGGGCCCGCCCGTGGCCAGCGCCAGCCGACGGCTCGGCCGCGGTCCGCGGATTGTGCCCGCGCGGACGGGGTCCTACCTTCGAGCCCGACCCGAATCTCGACCTCCAGCGGAAAGGACGTCCTCGCCCATGCGCGCACGCCGCCTCGCCTGCCTCCTTACGGCCCTGACGATGCTTTTCGCGGTGGGTTGCGGAGGCGGGGGCGGCGAGCGGCCGTCCGGCGAGGGCGCGAGCGCGCCGACGCGTGGCGGCAAGGTCGTGTTCGCCGCCGAGCAGTGGCCGCAGTGCCTCAATCCGGTCACCTCGTGCGCCAACATCTCGTACCTGTACTGGTCGGTCGTCGACCACGTGCGGCCGAAGGCGATGGCCCTCGACTCGGTCGGCAACTGGATCGCCTCGCCGCTGTTGACCGAAGCCCCCACGCTGGACAACGGCGGGATCGTCGCCGAGCCGTTCAGCGTCACCTATCACCTCGATCCGAACGCCGTGTGGGCCGACGGGACACCGATTACGGCCGCCGACTTCGATTTCACCTGGAAGGCGATCATGCACACGACCGGCTCCCTGGTGACGGTGGGCTACGACAAGATCACGTCCATCGAGGGGCCGGACGCACACACGGTCGTGATCCACTTCAGCGAGGTGTACGTCGACTGGCAGGACCTGTTCGGCGGATCGACCGGAGGGGTCATGGAGAAGGCCGCCTTCCCCGACGCCGACCCCGAGACGCCCGACCTGCGGAGCGCGATGAATTCCTCGATCCCGTTCAGCGGCGGCCCGTGGATCCTCCAGTCGTGGAGCAAGGAACAGGCGGTGCTCGTCCCCAACCCGAAGTACTGGGGCCCGAAGCCGTACTTCGATCAGGTGACGTTCGTGCCGCGCGAGGAGCAAGCCACCGAGATCAACTCGCTGCTCTCGGGAGAGGTCAGCGTGATCTTCCCGCAGCCGTCCAACGTGAGCATCCGGCGGCAGCTCGCCGGCAATCCCGGCGTCCAGGTGGTATCCGGCCCGGGCCCGTACTTCGAGGCCCTGTGGTTCAACGTCGAGCGTCCGCCGCTCGACGATTCGGCGGTGCGGCAGGCGCTGATGTACGCCATCGACCGGAAGGCCGTGATCGACGCCATCGTCAAGCTGAACGATCCCGACGCGGCCGTCCTGGACTGCGGCGCGCTGGCCTACGTCAACCTCGGCCCGTGGTGCCAGGGTCCCAAGGGGAAGCCGTTCGCCGAGTACCACTACGATCCCCGGCACTCGATCGAGATCCTCGAATCGGCGGGCTACGACTGCTCCGCGGTGGCCTCGGGTGGCGTGTGCCGGAAGGGCGGCAAGGACCTGACCGTCGAGTACGCGACGGTGGCCGGCAACGCGCGCCGCGAAACGACCCAGGCGCTGGAGATCCCCAAGGCGCGGGCCGCCGGATTCCGGCTCGTCGTCCGCAACTACCAGTCCGGCGACCTGTTCTCCAACGTCCAGCCCAAGGGCCAGTTCGGGATCTCGGACTTTGCCTGGGGCGGGAGCCCCGACCCGTCGGTGATGGCGATCCTGAGCTGCGGAGCCATCGCCACCGAGAAGAACGGCTGGTCGGGCCAGAACGCGAACCGCTGGTGCAACCCGGAGGCGGATCGGGCGATGCACGCCGCGGACGCGGCCCTCGACCAGAATCGCCGCCTGGAGCTTCTGCAGCAGGTGTACGCCCTCGAGGCCTCCGACGGCGTGCTGCTGCCGCTGTACCAGCTGCCCCAGCTCACGGCCTGGCGCGCGGACCGGATCGCCGGCCCGGTGGGCAAATTCAACGACTCGATCCAGGGCGCGTTCTGGAACATGGCGGAGTGGTACTGCGCGAGGCCCGGGGCCTGCCAGTAGGCCAGGGGTGCTGCACTACGTCCTCCGGCGGCTGATCTTCTCGATCCCGGTCCTGCTCCTGTCCAGCATCCTCGTGTTCACCGTGGTCCATGCCACGGCCGACCCGACGGCCCTCATGCGATCCAACCCGCGTGTCACCCAGGCCGACGTCGCCCGCGTCCGCCAGCAGCTCGGCCTCGACCGCTCGGGCCCCGCCCAGTACATCGGCTGGCTGACGCATTTCGTGCGCGGCGACTGGGGCGAGTCCCTGATCACGGGGGCCCCCGTGGGGCACGACATCCGGCGGGCGCTCGTCAACTCGGCGATCCTCGGGGCGGCGGGAATCCTGCTGTCGCTGTTGATCGGCGTGGCGATCGGCGTCGTGTCGGCGTTGCGCCAGTACTCGACGTTCGACAACCTCTCGACTGGGGCGGCGTTCCTCGGCCTGTCGATCCCCAACTTCTGGTTCGCCCTCATGCTGCAGATCTTCTTCGGGCTGTACCTGACGCGCTGGCTGCACCTCGGGACGCCACTGGTCTACACGGCAGGCATGACGTCCCCCGGGACGACGGGGTTCCATCCACTCGACTTCGTGCGTCACCTGGCCGCCCCGGCCCTCGTCCTGGCGGTCCAGATCGTGGCCATCTACAGCCGCTACACGCGGGCCAGCATGCTCGAGGTGCTGCACTCGGATTTCCTCCGCACGGCCCGCGCCAAGGGGGTCGGCGAGCGCCGCGTGATTCTGCGCCACGCCCTGCGCAACGCGCTGATCCCGCTGACCACCCAGGTCGGGATCGACGTCGGGGCGATCGCCGCCGGCCTGATCATCACCGAGCAGATCTTCCAGTGGCCCGGCATGGGAAAGTTCTTCATCACGGCCATGACCAATGGCGACTACCCGCAGATCCTGCCGTGGCTGATGGTCACGGTGACGTTCGTCATCGTGTTCAACCTGCTCGCCGATCTGGCGTACGCGGCCCTCGACCCGCGCATCCGCTATGCCTGAGCCCGACGTCCCGTTCGCGGCCGCGCCGCTCGTCGACGAGGTGGTCCTCAGCCCGGGCCAGCTCGCCTGGCGGCGGTTCCAGCGTCACCGCCTGGCGATGGCCAGCGTGGTCGTCCTGGCCGTGCTCGGCCTGGCCGTCGCGTTCGCCGGGCAGATCGCCCGCTACGACGTCATCCAGCAGGACATGGGCGCGATGCTCGCCGGTCCCGGCACCGGGCACTGGTTCGGCACCGACAACCTGGGCCGCGACGAGTTCGCCCGCGTCCTGTACGGCGGGCGGATCTCGCTGCTGGTCGGCCTGAGCGTAGCCCTCTCGGCGGGCGTCATCGGCGGAATCGTCGGCTCCCTGGCGGGCTACTACGGGGGCTGGGCCGACAACCTGCTGATGCGCGTCACGGACCTGTTCCTGGCAATCCCGTTCCTGGTCATCCTGATCATCGCCTCTCGGGCCATGGGCGGGAGCGTGCTGGACATCGTCGTCATCCTGTCGCTGTTCTTCTGGATGCCCGAAGCGCGCATCGTGCGCGGTGTGTTCCTTTCGCTCAAGGAGAAGGAGTTCGTCGAGTCGGCCCGCGCCGCGGGGGCCCGCGACGCGTGGATCATCTTCAGCCACATGCTGCCCAACGCTATGGGACCGATGATCGTCAACGTCACGCTCGGCGTGGCGGCGGCGATCCTCGCCGAGTCGGCGCTCAGCTTCCTGGGCTTCGGCATCCAGCCGCCGACCCCCTCGTGGGGGAACCTGCTGAACGACGCCCAGAACTTCACCCTGATCGCGCCGTGGCTGGTGTGGTTCCCGGGGCTGGCGATCCTGGTCACCGTCCTGGCGGTCAACTTCCTGGGGGACGGGCTGCGCGACGCGTTCGACCCGCACCAGGAGTTGCGCGGCGAGCCGTGATCTCTGGCCCGCGATCCACCCGATGAGCTCGACGCCGCTCCTTTCCGTCCGCGACCTGCGCGTCCATTTCCCGACCCAGGAGGGCCTGGTCAGGGCGGTGGACGGTGTGTCGCTCGACGTCGCGCCGGGCGAGACCCTCGGGATCGTCGGCGAATCGGGCTCCGGCAAGAGCGTCACCATGCTCACCGTGATGGGTCTCGTGACGGCGCGCGAGGCGCGCGTGGCGGGACACACCGTGTTCCAGGGCCGGGACCTCCTGCAATTGCCGGCGGAGGCCGTGCGCCGCATTCGCGGGGCACGCATGAGCATGATCTTCCAGGACCCGTTGACCGCCCTCAATCCCGTCCACCGTGTCGGGGATCAGATCGCCGAGGTGTTCGAGGTCCATCGTGGCGCCAGCCGGCAGGAAGGGCTCGAGCAGGCGGTGGCGCTGCTCGACAAGGTCGGCATCCCGCAGCCCCGCCAGCGCGTCCGCCAGTATCCGCACGAGTTCTCGGGCGGGATGCGCCAGCGCGCGATGATCGCCATGGCGCTCGCGCTCGGACCCGAGCTGCTGATCGCCGACGAGCCCACGACGGCCCTCGACGTCACCGTCCAGGCACAGATCCTGGACCTCATCGAGCGCATGCAGGACGACCTGTCGATGGCCGTCGTCCTGATCACCCACGATCTGGGGGTCGTGGCCGAGCACTGCGATCGGATCGTGGTGATGTACGCCGGGCGGATCGTCGAGGAGGGGACGGCCCACGATCTCTTCCACCGGCCGCTCCACCCCTACACCTGGGGGCTCCTGCGCTCGATCCCGCGCATCGACCACGACCGCTCGATCCCGCTGCGCCCGATCGCCGGCCAGCCGCCGTCCCTGATCCGGGTGCCCCCCGGATGCCCGTTCCACCCGCGCTGCCCGCATGCCATGCCGGAGTGCCGCGTGACGGTCCCCGAGCTGGCACCGGCCGATGCCGCGCATCGCGACGCGTGCCTCCTGCCGCTGGAGACCAAGCAGCGCCTGGGGCGTGACTCCCTGCTCGAGGTCGCCGCTCCGTGACGGGCGCCGGGACTCCCACCGGCTCGGGTGAGACCCTGCTGCGGCTGTCCGGCCTGACCAAACACTTCCCCGTCACTCGCGGAATCCTGTTCAAGCACGCCGTCGGACACGTCCACGCCGTCGACGGTGTCGACCTCGAG
>CAZCZH010000033.1:0-826 GCA_964502985.1 uncultured Gemmatimonadales bacterium
CTTCCTCGAGATCTGGAACCTCGTGTTCATGCAGTTCGTGCGCTTCGAGGACGGGTCGCAGAAGGACCTCCCGCGGCCGTCCGTCGACACCGGGATGGGCCTCGAGCGGATCGCCGCCGTCGTCCAGGGCGTGTACTCGAACTACGGGAGCGACCTGTTCACCCCGATCCTCGAGGCGATCGCCCGCAAGACGGGCCGCGACTACCAGCCCGACGGCGAGACGGGCGTCTCGTTCCGCGTCCTCGCCGACCACGGTCGGGCGGCGGCGTTCCTCGTGGCCGACGGCGTGTACCCGTCGAACGAGGGCCGGGGCTACGTCCTGCGCCGGATCCTGCGCCGGGCCGTGCGCCACACCTGGCTCCTCGGCGTCCACGAGCCCGTGCTGTACGCCGTCACGCCGGCCGTGGTCGACGAGATGGGCGAGGCGTACCCCGAGCTGGTCGAGCAGGAGGACCAGATCCGGACCATCGTCCGCGCCGAGGAGGAGCGCTTCCTCCAGACGATCGACCAGGGGATGGCGATCCTCGAGGACGTCCTGGACGGGCTCGGGCCGGGCGACGCCGTGCCCGGCGAGGACGTGTTCCGGCTGTACGACACGTACGGCTTCCCGCCCGACCTGACGGAGCTGATCGCCCACGAGCGGGGCTTCACCGTCGACCTGTCGGGCTACGCCGACCGCATGCAGCGCCAGCGCGAGCGCGCCCGCGCGGCCAGCAAGTTCGGCTCTGGAGCCGAATCGGTCGAGCTCGACGTGGGGGGCGCGGAGACCGAGTTCGTGGGCTACGAGGAGCTCGCCGTCGACACGACGATCGAGCGCGTGGCCGAG
>CAZCZH010000033.1:836-16373 GCA_964502985.1 uncultured Gemmatimonadales bacterium
AACCCGTTCTACGCGACGGGCGGCGGCCCGGTGGCCGACACGGGCTCGGTCCAGGGCGACGGCTTCCGGCTCGACGTCGTCGACGTCGAGCGGGTCGGCGACGCGTTCGTCCTGGCCGCCGAGCTGGCGTCGGGCGACCCGTCGAAGGTCGTCGCCGGGGCGGAGGTCCGTGCCGAGGTCGACGCCGAGCGCCGGAAGGACGTCGAGCGCCACCACACCGTGACCCACGTCCTCCACGCCATCCTCCGCGGGCGCTTCGGCGACCACGTGCGCCAGGCGGGCTCGCTCGTCGCCCCCGATCGCATGCGGTTCGACTTCTCGCATCCCGCGGCCCTCGGGCCCGACGAGATCCGGACCGTCGAGGACGAGGCCAATCGGTGGGTCCTCGAGGACCTCCCCGTGACCAAGCGGATCGTGCCGTTCGACGAGGCGCGGACGATGGGCGCCATGGCCCTGTTCGGCGAGAAGTACGGCGACACGGTGCGCGTCGTGACGATCGGCGACGGCGCCTCGATCGAGCTGTGCGGCGGCTGCCACGTCCGCCGGACGGGGGAGATCGGCCCGGTGCGGATCCTGTCCGAATCGAGTGCCGCGGCCGGCGTGCGGCGAATCGAGGTCGTCACCGGTCGCCGTGCGCTGGCCGAGTTCCGCCGCCGGGAGGCGCTCCTCGAAGAAGCCGCTGGAGCGCTGCGCGTCTCCCCCGAAGATCTGCCGCAGCGGGTCGAGCGGCTGGTCGAGGAGAAGCGCGAGGCCGAGCGGAACCTCGAGGCGGCCCGCCGCCAGGCCCTCGTCGGAGCCGCCGAGGAGCTCGCCGAGCGCGCCACGACGGTCGATGGCGTGGAGGTCCTGGCGCTCCGCGCCAACCCGGTTTCGATGGACGACCTGCGGTCGATCGGCGACCAGCTCAGGAACCGGCTGACGTCGGGCGTCGGCGTGGTCGGCGCGGAGCTCGACGGCAAGGCGCACCTCCTGGCCGTCGTAACCGACGACCTGATCCAGGCCGGTCGACTCGACGCGCGGGCCGTCATCAAGGAGCTGTCGCGGGTCATCGGCGGCGGCGGCGGCGGCAAGAAGCACATGGCGCAGGCCGGCGGCAAGGACGTGGCGCGGATCGACGAGGCGCTCGACAAGGCGCCCGGCATCGTGGCCGGGCTGGTGGGCGCCTAGCTCAGAGGCCCTCCTCTGAGACCGGAGATCGCTTTCAGATCTTCGAGATTTCTGACGATCGTCGCAAGCTTGCGGCGAACCAGAGCGGCGTCGATCTCGGTCATCCTGCGGATCGCGCGATGAACGCCTCGATCTCGTCCCGCTCCGCCCGGCGGAACTTCCGCGTGTCCGCGAAGCGACGCACGGCGAGCGAGTAGAAGGCGGCGAACGAGCCGGCAGTCGGCCGCATCCTGCTCACGGGATCGGCTGATGTTCGGCTGGCGCCGCGGATGTGCGAGACGCTCGCGGGCGGGGCGATCGAGTCGACGGGAGAACCATCGAGAGAGGAGAGCTGTTCGAGCGGGTCCTGGCAGGCGGCTATCCGGAGGTTGTCAAGCGTCGGAAGTGCTCGCGGCGGGACGTGGTCGCCGAGCTTGAAAGCAGATCGGCTGGAACGTGCCGGGCACCTCGCTCCATCATTATCGGAGCGCTCGACAGGAATCGGTCGATCTGGTCCTGGAGGACGCCCGCGGCGTCCTGCTCGGGATCAAGGTCAAGGCGAGCTCTCGGATGGGGCGGAGGAAATTCCGCAACCTGCGGGCTTTCGGAGAGGCGCTCGGCGATCGGTTCATCGGCGGGGTCGTGCTCCACTCAAGGAGCGAATCGATTTCCTTCGGCTGGCGCCTGCGCGCGGTTCCGGTCAGCGCGCTCTGGCGCCAGGACTAGGTCGTGGCTAGCGCGGGCATCCCGCGGCGGGCATACTTCGGTGGCTATCGACTCCACCGGGGGGAGTGACCCGCATGGCCGACAGCCCGCGCGTGATCGCCGCGCTCGAGCAGGCGCTGGCCGACTGGCTGGCAAGCCACACCGTGCCGCAGGAGCTCGCCGCGGCGATGACCGACGCGTGCGCGGGCGCCGAGTGGCCGGCGGGGCTCGCCGCGGTCTCGGCGCGCCGCGCGGGCTGGCCCGAGAACGAGGCCTTGGCGTGGGGCATCGCCGCGGGCGCCCTGGCCGGCGCCCTGGCGGCGGCCGGCGCGAGCCTCGAGTCCCCAGCGGTCGTGGCCGGCGGGACGTCGGCAGGCGCCCGCGGCGTCGACGGTGGGGCGCTGCCGCTCCTCGCGGCGGACGGGCTGATCGCCGGCGCTCACGAGGCGCTGTCGTCGCTCGAATCCGAACGCCTGGCGGCCGCGCTCCAGGCGCTCGACGGCGCGCTGGGGGACGGGGGCCCGTGGATCGACCTCGCGCGCGGAACTGTGCCGCCGCCGGCGTGGCCGGCGCTCGTTCCGGCGGCCCTCGGACCCGCGGCGGACGTCGACCGCGACGGCCCGTGGGCCGCGCTCGCGGAAGCGTGGGCCGACCGGGCGCGGGCCGCGCCCGAGGAGCTGTGGGACCAGCCTGGCGCGGACGGCGAACTGAAGCGCCTCTTCCGGGCCGCCGCGCGCGCGGCGCGGCCCGGGACCGAGAAGGGCGCGGATGGCTGAGAGCGACCCGGGCATGGACCCCGCCGCGCGCCTCGGCGCCGCCGCCGAGGAGCTGGGCCGCGTGCTCGGGGCCCTCGAGGCGGACGCGGGAGAGGCCCTCGCCGCGATCGTCGACGGCTGCGCCGGGGCCCTCGAGGGCGGCGGGACGCTCTTGTTCTGCGGCAACGGGGGCTCGGCCGCCCAGTGCCAGCACCTGGCCACCGAGCTGACGTGCCGCTTCACGACCGACCGCGCGCCGTACCGCGCGCTCGCCCTGACGACCGACACGTCGTTCCTGACGGCGTGCGCCAACGACTACGCGTTCGAGGACGTGTTCGCGCGCCAGGTCGAGGCGCTGGGGCGCGAGGGCGACGCGCTCGTCGCCCTGTCGACGGGCGGCCGCTCGCCGAACGTGCTGAGCGCCGTCCGCGCGGCGCGCGGGCGGGGGATCGCGGCCTACGGCCTGACGGGAGCGAACGGCGCGCCGCTGGCAGAGGCCTGCGACGCGGCGCTCGTCGTCCCGTCGGCCGACCCGGCGCGGATCCAGGAGGCGCACCTCGTGATCGGGCACCTCCTGTGCGGCGCGCTCGAGGCGCGCCTGGGGGGTTTTCGCTAGCGCGCGCCCTGACGCGCCGCGCAACCGGGGCCTGGAGCTCGATGACCGTGTTTCTATGCATAGAAACACGACGGACCCGATGAAAAGCCCCGCCTCCCGGCGCGCGCCCTAGGTCCGGGCCCGCGACAGCAGCACCAGCGCGAAGAAGCCGAACACGCCGTTGGCCAGCCACGCCGCGGCCCAGGGGGGGAGCCCGCCGCCGTAGCCGATCCCCTGGCCGACCCTGAGGAAGCCCCAGAAGACGATCGTCAGGAACAGCGCCAGGCCGAACCCCACCGTGGCGCTCTGCCGGCTGGCGTGGGCCGCCGAGCCGACCAGCGCGACGCCGAACACGAGGATGATCAGGTTGGCGAACGGGTAGGCCAGCTTCATCTGCAGGTCGACCCGCTCCTTGCGCGTCTCCGCACCCAGCCGCTCGCGCTCGGCGATGTACGCCTTGAGGTCGGCATAGCCCATCTCGTCGGCGTCCTTCTCCTCGGCGAGGAGCTCCTGTGGCGTGTCGTCGAGGGCCGGCGAGCGGAGCAGCGAGAAGCCGTACATCTGCTCCTGGGCACCGGGGAAGGAAAGCGAGTCGGGGACGGAATCGGGCGACGCCCGGGCCCCCGGGAAGATCCTGAGCTCGCCGTTTCGCAGGACCCAGCTCCCGGTCGAGTCCTGCCAGACCATCTGTGGCGCGTTGATCCGCAGGAACGCCCCGTCCTTCGTCTCCTTCTGGATCTCGATCTGCTCGCCGGTCGCGCCGGCCGGCTGGACGAACAGCGAGCGCACGATGTACGTGTAGCCGTCGCTGTTCTGATAGACGAAGTTGCCGCGGTAGTTCTCGCGGTCCTCCTCGTGGACGCCGAGGATCCCCTGGTGGTAAACGTCCTCCGCACGCTGGTTGAACTCGGGCACCTGCGTCTCGCTGAACCACAGGACGCCGACCGAGGTGACGATGCCGAACAGGATCAGCGGCCACACGATCCGGTACAGGCTGATCCCGCTCGACTTCATCGCCGTCAGCTCGCCGTGCCGACCCATCTCGCCGATCGACAGGATCGAGGCGATGAGCATCGCCATGGGCAGCGTCACGACGAGGTTGTACGGCGTCGAGTACAGGTAGTACCGTCCGACCGCCGCCCAAGGCGCGTCGTGATCGAGGTACACGTCGATGTGGTCCATCAGGTGGATCAGGACGTAGATCACGGTCAGCGCGAACAGCGCCAGCCCGAGCACCTTGAGGAACTCGGCCATGACGTAGCGATCGAGCTTGCGCCACGGGATCACGGGCCGAGGCTCTCCTCCGCGCGGTCGCGGCGCCACGGCCACCAGCGCGGCAGACGCCAGCGCCGGCCGGCCGTCTCCCGGGCCGTGCGCCTCAGGAGCCACGCGCCGAAGGCGAAAAACACGAGGTTCGACAGCCACATCGACAGCCACGGCGGGAGCAGCCGCCGGTCGGCCAGGTCCTCGCCGCCGGTCAGCGCCAGGTAGTAGAACACGAACACCAGCGTGCTGACGCCCATCGCGAAGCCGAACCCGCCGCGCCGGGCGCGCACGCCGATCGGCGCGCCGATCAGGACGAATACGATGCACGCCACTGGAATGGCGAACTTCTTGTGATATTCGACGAGGTACTTGTTCCGCTGGCGCAGCGAGTAGTCGATGGCGTCCTCGAGCCGGGCCACGGAGTTGATCCGATAGCGCTCCTGGTCGAACGCCCGCTGGTGGCCGATCATGTCCGCGCCAGCCGAGTCCGCCGAGGCGACGGCGAACGAGTCGGACAGGATCGTCCGCACGTGGGCCTCGGCCTGCTCCTTCAGCTGCTGGCGCGCGTCGAGGACCTTGCGCTCCTCCTTGCGCACGTTGGCGAACAGCGTGCCGAGGTCCATCTCGCGGTCGCTGCGCATCATTCCGGCCTCGCCCTCGCGGTTGAGCCTGGTCCCGACGTCGTGCAGGACCATGCGCTGGGTGTCGAAGCGCAGCCGCTCATAACGCCCGGGCTTGGTCAGGTCACGGTTGTGGATCGTGCCGTGCCACAGGGTCAGCACGGCGTCCTCGCCGCTCGGCGTGTAGTCCAGCCGTCCCGAGTCCGCGAGAATCGTGCGCTGGGCCTGGAGATCGGTCATGTCGAAGATCCGCAGGCCGTACATGACTCCCGTAACGCGATCGATGCGGTCCGGCAGGATCCGGTACTGGCCCAAACCCGTCGGATCGTTGATTCGTTTCTCCTGCAGAACGACGGTCGGCTTGGTGCGCTGGATTTCGATCATCAACTGACTCAGCCGGTGGTTGCTCTCGGGCAGGAGCGTGTCGTTCAGCCAGACCGTGGCCAGGGCCAGGACCAGGGCCGCGACCACGGTCGGCGCGAGCAGCTGGTGGAATCCCACCCCGTTGGCCTGCATGGCGGTGATCTCGTTGTCTCCCGCCAGCCGGCCGAACGCTGCCATCGTCGCCACGAGGACACCCATCGGAATCGTGACCGCGATCGTCAGCGGCACCGACAGCAGGAACACCTCGGCGATAACGTGCGCGCCAAGCCCCTTGCCTGCCAGGGTCTGGAACTGACGCGCGACCTGGTTCATCAGCATGATGAACGTGAACACGACGAGGGCGAACAGGAAGGGTCCCAGATGCTCGCGGAGGACGTACAGCGAGAGCGTCCGGGCGTTGAACCATTCGCGCCAGCGCCTCATGGCGCCGACGGGTTGCCCCGGGGAGGGCCCGATCTATATTCAGGTACTTCCGTAAAAGCTCCTATCTCCTATTCGGATCGGAAGTTAGGGACCATCTGTCGGTGCCGCGGGACGGTCAAGCTAACATTCGCTTCTGAACCCGTACAAGCGCGGTCGGGCTGCCCCCAATCCTACCCGCCATGACCAGATTCGCTCCGCGCCTCGCAGGGATGGCGGCGCTCGCGCTGGCCGTGTCGGGGCTGGCCGCCGTTCAGGCGGCCGCCCAGGAGACCCGCGAGCCGCGCGCCCCGGCCCTCGGCCTGCGACCGAATCCCACTCCCGAGGGCCTGGCGACCCTCCCCGCCGACACGTTCCTCGTATTCGACCCGTGGACGGGCGGGATCGTCGGCCGCTCCCCGATCCCGGTGCGCTTCGGCGAGCGCTATCCGAGGATCGCCAGCGAGGGCCTCGAAGCGTATCTCGGCGCCGAACGCGAGAGCCGCCGCTCGCGGCTGTGGTCGGCGACGGTCGCCGACCGGCTGTCCGGGAGGAAGCGCGAGGAGGAGGGGCTGATCCCCGAGTTCGAGAACCCGCTCAAGATCCCCGAGCCGCTGGCCAAGGTGTTCGGCGAGGGGTCGCAGTTCGACATCCAGGGACGATTGCACCTGGCGGCGCTGGGCTCGAAGTCGACCCAGGACCCGGACCTGCGGTCCGAGATCCTGCGCCGCGCCGTGGGCGGGATCGACCTCAACCTGGACCAGATCCTGGACCTCAAGGTGATCGGCACGGTGGGGACCAAGCTCGACGTGGCGGTGGATTTCAACTCCGCGCGCGAGCTCAACTCGAAGCAGCTCCTCAGCGCGAGCTACACGGGAACCGAGGACGAGATCCTCAAGAAGGTCGAGGTGGGGGACATCAACGTGCTCCTGCCTCCGTCGCGGTTCCTCGGCGCGAGCGCGGCACGCGGCACATTCGGCGCCCAGGCCGTGGCCCAGCTGGGGCCCGTCGATCTGCGCGTCCTGGGCTCGCGCAAGGAGGGGCAGTCGACCGAGCGCTCGCTGTCGATCGCTCCCCGCGGAGAAGGCGTCCTGCAGCAGGTCACGCTGGACATCAAGGACACCCAGTTCCAGGACGACCGGTTCTTCCTCCTGTTCCACCCCGACAGCCTGGCCTCTCCCCGGCTGGCCTATCCCAACTCCGGGACGGCGCTGGCCAACCCGGCCAGCACGCCCGAGACGGGGAGCCTCAACGTGTGGCTCGACGACGGCAATCCGACCAACAACCGCGAGAAGGCCTCCAAGCAGGGGACGGCGTTCGTCAACCCGACCACGCCCGAGGAGCTGCCCGGGGAGGCCCACCAGGGGTTCTTCGACCTGCTGGTCGAGGGCGAGGATTACGTCGTCACGGACGGGATCGTGCTCGAGATGAAGCGCCAGCTCAACGACGACGAGGTCCTCGCCGTGTCGTACGTGACGCAGGGCGGCACGCAAGTCGGCTCGCCGCAGGAGGCCGAGGAAGTCCAGCTCAAGCTCGTCAAGCCGATCAATCCGGACACCCTGAACTTCACCTGGGACTATACCCTGCGCAACGTCTACTCGCTGCGCGAGCCGAACATCCAGCTCGGATCGCTGTCGCTGTCCGTGTACCGCGGAAATCAGGATCTGAAGCAGACCTTCGAGAACGTCAACGGCACGTCCACCAAGTACAGCGCGATCTTCGGCGTCACCGACGAGAACCAGCGCGTCAACGTGCCGCGCCTGTTGCGCGACCCGTTCGGCGGACCGGACCTGCTCGTGTTCCCGGACGTGCGGCCCTTCTTCCGTCCCACCGACCCGAACGGCGCGCCGATCCCGATCCAGGTGCCGAACCGCAAGCTGTACTTCAACAACGACGCGCGGACGGCGCTCGACAACCAGATCTACTTCATCGAGGCGTCGTATCTGTCGCGCGGCGGTCTGACCGGCGAGGTGGAGCTGGGGGCGGCCAACGTCATCGAGGGCTCGGAGGACATCTCGATCGGCGGAGAGACCCTCGTGAGGGGACGGGACTACCAGATCTTCTATGACTTCGGCAAGGTCGTGTTCAACGATCCGAGCGGCCTGTCGGACCGCCATCCGAACGATCCGATCCGGATCTCGTTCGAGGTCGCGCCACTGTTCAACCTCGCGCCGACGTCCCTGTGGGGTGCCTCGGGAACCTGGAACCTGAGCTCGAACGCGATCATCAACTCGACGGTCCTGATGCAGCGCCAGGGGAGCCTGGCCAACCGTCCGATCCTCGGCGCCGAGCCGACCCAGACGACGATCGCCGAGGTCAACGGGATCTATCAGCGCGACCTCGATCCGGTGGCCCGCTGGCTGGATCGCGTGCCGGGGCTGCGTCTCGACACGAGCGAGAACTCGGATGTGACGTTTCGCGGAGAGATGGCGTTCAGCCTGCCCAACCCGAACACCGAGGGGGAGGTGTTCCTGAACGACTTCGAGAATGTCGACGTGGCCAAGCAGATCTCGGCCTTCTTCCGCGCCTGGCGCCTGGGCGGGGTCCCGTCGCAGACCGACCTCAGCCTGGCGCGGCTGGCGCAGGCGCGCTGGTTCACCTTCTCGATCGATTCGCGCACGATCACACCCAACGCGATCGGCGCCGACAAGCTGGAGAACCTGTTCGACATCAAGCTCGAGCCGGTTGGCGAGACCCCGGCCGACCGGCGCGATTCGTGGCGCTCGATCCAGACCGTGCTGTCGACGACGGGCGAGGACTTGAGTCGCCAGGAGTTCCTCGAGTTCTTCGTCAGCGGCGAGACCGGGACGATGATCGTCGACCTGGGGACGGTCGACGAGGACGCGGCGCGGACGGACAAGAACGGCGCGCTGGTCGGAATCGGCCTGCTGGACACCGAAGAGCGCAACCCCAACACGCGCGACAACAATCTCGACGTCGGCGAGGACACGGGGATCGACGGCGTCGCGGGGAGCGATCTGCTGAACGTCCCCGGCGACGACGGCAACGACGACTTCAGCCAGGTATCCGGGCCGGGTTCCTTCCCGCTCAACCCGAACGGGACGGAGAACAACACGACGCTCGATACCGAAGACGACAACCTGAACGGAATCCTCGACCGCCAGGAGAACCTCGGGCGCTGGGTGGTCGACCTCGGCGACCCCAAGTACGAGGTGCCCGGCAGCCGGTCGAATCGTGGCTTCCGCCAGATCCGGCTCCCGCTCGCGCGGCCCGACGAGACGCTCGGCACCCCCGACCTGCGGAACGTGCGGGTGCTGCGGGTCGCGTTCACCGGCGTCGAGCGGGAAACCGATTTCCAGATCGCGCGGCCCGAGATCGTGGGCTCGACGTTCCTCAAGCGGGGCATCGTGGCGGCCGACGGGACCGTCCTGGCGGGTTCCAACAGCGACAGCCTGCAGATCACCTCGATCAACGACGTCGAGAACCCCGAGTATCGCAGTCCGCCCGGCGTGCGGGCCCAGACCGAGCGCGCCGACCAGGTGGCCGGCGTGACGGGCGTGGCCCAGGAGCAATCGCTGGAGCTGATCTACGACGGCGTTCCGTCCGGCGCGCGGGGGGCCATCTTCCGGCCCCTGTTCGACCGCGAGTCGTACATCGATTACGACCGCATGCAGGTGTGGGTCCAGGGGCGCCGGACGACCGGCGGCCCGCAGCCGCGGTTCTTCGTCGCGTTCGGGTTGGACACGCTCAACGTGTACGAGTACTCGGCCCCGCTGAAGGACGAGGAGTGGGAGGAGCACGTCATCGACTTCTCGACGTTCACCGAGCTGAAGCGCGCCCTGCTCGACTCGCTGGACGCCCTCGGTCCCGCCGCTCCGCGCGTCGGCGAGGCGGTCAGCCCGGACGGCCTGTACCGGGTCAAGATCCAGACCGCCGCCGCGCCACCGCCCACGCTGACCGAGGTCAGTCAGTTGACGATCGGCGTCGAGAACGACGGGCTGGCCCCTGTCTCGGGCCGCTTCTGGATCGACGAATGGCGGCTGAACGGACCCGTGCGCCAGGGCGACGCGGCGCAGTACGTCAACGCGCGCGCCACGCTGGCCGACTTCGCTCAGTTCAACGTGGCCTACGACTCACGCGGCGGCCGCTACCGGGACCTGGGAGCTACGCGCAACAACTTCGATCGCTCCTCGACGACGGTGAACGCGATCTTCAACCTGGATCGCTTCCTGCCCGAGTCGTGGGGCGTGGCGTTTCCGCTCACGTGGGACCACTATGGGAACGACGACGCGCCCCTGTTCCGCGTCGGATCGGATATCCTGCTCCAGACCGACACCGAGCGCCGAGTCGAGTCGCGGATCAACGACCGCGACATCGTCACGCTGCGCCTGTTTCGCAGCCGCCAGTCGTCGAACCCGTTGATCGCGGCGACCCTCGATCAACTCGAGGGTCGGCTGTCCTATACCAGCGAGGGGTTCCGGGCGGTGGACCTGACCAACGGCCGGACGCGCTGGGAGACATACCTCGGCTATCACAACGCGTTCCGCAAGCGCGCCCTGCCCCTGCCGCTGGATTGGATCGCCCATCTTCCGCTGCCGGCAGCCATCAAGTCGAGCCCTCTGATCGCGCGGCTCGCCGGCGCGGACTTCAACTGGGTTCCGGCCAATCTCGACTTCAGCGCGCAGACGGCGTTCGAGGATCGCGGCCAGATCAAGAGGTTGGCCTCGGAGCGCGATCGCACGGCCGATTCGACGCGCACGGTGCAGGGCACGGCGCGGATCAGCTTCCAGCCGTTCAGCTCGATGCGCGCCTCGATCGGCGTCGACAACACGCGCGATTTGAACTTCCCCGAGACCGTCGTCCAACGGGGCTTCCTGGGCGTCGACGCGTTGCGCAACCAGACTCTCGACTTCAACTGGACGCCGCCGGTCGCGGCCTGGCTGACGCCGCGCTACAGCTACACCACGTCGTACATTCGCAACCACAGCCGGGAGGCGAGCCGCAGCCTGGACACGCTCGACCTGCGGGACTACTCGGTGACCAACAACCAGACCCTGACGTTCGACGTCTCGATCCCCGACTTCGTGGCGACGTTCGTCGGAGGTCCGCCGACCACGACCCAGGAGCGGCCGTGGTGGCGCGAGACGTTCCAGCCGATCCGCATCGACCGGTCGCGGCAGGAGAACACCTCGTTCGTGCAGCAGGAGACCGATCCGGGCTTCGGGTTCACGCTTGGTTTCGGTGACTTGGGGCACGTGGACGGGTCCCAGGCCCAAAGCCGCACGGAGAACGACGCCTGGGGCCTGTCCGGCGGGTTCAACCTGCTGTACGGCGTCCAGCTTCGCTCGGGGTATCGTCGGACGACCAGCGACCGGCGCTACTTCGCGGGGACGAACGAGCAGAACACACGAATCTTCCCGGATGTCGACCTGCGCTGGACGAGCGCCCGGGCACCGGCGATGCTGACCCGCTATCTGGCGGGGATCGTTGTGACGTCCAACTTCGAGCGTCGCCTCGGGGACAACGCGTCCAACGGCCAACCGCTGGGGAACAGCGATCAACGCACATGGGACCCGCTGGTCGCCTTCACGCTCAACTGGACGAACGGGATGACGACCGATCTGCGGGCCAGCACGAGCCAGTCGTTCAGCGGCACGATCCGCGGCGGGGAGCTAGACAACCGCCGAGAGGAGACGTCGACCGATCTGGTGCTCAACTTCAACTACAGCATTCGCCCGGGCAGCAAGATCTACGTCCCGTTCCCGACCCTGTGGGGCGTCACCCTGCAGCACCCGCTGGTGACCAAGATGTCCGTCTCGCGGCGTTACCGGGAGGACGCCACGACGCTGACCGGGGAACAGGAACCGGCGCTCAACGAGAAGACGCTGACCACCGAGGTTCGGCCCTCGGTCCAGTACGAGTTCGGCCGCGTGGCGTCGGGATTCGCCTTCAGCTGGCTGTCGCGCAAGGACCAGAAGCGCGACATCACGAACAAGACCCTCAGCCTGGAGGCGTTCCTTGACTTCCTGTTCTGATCGTCGCGCGGCGGTGTCCCGGCGACCCGGGCGCCGGACGGTCGCGGTCCTGGGGATGCTGGCCGCCCTGGCGGGCAGCGTGTGCCACGGCGAAGGGCCGACGCCGGCTGCCGGCGCGAAGGGCTTCGACGGGGACCTGGCCGACAGCCTGGTCCGGCGACAGGTGGACTTCGGACCGCGCGTCCCCGGCACCGCGGCCCACGACCAGGCCCTCTAGTGGATGACCGACTACCTGCGCGCCCTGGCCGACACCGTCGAGCAGGTCCCGTTCACGTGGGTGACGACGTACGGCGACACGCTCCACCTGACCAACGTGTGGGCCCGCTTCCGCCCGGGGGACTCGCGGCGAATCCTGCTCACCGCGCATTGGGATACGCGTCCCGTGGCGGAAGAGGACACGATAGGCGCCCGGCGCTCTCAGCCGATTCCCGGGGCCAACGACGGCGCCAGCGGCGTGGCCGTGCTGCTGGCCCTGGCCGAGGCGCTGCACGCCGCGCCGCCCGGTATCGGAGTCGACCTGCTCCTCACCGACGGCGAGGACTGGGGCCACAAGCCGAATTCCCTGGAGACGGTGATCACGGACATGCTCCTCGGCGCGCGCCACTTCGCGCAGACCGAGGGAGCCACCTACCGGCCGCTGTACGGCATCCTGCTCGACATGGTCGGGGAGAAGGGGGCCCGCTTCCCCGAGGAGGCGTACAGCATGCAGTACGCGCCGGAGGTCGTGAGCCGCGTCTGGGAGAGGGCCGCCGAGCTGGGCTACGGCGAGACGTTTCCGCAGGTGCCCGGGCAGGCCATCGTCGACGATCACGTGATCCTGAACCAGGCCGGGATCCGGACCATCGACATCATCGACTTCGACTACCCTCCCTGGCACACGTCGGGGGACACGCCCGACAAGATCGGCGCCGAGTCGCTCGACAAGGTCGGAGAGGTCGTGCTGTCGGTCATTCGTCACGAGGCGGGTCAGGAGTGATCCTGGGCCGCCGCAGCCCGTGAAGGTGCTCGTCTCCGGGGCGGGGATCGCCGGCCTGACGCTCGCCCTGTGGCTCAATCGTGGCGGCCACGCGGTCGAGCTCGTCGAGCGCGCGTCCGAGGCCCGCGACGCGGGGTACATGATCGACTTCTTCGGTTCGGGCTACGACGTCGCGGAAGCCCTCGGGCTGCTCCCCGAGCTCGAGCGGATCCACGTCCCGATCCCGCGCCTGGCGTTCGTCGGGTCGGATGGCGCCGAGCGCTTCTCCGTGGCCTATCCGGAAATCCGGAAGCTGTTCGACGACCGGCACTTCAACTTCATGCGCGGGGCCCTCGAGGAGGTCCTCCTGGGACACGTCACGGGCGTCGCGCGGATCCGCTACGGCACGACGATCGAGGCCCTGGAGCCGGCCGGCGACGCGGTGGCCGCGCGGCTCGACGACGGGACGCGCGGCAGCTACGACCTGGTCGTCGGAGCGGACGGCGTTCACTCCGGCGTGCGCGGCCTGGCCTTCGGCCCCGAGGAGCGCTTCGCACGCGACCTCGGGTTGCGCACGGCGGCCTTCGTTCTCGGCGAGTCGCCGCCGGGGCTGGCGCGGCGGGACGCGTTCGTCACCCTGACGGTTCCCGACCGCCAGGTGGGCGTGTACCCGATCGGTGACGGACGGCTGGCGACGTTCTTCGTGTGGCGCGGCTCGGAGACCGTCGAGGGGCGCTCGGACGGGGAAGCCCGGGCCGTCCTGCGGGCCGCCTTCGGCGACCTGGGCTGGATCGTCCCGACCCTGCTCGCGCGTTGTCCGGCGAAGGGGCTGTACCTGGACGTCGTCGAGCAGATCGAGATGCCGGCCTGGAGCGCGGGGCGGGTCTCGCTGGTGGGCGACGCCTGCGGCTGCGTCTCGCTGCTCGCCGGGCAGGGAGCGTCGCTGGCGATGACCGGGGCGTGGGCGCTGGCGCGCGCGCTGGTCGACCACCGTGAGCCGCTCGCGGCGCTCGCCGCCTACGAGCGCCGGATGCGCCCGGCCATCGCCGACAAGCAGGCCGCCGGGCGCGGCATGGCGCGCTGGTTCGTGCCCACCGGCCGCACGCGCCTGTTCCTCCGCGATCTCGTCCTGCGGCTCGCCGCGCGGCCCGTCGGCCGAAGCCTCGTGAAGCGCGCCGTCGCGCCGGCGCCGGTCGTCCCGCGGCGCGAGATCGGCGCCGTCCTCAGCCGTCCGGCGTGACGTCGTCCGGCGCGGCCCGGGCGATGATCCGGATCGGTCGGTCGAACCGCACGTAGTCCCAGCCCCACTCCAGGAGCACCGCCAGCCGGTTGCGGAAGCCGATCAGGTAGTACAGGTGCAGCGTCAGCCACACCACCCAGCCCACGAACCCGGTGATCCGCAGGGGCCCGATGGCTGCCACGGCGGCGCTCCTCCCGATGGTGGCCATCGAGCCCTTGTCACGGTAGCGGAACGGCTTCAGCGGACGGTCCTCGAGCGAGCGCAGCACGTTGTCCGCCGCGTGGCGCCCGGCCTGCATCGCCGGCGGCGCCATCATGGGCAGCAGGGCGCCTCCCGAGCGCATGGCCGCCGCGTCGCCGACGGCGAACGCGTCCGCACGGCCGGCGACGCGCAGCTCGGCGTCGACCTCCAGCCGCTCGCCGGGTCCGCGCGGAGCGTCGAGGCGATCGACGAGGTCCGCGGGTCGCACGCCGGCCGTCCAGATCACGCTCCGCGTGGCGATCGTGCCGCCATCGGCCAGGCGCACGCCGGCGTCGTCCGCCCCCGACACGCGGGTGCCCAGCCGGACGTCGATCCCGCGCTCCTCGAGCGTCCGGCGGGCGTACTCCCCGAGGGAGTCCGGGAACCCCGACAGCAGTTGCTCGGTGGCCTCCAGGAGGACGACCCGCGCCCGTTCGATGTCGAGGTCGTGGAAGTCGCGCCGCAGCGGACGGCGAAACAGCTCGCTCAATGCACCGGCGTACTCCACGCCTGTCGGTCCGCCGCCGACCACGACGAACGTCATCCACCGCGTCCGCGCCTCGTCCGACGACTCGCGGGAGGCCGCCTCGAAGCACGCCAGGACGTGGTTGCGCAGGGCCAGCGCGTCGGGCAGGTCCTTGAGCGGCAGCGCGTGGCGGGCGACGTCCGCCAGACCGAACCAGTTCGTCCGGCTGCCGCACGCCACGACGATCCGGTCGTACTCCAGCTCGACCCCGTCGGCCAGCCGCACGCGCCGCGCGTCGAAGTCGATCTCCCGCGCCTCGCCCAGCCGGAAACGCACGTTCGCCGCGCGCTGGAAGACGCGCCGCACGGGCATCGCGATGTCGCTCGGGTTGAGCAGCGCGCTCGCCACCTGGTACAGCAGCGGGGTGAACAGGTGGTAGTTGTCGCGATCGACGACGAGGACGTCGACGGGCCGGCCGCCCAGCCGGCGCGCGCACGAGAGCCCGCCGAAGCCGGCTCCCACGACGACGACCCTCGGCCGCTGGGCGGGGGAGTCGCTCAGTCGTCCCCCTCCACGGTCAGGTCGTCCAGCGCCGCCTCGGGTCCGTCGAGCGAGCGGGCGTGGCGCGCTATGCCGCGCCACGGGTCTTCCTTCAGGCGGGCCAGTCGGGAACGCGCGTTCTCGACCGTCCAGCGGTTGCCCCGCAGATCGTCGTCGCCGAGCTCGCCCCACGCCAGCGGCATGGCCACCGGTGCCCCCGGCCGCGGCCG
>CAZCZH010000034.1:0-16346 GCA_964502985.1 uncultured Gemmatimonadales bacterium
CTCGTCGAAGATCGGCGTCCGGGCGAGGCGCACAGCGTTCCCCTCGCGCTCGTCGCGGAGCCCGAAGCCGTCGAGCACGATCAGCCCGACCTTCCTGCGAGCCGCCGGTTCCGTCATGCGTCCTCTCCTTCGTCATGGTCCCGCGCGTCCCGCTTCAGAGCGTCCAGGACGCGGTCGGCCTCCTCGCCGAGCCGCGCCAGCGAGCCGTCGTTCACGATCACGTAGTCGCTGCGCTCGACCTTGTCCCGGTCCGGCTCCTGGGCGGCCATCACGCCTCCGATCCGATCCGCCTCGAGCCCGCGCTCCTTGAGCCGCTCCTCGCGAAGCCCACGCGGGGCCGTCACCAGGACGACCCGGTCGAGGTCCTCGTCGAGGCCGAACTCGAACACCAGCGCGGCGTCGACGACGGCCAGGTCGCGGCCCTCGCGTTCCAGCCGCTCGAGCTCGGCCACCAGGCGCGCCAGGAGAGGCGGGTGGACGATCTCGTCCAGCCGCCGCGTGCGCTCGGGCGCGGCGAACGCGGCGCGCCCCAGGACCTCCCGGTCGACCGCGCCACCGGCCATGACCTGCGGGCCGAACGCCTCGACGAGCGCCGCCCGGACCGCCGGCTCCTCGAGCGCCGCGTGGCCCAGGCGATCGGCGTCGACGACGGCGACGCCCGCCGCGCGCCAGTGGTCGGCGACGGTCGTCTTGCCGCTGGCCACGTTCCCCGTCAGGCCGACCGTCAGCACCGTCGGCTCCCGCGCCGGCCCGCGCCCCTCACTTGGCGTCGTACCACGTCGAGCCGGCCCCGACCTCGACGACGACCGGGACGTCGAGCTCGATCGCCGCCTCCATCTCCTCTCGCACGAGGTCGCCGACCGCCGCGATCGACCCGTCCTCGACCTCGAACACGAGCTCGTCGTGGACGGTGAGGAGCATCCGCGCCGGCAGGCCCTCCGCGGCGATCCGCCGGTGGATCCGGATCATGGCGATCTTGATCAGGTCGGCGGCCGTCCCCTGGATCGGGCTGTTGATCGCCGCTCGCTCGGCGAACGAGCGCACGTTCCAGTTCTTGCTGCGGATCTCGGGCAGGTAGCGCCGACGGCCGAGCATGGTCGTCACGAAGCCGTCCTGCCGGACGCGCTCGATGGTGTCCTCCTGGAAGCGCTTGACGTCGGGGAAGCGGGCGAAGTAGCCCTCGATGAACGCCTTCGCCTCGGCCTGGGGGATCCCCAGCCGGCGCGCCAAGCCGAACGCGCCCATGCCGTACACGACCCCGAAGTTGACCTCCTTGGCGCGCGTTCGCAGGATCGGGGACACCTTCTCGGGCGCGCAGCCGAACACGAGCGCCGCCGTCTGGCGGTGGATGTCCTGCCCCGAGCGGAACGCCTCGACAAGGTTGGCGTCGCCCGAAAGGTGGGCCAGGATGCGGAGCTCGATCTGGCTGTAGTCGCTGACCAGGAGCAGCCACCCCGCCTGGCTGGGGACGAAGCCGCGCCGGATCTCGCGGCCGAGCTCCGTGCGGGCCGGGACGTTCTGCAGGTTGGGGTCGCTCGACGACAGCCGGCCGCTGGCGGCCACGGTCTGGTTGAAGCTCGAGTGGAGGCGCCCGGTCTCGGGGTTGATGGCCGCCGGCAGGGCGTCGACGTACGTCGACTTGAGCTTGGCCAGCTCGCGATATTCGAGGACCTTGCGCGGCAGCTCGTGCTCGGCGGCGAGGGTCTCGAGCACCTCGGCGTCCGTCGAGTAGCCGGTCTTGGTGCGCCGCACGACGGGAAGCTCGAGCTTCTCGAACAGGATCGTCGCCAGCTGCTGCGGGGAGTTCAGGTTGAACGTCTCGCCGGCCAGCGTGTAGCACGCCGCCTCGATTCCCTTCAGCTCGCCCTCCAGCCGGCGGCTCATGGCCTCGAAGAACGGCACGTCGAGGGCCACCCCCTGGCGCTCGATGTCCGCCAGTACGGGGATCAGGGGCAGTTCGACGTCGCGGTACAGGTCGATCAGCCCCTTCGCCTCCAACTCGGCCAGGAACTCCTCGGCCAGGCGCAGCGTGACGTCGGCGTCCTCGCAGGCGTAGCGCGCGGCGGCGTCGACGTCGACCTCGGCGAACGGGATCTGCTCCTCGCCGTCGGGCCGCGTGACCTCGTCGAAGCTGACCATGCGGTGGCCCAGGATCTCGAGCGCCAGCAGGTCCAGCTCGTACGAGCGACGCGCCGGGTCGAGCAGGTAGGCGGCGAGCATCGTGTCGGCGGCGACGCCATCCAGGGCGAAACCCGCCCGCCCGAGGACGATCGAGTCGTACTTGACGCGGTGCCCGACCTTGGCGATTGACGGGTCCGCCAGGAGCGGCCCCAGGACCTCGCGCACGCGGTCGGCGGGCAGGTTGCCGTCGACGACGTGGCCGATCGGCACGTACGTCGCCTCGCCGGGCGCCACGGCGACCGAGATCCCGACCAGGTCGGCGCGCACGGGGTCCCGGCTCGTCGACTCGACGTCGACGGCGAAGCGCCCGGCCTCGCGCAGTCGCGCCGCGAGCCGCGCCAGCCCCGCCTCGTCGCGCACTACGTCGTACGCCGCCTCCTCGACGACCTCCGAGGCGCCGCCGCCGAAGCGCTCTAGGAGCTTGTGGAACTCGAGCTCGCTGAACAGGCGCGTGACACGCTCGGCGTCCGGCTCGGCGACCTTCAGCGCCTCCAGGTCGAGCGCGACCTCGCGGTCGGTGCGAATCGTGACCAGGTCCTTGGACAGGATCGCCGCCTCGCGGTGCTCGGCCAGCCGCTCGCGGAGCTTGGGCGTGCCGACCTCCTCCAGCCGCTGGTAGATGTCCTCGATCCCGCCCCACTCCTCGATCAGCTTGCGGGCCGTCTTGGGCCCCACGCCGGGGACGCCCGGGACGTTGTCCGACGAGTCGCCCATCAGCCCCAGCAGGTCGGCCACGCGCCCCGGGCCGACGCCGAACTTCTGGCTCGCGTTCGACAGGTCGACGAGCTCCTCGTCGACTCCCGTCGGCCCGCCGCGACCCGGGTTCAAGAGCCGCACGCGCTCGTCGATGAGCTGATAGAAGTCCTTGTCGCCGGACACGATGTACACGTCGAGATCGGCCTCGGCGCCCTGCCGGGCGAGAGTTCCGATGACGTCGTCGGCCTCCTCGCCGACGAGCTCCAGGACCGGCACGCGGAACGCCTCGAACAGCTCGCGGACGCGCGGGAGCTGGACGGTCAGCTCGTCGGGCATCTTGTCGCGCGTCGCCTTGTACTCGGCGTAGCGCCGGTGGCGGAAGGTGGGCTCGCGCGAATCGAGCACGACCCCGAGGTAGTCCGGCTTCCGCTCGTCGAGGAGCTTGACGAGGAAGTTGGCCATGCCGAACGCGGTCGAGGTGTCCTCTCCGGACGAGCTCCTGAGCGGGCTCCGGATGAAGGCGAAGAACGCCCGGTAGATGAGCGCGTATCCGTCGAGGAGGTACAGAGCTGGCCGGGACATGAAGGGACGAATCTAAGCCGGATCGGCGTCGGCGCACTCGCCGGGCGGCCCGTTCCGGAGACGGCTTGCGTGGCTCCGGCCCGATACGCATGATTGTGTCCGATGGAACTCTCCATCCCGGGCCTGCACCACGTCACCGCCCTGTCGCGCGACGCGCGCCAGACGTACGACTTCTACGGCCGCGTGCTGGGTCTGCGGATGGTCAAGCGGACGGTCAACTTCGATGACCCCGGGACGTACCACCTGTACTTCGGCGGCCCGCGGGGCCGCCCCGGGACCCTGGTCACGTTCTTCCCCTACCCCGACGCGCCGCACGGCCGCGCCGGCACGCGCCAGGTGTCGTCCATCGCCCTCGCCATTCCCGTGGGAACGCTGGGGACGTGGGCCGAGCGGCTCGCGCGGCACGGTGTCGACCTCGAGCGCGCCCCGGCGCGCTTCGACGAGGAGCCCCTGGCGTTTCGCGATTCCGACGGCCTGGCGATCGAGCTGATCGAGACCCCGGGCGCGGAGTCTCGTCCGGCGTGGGACGGGCCCGTCCCGGGGGAGTTCGCCACGCGCGGACTGCATTCGGTGGCGATGTGCGTCCAGGGATACGAGGCGACGGCCCGGCTGCTGACGGTGATCCTGAGCCTCGCGCCGGCCGGCGAGGACAACGGCCGCTTCCGCTTCCGCGCTCCGGGCGACGAGGCGACGCTCGTGGACGTCGTGTGCGCTCCCGACGCGCCGCCCGGGCGGGGAGGGGCGGGCGCCGTGCACCACGTCGCCTGGAGGACCCCGGACGACGCCTCCCAGGCGGCCTGGCGCGAGCGCCTGCTCGATGCCGGCCTCGACGTCACCCCGATCCTCGACCGGCGCTACTTCCGCTCGATCTACTTCCGCGAGCCGGGCGGCGTCCTGTTCGAGATCGCCACCGACGGGCCCGGGTTCGCCGTCGACGAGCCGGTCGAGAAGCTCGGGGCGGGGCTGCAGCTGCCGCCGTGGCTCGAGCCGCGGCGCGAGCGCATCGAGGCCCAGCTCGATTCGCGCGGCCGGCTCCCCGTGCGCCACGGGTGAGCCTCGTCCCGCGGGCCCCCGCGCCGCACGGCAAGATCCCGGCGGCGACGAGCGGGGCCCCGCTGGACGCGGCCCGCGCGGCGGCCGTGCTGGCCCATGGCCGGGGCGCCGCGGCCGAGGACATGCTGGGACTCGCCCGGGCCCTCGTGGCGGACGGCCCCCCGGAGCTGGCGGACGTCGCCTTCGTCGCGCCCCGGGCCGCGGATCACGCCTGGTATCCGCGCTCGTTCCTGGCCCCGACCGAGACCAACGAGCCCGCCCTGTCATCGGCGTTGGCCGTCCTCGAAAGCCTCGTCGAGCAGCTCGCGGCGGCCGGCCTACCGCCCGACCGGGTGGTCCTGGGCGGGTTCTCGCAGGGCGCCTGCCTGGCCCTCGAGTTCGCTGCCCGCGCGCCGCGGCGCTATGGCGGCCTGGTCGGCCTGTCGGGCGGGCTGATCGGACCCCCGGGGACGGAGCGCCGGCTGACGGGATCGCTGGGCGGAACACCGGGCTTCCTCGGGTGCAGCGACCGCGACCCGCACGTGCCCCTCGCGCGGGTCGAGGAGACGGCCGCCCTGCTGGAGGGCATCGGTGGGCGGGTCGAGACGCGGATCTATCCGGGCATGGGCCACACGGTGAACGAGGACGAGCTGGACGCGGCGCGGGGAATCCTGGTCCAGGCCGTGGCCTGAACGAACGAGCGCCCCGCCGGTCCGGGCGGGGCGCTCGAAGATCCCGTTGCGCGTCGTCGCGGGGCGCTACGTCTTCAGGACGTTGGCCGCCTGCGGTCCCTTCTTGCCGTCCTGGATCTCGAACTCGACTTCCTGTCCCTCGGCCAGCGTCTTGAAGCCATCGGTCTGGATGGCGGTGAAGTGGACGAACACGTCCTCACCGGCCTCCTGCTCGATGAACCCGTACCCCTTGGCGTCGTTGAACCACTTCACTTTGCCCTTCGGCATGATGGGGGGAGCCCTCCTGCGTGGGTGAACCGTTCTGGCGGATGCGTCTCGCAGTCTATCGAATGGCGCCGGGACGGTCAACCGACGCCGCTCACCCGGTGGGCGCTCCGTAGATGAGGCCCCGCGAGATCGATCGTTTCAGGGGGCGAACGCGACGCGAAGGGTCCGGATCCGGCTGAACTTCTTCTTGCTCGAATAGGTCGGGCGGGCCTCGATGGTGACCTTCCCGGCGCGGGCCTCCCAGCCCTCGGGGGGCGCCGCGCGCCAGGCGGATTCGCCCCACGAGATCGCCTGGCGCCCGGTCCCGAAGACACCAGCCTCGGCCACGGCCAATGTGTCCCCGGCGGCGTCCTCGAACGCCGTCGTGATCTGCGCCGCCTCCGTCAGCCAGAGGTCGAAGGCCCACGTGCCGGGCGCCTCCCGGCGCACCTCGACCGGTTCCTGGAGCGGGCGGAAGTCGGTCCCGACGAAGAAGTACTGGGCCCCTTCCCGCTCGGCCACGAAGACCTGGCCGAAGCGCTTCCAGAGGGCGATGCCGCGCGGCTCCTCGAACGCGTCCTCGGCCCGTCCCGGACCGGGGAAGGTCGTCAGCCAGTGGAGGTCGGCGTCGAACTTGTACAGCACGTTCGCCGTCGGGTCGGAGACGTAGACGTTGCCGAAGTAGTCCAGCGCCACGTAGTCGAAGCGCCCGGCTCCCCCGCGGGGGCGCGGGAGGGAGTCGGGCACCGTCTCCGCGAGGACGGCGCCATCGGCGCCGCAGGCCCGCAGCCGACCGCCGTCCAGGTCGACGAGGTACAGGCGGTAGATGCGGGGCCGGTACCAGGGGTCGAGGCTGTCCGCGACGGCCAGCCCTCGCGGGGCGCGCACGTCGGCGGGCAGCGGCCAGCGGGCTCCGACCACCGGCGAGCTCGCGAGCAGGCTCGTCCCCGCTCCGGCCGTCGAGTCGGCGAAGCGCAGCACGCCATCCGTGGAGCGGTCGGATACGTAGAGCTGGCCGCGGGCGTCGCCGGCCACGTCGAACGGCGCGCCGGCGGGCCACTCTCCGGCCCACGTCAGGCCACGCGCGACGGGATCCCAGCGCAGCCGGACGACGCGTCGGTTGCCCGTATCGGCGACGTAGACCCGGCCATCGGGCATGGCGGCGATACCGTGCGGCGAGTCCAGGTGGCCTTCCCCGCTCCCCTGCCGGCCGTAGATCGCCAGCGTCTGCATGGTCGAGTTGTAGAGGATCTCGCCACGCCCCGAGTTGACTCCAAATAGAGTCAACTGGTAATCGTCGCTGGAAGCGTCGGGATCGTCGTCGGAGGCCAGCTTGACGGCGGCCAGGCCCTGCGGGTCGTCGAACCGGGTCCGGTCGCCGAGGAAGAGCTTGAGGTGCTCCGGCCGGGCGCGGTGGATCCCCAGCGTGTGGGCGAACGGCGGGTAGACGAGGGTCGTGAAGGTCGGGCTGCCCGGCGGCAGGCCGCCGGCCTCGGCCAGGGGGAGCTGGGCGGGGGCCCCGCGCGCGACGAGCGCCACGGCCAGGGCGGCCAGGATCGGTGCCGTCCGCCCCGCCGCGCGGGCGCGGCTAGCGCGCGGCCGTCGCGCGCGGAGCATACAGCGAGCGATACGCGGCGTACTGCACGACCACCTGGCGCACGTACTCGCGCGTCTCCTTGTACGGGATGCGGTCGATCCACAGCTCGGGATCGAGGCTCCGCTCGGGGAACTCCCACCACCGCCCGGCGGCGTCGGGGCCCCCGTTGTAGGCCGCCAGGACGGCCGGCCAGAAACCGCCGAAGCGCGCCAGCTGGTCCTCCAGGTATTGCGCGCCGAGGTGCAGGTTGACGGCCGGGCGGTGGAGCGCCGCCGGCTCGAACCCGGCGTAGCCCGTCTCGCGGGCCAGGGCACGGCCCGTGGCGGGCAGGATCTGCATCAGTCCGTGGGCATCGGCGGAGGACACGGCGTCGGCGTCGAACAGGCTCTCCTGGCGGATCAGGGCCAGGACCCAGTACGCGTCCAGCCCGTGGGCCCGCGACTCGACGTCGACCGCGTCGGCGAAGCCGGCGGGATACGTCCAGGGCTCGACGGTCGCGCCGTCGAGCCACGTGCCGGCGCGGAGCGTGAGGCCCGGGAAGCCCCACGCGGCGAGGGTCCCGGCCCACGCGTCGAGCCGCTGGCGGTCGCCGCGCGCGGCGCCCACGGCGCGCGTCAGCTCGGACGCGGCCCAGCGCCGCTCGCCCATCGCCAGGAGAGCCAGCGCGCGCCGGCCGGCGGGCTCGGCGGCGAGCCCCGCGGCGGGCGCGCCCGGGGCCGGCGGCGCGGGGCGGTAGACCCGCTCCTCGAAGGCCGGCCGCCGGCCGCCCAGCCGGGCCCGCGACAGGAGCGCGTAGTAGTCGTCCGGCCCGGCCGCCAGGCCACGCAGGATCTCGCGGGCGCGGTCGCCGCGGCCCTCCGCCTCCAACGTCCGCGCCAGCCAGTAGCGCGCCTCGCGCGCGCTGTCCCGGCCGCGGTAGTCCGCGTAGCGCCGCTCTGCGTCGGCGTAGTGACCCAAGGCGTACGACAGGTGCGCCGCGCGCAGGGTCGAGCGGTCGGCGTAGTACGAGGCGGGATGCGTCCGGACGAGGCGATCGAACGCGTCCTGCGCCCGCTGGGCGTCGGCCGGGTCGAGGCGCCAGTCGTCCTGCCACGAGTCGGCCATCAGGTACAGCGCGTCGTCGGCGTGGGCGTCTTCCGGCCAGCGGGCGACGAAGTTATCCAGGCGCTGGCGGGCCAGCGCCCCGTCGCCGGAGACGAGCGCCAGGCGGGCTCGGGCGTACTGGACGTCGGGCGCCCGGGCGCTGGCCGGCCAGCGCGACAGGAACGCGGCGTAGTCCGCCTCGGCGCCCGGGCGGTCGCCGCGCGCCGTGCGGGCCTCGGCGCGCAGGACGAGGGCCGCCTGCCGCGCGTCGTCGGTCCCGGCGGCCTCCAGCAGCGCGGCGGCCGCCGCCTCGGCGCGCTCGGCGAGGCCCGCCGCGCGGCACGCCCGCGCCCGCTCCTCGGCGGACAGCCCGAGGCGCTCGGCAAGGGTCGGGTCGGAGAGGACCGGCGCGGCCTCGCCGGGCGCCTCGCGCACGAGCCGCCCCCGCAGCCGGTCGGCCCGGGCGCGGTCCCCCGCCTGATCGGCGAGCCGGGCCCCCTCGATCCAGTGCCGGGCGCGGTCGCGCCCGCGCGTCTCGCCGGCCAGGGTCTCGTGCCAGCGCGCGGCCTGGGCCGATCGGCCGGCACGGTCGTACAGCTCGGCAAGCCACTCGCGCAGGGCCTGCCGGGTCTCGGCCGGCAGGTCGGCGGCGGCGAGGCGGTTCCAGGCCGCCTCGCCGCGCTCGACGGCGCCGACCCGCGCCGCGGCCGCCAGGCGCCACGCGTCGACATACGCCCCGAGCTCGGGCAGGGCCGCCGCCAGCCGGGCCCACGCCGCGTCGGCCGCCCCGGCGTCGCGCCGCGCCTCGGCCGCGTCCGCCGCCCAGCGGTCGTGGAGCGCGCCGCAGCCCGCCGGCAGCGACCCCGCGGGGGTCGCCTCCAGCGCCGCGTCGAGGGCGTCCCAGCGCCCGAGGTCGTCGAGAGCGGCCAGCCGATACAGGACCGCCGCGGCGAGCGGGCCCACCGAATCGAGCACGGCCAGGGCCGTCGCCGGCTGTGCGACCTCGATCCAGCGCCGGGCGCGATCGAGCGCCGCGGCCTGCCCGCCAGCCAGCCCGCGGCCGGCGCGCTCGGGCGCCGGCGGCGCGGAGTGCGGGAACAGGGCAACGGGCTCGCCGGGATGCCAGTACAAGGGGCACGCCGCGCCCGCTACCCCGGCGTCGAGGCCGGCCGGGCTCCCGGGGGGCGGCGAAGCCAGCGCCTCGGCCGGAGCCACGACCAGGAGCGGGATCGAAGCGAGCAGGACGTGCCGCGCGAGCGATCTCATCCGGCGATCATACCCGCCGCCCGAGGGCCGCGGTCCGGCCCACCACCGCCACACGCGCGCCAGGCCAGCGGACGGCGACCAACGAAAAAGGCCCGGCGCCGAGAGCGCCGGGCCTTCCCGGTGTGCCCGGGTCGCCGCGGTCACTCCGCCGAGCGGTCCCACTCCTGCAGGCTGATTCGCGAAGCGCCGCTGAGCTTGACCTCGTCCAGCGTGTTGACCATGTCGACGTAGTTCGCGTCGGGCGCCGTCTTGACGGCCACGATCAGCTTCGGGTTGGCGGCCAGCTCCTGGCGGGTCACCGCCTCGACCTGCTGGTAGTCCATGGTCTGCTTCTCCGGTGAGTCGCCGCGTCGGAGCTGCACCTGGCCTCCGCCCATCACGTAGAACGTGATGATGTTCTTCGGATTGACCTCGACCTCTTCGGTCTGCTTCTCGGGGAGGACGAGCCCCAGTCCGCGGTCCTCGCTGAAAACGGTCGTCACGAGGAAGAAGATCAGCAGCAGGAACGCGATGTCCGCCATCGAGGCGGTGGGGATCTCGTCGGAGACCCGGGACTTGCGCTTGAGGATCGCCGGCATGCGTCAGGCCCTGGCCTGTCCCGGGGCTCTCTCCATCCGGTGCAGGGTCTCGATCAGGTTCTGCGACGTCTCCTCCATCTCGATCACGAGCCCGTCGATCTTGGCCACGAAGTAGTTGTGCGCGATGTTGACGGGAATCGCGATCGACAGTCCGGTCGCCGTCGTGATCAGGGCCACCTTGATGCCGCCGGCGACCAGCGTCGCGTCGACCTCGCCAGCCAGCTCGATCGCGCCGAAGGCGATGATCATGCCGGCGACGGTCCCGAGGAAGCCGAGGAGCGGGGCGACGTTGGCGATCGTCGCCAGCCACACCAGGCCCCGTTCGAGGCGCGACATCTGGATCAGCCCCTCGTTCTCGATGGCCGCCATCACGCGCTCGGTCCCCTCCTGGTGCCGTTCGAGGCCGGCCAGCAGGATGTTGGCCACCGGCGTGTCGCTCTCCCGGCAGCGCGCCTTCGCTTCCTCGAGACGGTGATTGGCGATCAGGCCGTCCACGTCCTCGATCAGGGAATGCGACTGGCTGGACGTGCTCGTCAAGGCGATGAACTTCCACACGATCACGATCAGGCCGATGACCGCGCACGCGAGGAGCGGCCACATGAACACGCCACCGTCCTCGAAGAACTGGATTGCTGCGTTCAACGGAGCCTCCGTGCGATGGGGGGTCCCGAAGCGATTCGAGAGGTCAAGGCCGCTACGTTAGCAGACGGCGCGAAGCGGAGTCAAGGGCGCGTCTTAGGGGATCGATCGTCACACTTTGATGCACGCCACGTAGTGGCCTCCCCCCACGTCGCGGAACTCGGGAACGACCTCCGCGCACTCGGCGCTGGCGATCGGGCAGCGCGGGTGGAACGGGCACCCCGAGGGAGGATGGGCCGGGCTCGGGACGTCGCCCTGGAGCACGATGCGCTCGCGCCGGCGCCGCGGCTCGGGCACGGGAATCGCCGACATCAGAGCCCGGGTGTAGGGGTGCAGCGGATTGGCGTACAGCTCCTCGGCGCGGGCCAGCTCCATCAGCTTTCCCAGGTACATGACGGCCACCCGGTCCGAGATGTGCTCGACGACGGCCAGGTCGTGGGCGATGAACAGGTACGTCAGGTCGAGCTCCCGCTGGAGGTCCTGGAGCAGGTTGATCACCTGCGCCTGCACCGACACGTCGAGGGCCGAGACCGGCTCGTCGCACACGATGAACTTCGGGTCGACGGACAGGGCGCGGGCGATCCCGATGCGCTGCCGCTGGCCGCCCGAGAACTCGTGCGGATAGCGCCCCGCGTGCTCGGGGAACAGGCCGACCATCTCCAGCAGGTCGCGGATCCGGTCGCGCGCGGCCTGGCCGGTGGCGATGCCGTGGATCTTGAGCGACTCCGCCAGCATCGAGCCGACCGTGATGCGCGGGTTGAGGCTCGAGTACGGGTCCTGGAAGATGATCTGCATCTCGCGCCGGAGGCGCCGCAGGTCGCCGCCGTTCATCGCCAGGACGTCCTTGCCGGCGAAGCGCACCTCCCCGCCGGTCGGCTCGATCAGGCGCAGGATCGCCCGTCCGGTCGTCGTCTTGCCGCAACCCGACTCGCCGACGAGGCCCAGGACCTCGCCCGGCAGGATGTCGAACGACACGCCGTCGACGGCCTTGACGTGGCCCACGGTGTGCGACCAGAACCCGCGCTTGATCGGGAAGTACTTCCTCAGCTCGCGCACCTCGAGGAGCTCCTCCCCGCGCGGCGTCGGCGGGTGGCGTGGCGCTTCGGGCATCTCGGTGCGGGTCGCGTCAGTCATACAGGAAGCACCGCGCCTGGTGCCCCTCGCCGACCTGGAACAGCGGCGGGAATTCGCGCCGGCAGACCTCCATCACGTACGGGCAGCGGTTCTGGAACGGGCAGCCGACGATCTCCTCGTAGGGCGAGGGCACCGACCCGGGGATCGTGTGCAGCCGTTCGGCCTTGTGGCCGAGCTTGGGGATCGCCTGGCGCAGCCCCTCGGTGTAGGGATGGTTGGGACCCTCGAAGATCTGCTCCACGGAGCCGACCTCGGCCACGACCCCGGCGTACATCACGACGACCCGGTGGGCCGTCTCGGCGATGACCCCCAGATCGTGCGTGATCAGGATGATCGACATCCCGAACTCGTCCTGGAGCTGGTTCAGGAGCTCCAGAATCTGGGCCTGGACGGTCACGTCGAGCGCCGTCGTGGGCTCGTCGGCGATCAGCAGCGCCGGCTCGCAGGCCAGCGCCATGGCGATCATCACGCGCTGGCGCTGGCCCCCCGACAGCTGGTGCGGATACTCGTCGACGCGCTGCTCGGGGTCCGGGATCCGCACCCGGCCCAGCATCTCGATCGCCCGCTGGCGGGCCTCGCCCTTGGACATCTCGCGGTGCAGGCGCAGGACCTCGCCGATCTGGTCGCCGATCGTGTATACGGGGTTCAGCGACGGCATCGGCTCCTGGAAGATCATGGTGATCTCGTTGCCACGGATCCGGCGCATGTCCTTCTCGCTCAGGGCGAGAAGGTCGCGGCCGCGGAACCGGATCGAGCCGCCCACGATGCGTCCCGGAGGGTCGGGCACGAGACGCAGGATCGACAGGCTGGTGACGGACTTCCCGCAGCCCGACTCGCCGACGATGCCCAGCGTCTCGCGCGGCTGGACGGCGAACGAGACCCCGTCGACGGCCTTCGCCACGCCCTCGTCGGTGAAGAAGTAGGTCTCGAGGTCATCGACCTGGAGCAGGGGCTCGCTCAAGTCAGAGTCGCTCGTGGTGTCGCAGGTAGACGACCAGATGGGCCAGCTTGCCGCCCAGGAACACGTCCCGCGGGCGGTGGTTGCCGAGCGCCGGGATGCGCGCCTCGAACCAGTCGCGCGCCCGGCTCCGCGAGCGGGCCCGCTTCTGCAGCTCGAACAGGAACGCGTCCAGCAACTCGAGCTTGACCAGATAGCGCTTGGACGGGTCCTGATCCCCGCGCCGCCAGCGGTTCAGCGTCCCCGGCGTACAGCCGATGGCTCCGGCGAGCTGCTTCGTGTCGAGATCGAGCAGTTCCTTGGCCCGGGCGATCGTCCCGTCCGAGATGCCGGTCACCATCCGCGTTCCTCCTTTGTAGAACGGGTCCTTTTTCGGCAGGCGTTCAGCACAGAAACATAACGCAAACGATTGTCGTGACGCGAGCGCTCAGGTCCTCAGCCGCGGGTCGAGCGCGTCGCGCAGCCCGTCTCCCAGCAGGTTGAAGGCCACGACCGTAGCCACGATCGCGAGCCCGGGGAACGTCGAGATCCACCATGCCGTGATCATCGCGTCGCGGCCGTCACTGACCATCGAGCCCCACGAGGCGGTCGGGGGCTGGACTCCCAGCCCGAGGAACGACAGGGCGGCCTCGAGAAGGATCGTGTTGCCGATGTTCAGCGTGGCGATGACGATGATCGGGGCCAGCGTGTTGGGCAGGATATGGCGCATGATGATGCGCCGGTTCGAGTATCCCAGGGCGCGCGACGCCTGGACGAACTCCTGCTCGCGCAGCGACAGGAACTGACCGCGCACGATGCGCGCCGAGCCTTCCCAGCCGGTCAGCCCGAGGACGGCGATGATCAGGAAGATCGACGGCTTGAAGATGGCGATGATGACCAGCAGCAGGATCAGCCGCGGGATCGACAGCAGCATGTCGATGCCGCGCGCGATCGCCGTGTCGACCCAGCCGCGGAAATAGCCCGCCAGCGATCCCAGCAGCGTCCCCAGCGAGATCGAGATAGCCACGGCGAGAAACCCGATGGTCAGCGAGATGCGCGCGCCGAAGAGGGTCCGGCTGAACACGTCGCGCCCGAACTTGTCGGTGCCGAACAGGTGCGCGATCGACGGCGCCAGATAGCGGTTCAGGACGATGTTGCCCTGGGCGTTTGGGTCGTACGGCGCGAGGTACGGGGCGAGGAGCGTCACCCAGTACAGGAACACCATCACCGCCAGGCCGGCCATCGCCAGGTGGTTCTTGCGGAAGCGCCGGCCGGCGAGCCGCCACTGGCTGACGCCCGTGCGCTTGATCGGTCGCGGCGCGACGACGGCCGTGTCCACCACGCCCCACACCCACACGCCGACCAGGGTCGCGGCGAGGGTCCCGAGCGCGATCCAGTCGCCGACGTCGCCCGAGGCGATCGTCCGGCTGACGTCGTCGCGCGACACGAGAAGCGTGGTCAGGGCCACGGCCCACGACCCGAAGATCCAGCAGCCCGCCGTCCAGCGCCCGATGGCGAGCGAGCCGAGGCCCGGCGCAACGGCCGACAGGGCCACGGCCCACGGCTTCCGCGGCTGGCCCCGGCCTTCGGCGACCGGTCCCGGGGTGGCGTGTGTTTCGGGCTCGGCAATGGCCTGGATGGCGGCCTCGACCCCTCCCGTCTCGCCCTGCGGCGCCATCAGCTCTCGCCTTCCTCGACCGTGACCCGCGGGTCGACGAGCGAATACAGGATGTCAGCCACCAGATTTCCGACGATGACCAGCACCGACAGGATGAACGCGCTGGCCAGGACGACCGGGTAGTCGCGCTGGAAGATGGCCGTCACGATCGTGCGACCCATCCCGGGCCAGGCGAAGATCGTCTCGATCAGCACGGCGCCCGAGATCAGGAACGGGATGTACAGCCCGAACAGGGTGACGATCGGGATGAGGGCGTTGCGCAAGGCGTGCTTGAGGATGACGGCGCGCTCGGCCAGGCCCTTGGCGCGCGCCGTGCGCACGTAGTCCTGGCGGATCTGCTCGAGCATCCCGCTGCGCATGTAGCGCGAGATGCCCGCCGCGCCCCCGAGGCCCAGCGCGAGCGCCGGCATGATCAGGTGCTTGAGCCGGTCGGTCAACCGCGCCGAGCCCGCCAGGAAGTCGTAGTTGACGCTCGTCATCTGGCTCGCCGGCAACCACTGCAGCTTGTACGAGAAGATCAGGATCAGCATCAGCCCGAGCCAGAACGAGGGCATCGAATACAGGAAGAACGAGGTCACCGTCAGCGTATTGTCGACCCACGAGTACTGGCGCACCGCCTGGGCGACCCCGATCGCCACCCCCACCAGGAAAATGATGACCATCGAGACGCCGGACAGCAGCAGGGTGTTGGGAATGGCGTCGCGGAAGATCTTGCTGATCGCCCGGTGCTGGGAGAACGAGTAGCCGAAGTCTCCGCGGAAGAACGACGTCAGCCAGCGCACGTACTGGATGTGGACGGGCTGGTCGAGCCCCAGGTTGTGCCGCATCTGCTCGATGACGCGGGGATCGATGTTCGGATTGGCGATGTAGATCGTGGTGGGATCGCCGGGGGCGGCGTGCATCAGGAAGAAGATGATCGTCGAGGCGCCCAGCAGGATCGGGATCGCCTGCAGGATCCGCTTCAGGATGTATCCGGTCATCGCCTCATCCGGTCAGGCGACCTTCACTTTCCGCCGCCCTCCGGCGCGGAGCCTGCCGCGGAAGCCGCCGGCCGATCGCTCCTGGCGTACGGCGAAGAGCCGACAGGGACGTCGTACTTCTGCATGCCCTCGGGGACGTACCATTCGTCGATGTTGTAATCCCAGCTGTACGCGTTCATGTCGACGTTATGGAATCGCTTGTCGATGGCGTGAAGGTCGTTGAGCTGGAACAGGAACGTGTAGTACGCCTGGTCGACGACGATCCGCTGGGCCTCGCTCCACAGCTGACGGGCCTTCTCCATGTCAGGCTCGGCCTGGGCCTGGTGCATCAATTGCTGGAGCCGGGGGTCGTCCGCGCTGACGAAGTTGAACGGCTCGTCCTCGCCGAAGGTCGACTGCAGATCGGCCTTGATGCCCACAGTCCATCCCCCCACGGCGGCCTGGAACTTCTTGGCCAGCAGTTGCTCGATGAACGTGTTGAACTCGAGGGGGTCCGGACGCGCCTCCACCCCGACGTCCTTGTACTGCTGCTGCAGGATGGTCGCGATGTCGACGCGCATCTGGTTGTCGACGTTGGTCTTGACCGAGATCGACAGCTTGCGGCCGTCCTTGTCGCGGATCCCGTCCCCATTGGGGTCGGTCCAGCCCGCGGCGTCGAGCAGGGCGCGGGCCGAGTCGGGGTCGAACGGGTACGGCTGAATCGTCGGATCGTGGGCCCAGATCGTCGAGATGAACGGCTGGGTCCCGACCTGTCCCTGCCCGTAGATCAGCGCCTTGACGATCTCCTCTCGGTTGGACGCCAGGGTCAGCGCCTGGCGCACGCGCTCGTCCTGGAGGATCGGATCCTTCGTGTTCCACGCCAGGTAGGTGTACGATCGCCCCGGATACGAATGGATCTCGAGGTCCGGGTCCTGCTCGAGCTGGGGGTAGAACGGCGGCGTGAAGCGCGCCCACAGGTCGATGTCCCCGTTGCGGATCTGGGTCGCAAGGCTGGTCTGCTCGGGGATGACGCGGTACGTGATCCG
>CAZCZH010000035.1:0-16151 GCA_964502985.1 uncultured Gemmatimonadales bacterium
TTCCGGACAGCGTCTTCCCCACGGTCCGATCGGCCGATTCCCGACAGACCCGACTCCCCGGGTCCTCTAGTCTGAATGGAGAGGGTCATCCCCCTCGGAGGAGGTTCGCATGAGGAAGATCGCAGGAGTCCTCGTCGCGACGCTGGCCATCGCCGCTCTGGTCCTGGTTCTGTCGGTTCGCGACGCGGTTCCGTCCGCGGGACCGGGGGTGGTCCTGGCCGACACGACCGGACCCGACGTGATGCCCACGATCCATGTCGTCGTCCCAACGGACGAGCGGGCCGACCTCTATCGCGAGGTCATCCGGCTGTCCAACGAGATCGACGCGCTCGAGCAGCGGGTCCAGGAGCTCGAAGCGGCTCGCGCCGAGCCCGCCCCGCCGAGGATCGACATCCGCGTGCCGACCGAGCGCTGAGCGTCACGAGATCGGCTTCTCGGGCTTCTTCGGCACCCACTGGTGGATCCACAGGCCGGAGTTGAAGTCGGCCGAGTAGATCTTGCCGTCGTGGATCATCGGGCCCCAGTTCATCGGGGCGTTGAGGAGCTTGGCGTTCTCCGTCGCGCCGGTGAAGTAGTGGTCCACCTCGCGGCCCTCGCGGTACAGGTCGCCGCGCAGCTCCCCCGATACGTCGACGGCGCGCAGCCCGGCGTTGTAGTAGCCGACGTAAAGCGTCGTGTCGTCGTCCTCGATCCACACGTTGTGGGCGCCCGCTTCGGGCACCTCGTACTTGGCCACCTCGACCGGGTGCTCGAGGTCCTTCACGTCGAACACGTGGATGTAGCCGGTCGGGCGGATCGGCTTCTCGGAATCCCAGTTCTGCGGGAAGATCTCGTCGCCGACGAACACGTAGTCCTTCCAGCGCCAGGCGACGTGGGTGTTCCCCTCCGGATAATACACGCGTGACACGAACGCCGGGGCGGTCGGCGTCCCGCCCCTGCCGGCGCCCCCCAGATCGAGGATCACGAGCCCATCGTCCCAGTACGACAGGTACGCGATCCCGTCCTTGACGAACACGTCGTGGAGCACCTTGTCAGGGTTGTCGAGGCCCCAGCGACCGACCTGCTTGGGGTTGTCGCGGTCCGACACGTCGATGACGTGGAGGTCGCGCGTGCCGTCGTTCACCGCGTACACCAGGTCGCCGACGATGAACGTGTTGTGCACGCCCCCGGTCAAGGTCTCGGTGTATTCGGAGGCGATCGTCGGGTGGCGCGGGTCGGCGATGTCCAGGATCACGATCCCGTTCTTGCGGTCGGAGGCTCCTTCGCGGGTGATCACGGCGAAGCCTCCGTCGACATTCACCTTGACGTCGTTCACCCGCCGCGCGTCGACGACGATCGAGTCGGTCAGGACGGGCCGCGCCGGGTCGCTGACGTCGAAGACGCGCATCGAGTTGTCGCCGAAGTTGCCGACGTAGGCCACGTCGTCGAAGACCCACAGGTCGCCCGTATGGGCGTAGCTGACGGCCCCGCGCCCGACGAACTCCAGCCGCTTGTCGTGGTCGCGCGGCTCGACGTGGACCAGCGCCGTCGCCGAGCGCCCGCCGAAGTCGGCCACGACCAGGTAGTCGCCAGGGTCGTCGCCGACGAACGCGCCGTCCGGGTAGACGCGCCCGTCGGGCCCCGTCAAGGTCCAGCGCGGAAAGACATGGGGTGGGAGCGCGCGGCCGCCGATTCGGGGCGCCAGGTCGACGACCTCGCCCGTGCGGACGGCGCCCGCCGGGGCGTCGAGCGTCAGCTCGCCCCTGGGCGCCGCCTGGACGGTGATCGTCTGGCTCGCCGTGGCGTCGCCCGAGCGCGCGGTGAGGGTCGTGGTCCCGGGCCGGCGGGCGACGAGCCAGCCCCCGATGACCGACCCGACCGCCGGGTCGCTCGACTCCCACGCGAAGGCCGGGTCGAACACCAGCCGGCCGATCCGGTTGGTGGCCGTCGCGGCGAGCGGCATCCAACCGCTGGCGGCCATCGTGGTGGCCGGGAGCCGCAGCTCGATCTCGCTGGCCGGAAGCGGGCTCACGACGACCGGCACGGTCGCCGTCACGTTGCCCGGCGCCACGGCGACGATCTGGTTCTCCCCCTGCCGCGCGGCGACGAACGCGCCCGTCGAGTCGATGCTCCCGATCTCGTAGGAGGTGTACCAGCGCGGGGCCTGGTCCATGCGCCGGCCGCTCGAGTCGATCAGCGCGGCCTCGAGTCGCACGGTGTCCCCGACGATCGTTTCGACGCGCTCGGGCGTGATCTCGATGCGCGCCGGCGCGCGCGGCGCGGCGGCCTCCTGGGCGCGGAGCGGGAGAGCCGAGGCCAACAGCAGGAGCGACAAGGGGATGGCGGTCGGGCGCACGGATCACCTCCGGAAGACGGGGACCACAGGGAAGGGTAGCGGGCAACCTAGGACCGCCGAGGCCCGACGCCAAGCGTGGTCGAGCCTCGAACCGGCACCGCCGGAGACGGGTATCAAAGGTGGAGGTGATCGAGTCATGACGATCCGTGAGATCACGGCCACGCTGGCGATCCTGGCGCTGGCCGCCATGCTGTCCTGCGCCAGCGGAGGGCGCTCCGAGCCGCCCGGCCGGAATGCCCTCGTGCAGGCCGCGGCGCTTTCTTACCTGTTCGACCACAACGACTCCGCGCTCGGGGCCTCGGCCGGCTCGTACTGCGTCGGCGTCGGCTCGGGCCTGATCCGAAGCGACCCGTCGCCGTCGCTCCTGCGCGTGCTGCAGCCGAAGTTCGTCGACGTGACGCCGCTGTCCAACTGCGCCACGGCGGCCGCGCCGGGGGGCGGGTGGCGGGTGATCGACACGCTGTCGCGCGAGCCGTCCGTGGCGTGGTTCGTCGAGGGCCCGGCGTTCGACGGCGAGGATCAGGCACGGTTGTACGCCGAATACGTCGAGACGAGCAGCCGCTCCACGGGCTACGACTGCCGGTTGTCGCGCGGCGCCGAGGGATGGTCGGTCGAGCGCTGCACGCCGGGCATCCCTCGCTGACGGGCGGAAGGCGTGCTTCTCGCCGCTGCCTACGCGGTCGCCTTCGCGGCCATGGAGCGCGAACCGAGGGAGGGCTGACGGGCGGCGTCCAGCCATTCGGCCCACGTCGCCAGGACGAGCAGGTTCCACAGCGGGCGCGCGTGGTCGGCGGTGCCCCGCCGATGCTCCGCGAGAAGCTCGACCGCGCCGTCGGTCGAGACGCCGAGGGCGTCCAGACGGCCCGCCCCGAGCCGGCCGGCGGCCCACTCGTGGAGCGGGCCGCGGAGCCACGGCGCGAGCGGCACCGACAGGCCGCGCTTCTTGCGATGGACGATGGTCCGCGGCAGATAGCGCGACGCGTAGCGCTTCAGGAAACGCTTCGTGCCGATCCCGCGCACCCGCGCGGCGCGCGGCAGGCGCGCGGCGAACTCCAGCACGTCGCGATCGAGGAACGGAGCCCGCAGCTCGACGGGCCAGCGCATCGACGCCCGGTCGGCCTTGGTCAGGAGCCCCTCTGCGAGAAGGCTCTCGAAGTCCATTCGCTGGACGATGTCGAGCAGCGCGCCGGTCCTTTCGCTCGGTCGTTCGGTCGGCACCGGGACTCCGAGCCGGGCGAGGAGGGTCGGCGGGACCTGCGACACCCAGACCCGATGGCGCACGACCCCGTCCAGCTCGGCGCCTTCGACGAAGCGCCGCAGGAGCCAGCGCAGCGAGACCTTGCGGTCGCTCGGTGGAAGGGCGCGCACGAGCGCGTCGATCGCTCCGCGTGCGGCGGCCGGCAGCCGAAGGTACGCCCGCGCCAGGTCGGCGCCGATGTAGGTCGGGTAGCCCCCGAACAGCTCGTCGCCGCCTTCTCCCACGAGGCACAGCTTGACGTCCTCCGAGGCCCGTCGCGCGAGGAGAGTGGTCGGGACCCATGCCGGATCGCCGAGCGGCTCCCCGACCAGCCGCACGAGGGCTTCGACGTGGCCCGCGAGGTCGTCGGGGCCGACCCAAACCTCGCGCATCTCGAGGTCGAGGAGTCGGGCCACTCGAGCCGCGGGGCGACCTTCGTCGTAGGATTTCTGGCGAAAGCGCAGTGTGTAGGCCGGTAGGTGGCGTTGTGGCGCGAGCCGCCGCGCGACCGCGGCCACGAGCGAGGAGTCGACGCCACCGCTCAGGAACGCGCCGTATTCCACGTCGGCCGCGCTCTGGCGTTCCACGGCGCGAGTGAACACGGCGTCGAACGCAGCGGCCGAGGGCGGCTCCTCGGGCGCCTCGACGATCGACCAGCGCCACCATCGATCGCGCCGCACGGCGCGGCGTTCGAACACCACCCACTCGCCCGGCCCGACCTTCTCGATGCCGTCGAACGGGGTCCGCGGGGCCTCGAACAGGCCGAACCGCAGGTAGCCCGCGAGGTTCTCCACGGAGGGTTCGAGCGCGCATCGCGGATCGGCCGCGAGGGCCGCCAGCTCGGTGGCGAAGACGACCTCGGCCCCGCGCTGCGCATAGAACAGGGGACGCTCGCCGGCGCGGTCCCGGGCCAGGAGGAGCCGGTCGGCCCGCGGGTCCCACACGGCGAGGGCGAACGCGCCGACGAGCCGCTCGAGGAACGCGTCGCCGAGCTCGAGGTAGAGGGCCGGCAGGACGGCCACGTCGGACGCCGGAATGGCGCCGTGCCCGCGACGGGTCAGCCAGCGGCGCAGCTCGGCGTGGTTGTCGATCTCCCCGTTGCACGCGACGAGGACGCCGGACCCCGGGTCGAGGAACGGCTGGAGGTCGTCTTCGGCGATCCCGCGAATCGCCAGGCGGGTAGCCCCGAAGACGGCCCGCCCGTCGCCGCGCATGGCGTGTCCCTCGGGGCCGCGATGCAGGAGCGCGGCGAGGACGTTCCGGACCCGCGCCTCGAAACCCCCGCTCTCCGCTCGACCGTGGAGATTGACCGCGCCGCAAACGCCGCACATCTCAGGAACCTCCCGCGCGCGTCACGAGACCCCACCAGCCGGGCGCCAGCGCGACGACCCGGCCGCCTCGCCGCGCGGCGAGCGAGTCGAGGGTCGCGCGATGCCGGTCCGAGGCCATCAGGAGCCAGTCCCTGTGGCGCGTGGCCAGCCAACCGTCGAATCGCTCGCGGCGGACCACGTGGTCCGGCCAATCGGCCTGGCGGGCGAGCGTGAACGGCACGTAGTTGCCGAACTCGCTCCCATCCCGGGTGACGACCGTCACGAGGCGCTGCGAATAGAAGGAGATGCCTTCAGGGTAGCACTCCAGGCAGGCCGTCGGAAGCCCCGGAGCGATGGCGTCCACGCGTCGCGCCAACGGCCGGGAGGACGAAGCCGCGGCGAACTCGGACAGTCCACCGAAGGCGATCGTCAGGAGCGATGCCGGCAGCAGAACGAAGCCGGTGAACGACAGACGGACCGTTTCCGCCAGGCGCCCGGCGATCGCCGCCGCGGCGACGACGGCCAGCGCCAGGGCGAGCCACGGGAAGACCGGCGGGAGGGCCTCGAACTCCCGGCCGTGGGCGCCGAACCAGGCCGCGAACAACCCCGGGTGGACGCTCTCCGCGGCCAGCAGGGCGGCTCCGAACGCGCCGACGCCGACGAGAGCCACGGTACCGTGCCGCACGACGCGCCCGGCCGTCCCCCGCGGGTCGTCCAGCCCCGCTCCGAACAGTCGCGCGATAAGGATCCCCAGGGGGACGACGGCCGGGAGCACGTAGCCGACCAGCTTGGAATGGCTCGTCGAGAAGAACGCCATCACCGAGACGGCCCATACGATCGAGAAGCGGTCACCGCGGGTCAGCTGACGTCGGGCGCGCCACGCGGCGACGGCCGCCTCGGGGAACAGCACGCTCCAGGCGAAGCACGCTCCGATCATTACGGGCAGGTAGAACCAGAACGGCTTGTTGCGATGAAAGGTCGTGGTCGTGAAGCGCTTCAGCGTCTCGTCGACGATCCCGTAGTACAGGAAGTCGGGCCGGCGCAGCGTAACGCCGACGAACCATGGCAGAACGACGGCCAGGAACACGACCAGGTTCAGCGGGGAGAGGAGGCGCTGGATCGCCCGCGGACGTCGCTCCGCGAGCGCGAAGACCGCCAGCACGAGAAACGGGACGACGAATCCAACCGGCCCCTTGAGGAGCGTGGCTACACCGGCCGCCGCGGCCCCGGCGGCGTACCACGCGCGCCGCTTGCCTCCCGTCTCGGACTCCGCGCGATAGCCCGCCAGGATCGCCGAGCATACGAACAGGGCCAGCGGCATGTCGAAGATCACATACCTCGACAGGACGAGGAACAGCGGGCACGTGACGACGACGACGACGGCCAGAGCCGCGTCCCGCTCGCCGAACTCGCGCCGGCAGAACGCGAACACGACGGCCAGCAGCGCCAGACCGCACGCCGCCGACGGGAGCCGCGCGGCCGCTTCGCTCCGCCCGAAGGCCTCCAGCGACAGGGCCACGGCCTTGAGGTACAGGATCGGCTTGTCGAGGTATGCCAGCCCGTCGTAGGTCGGGACGAGCCAGTCGCCGGAGGCGGCCAGCTCGCGGGCGATCTCGGCGTTGCGCCCCTCGTCGGGATCGATCAGCGGAAGCGATCCGATGCGCGCCAGGACCAGCCCGGCGGCCAGGAGGAAAGCGGCCACCGCCGCGCGGTGACGCCGGACGAAGGCGATCGGCGGGCTCACCCGCCGGCGAGCCGCTGACCCAGGTCCCACACCCGGTGCGCCGCGCGATCCCAGTTGTGCTCGCGCTCGACCAGCCTCCGCCCCGCGTCCCCCATCGCGCGCCGCAGAGCCGCGTCATCGAACAGCCGGCGCAGGGCTCGGGCCGCTTCGTCGGGATCCGCGGGCCGGACCAGAATGCCGGTCTCCGCGTCACGGACCGCTTCCGGCACCCCACCCGACGACGCCCCGACGACGGGCAGGCCGCTAGCGCCCGCTTCGCAGTACACGATCCCGAAACCCTCGACCTCGTCATCCTCGGGTATTTCCCGGGCGAGCAACACGAACACGTCGGCCGCGGCATAGAGGTCCGGAAGATCGGCCTCGGGGACATCGCCCAGGAATCGCACGTGAGGGGCGATTCCGAGGGTTTCGGCAAGCCGCTGGAGGCGCGCCCGCTCGGGTCCGGTACCGGCGACCAGGTATGCGAGGCGCGGGAAATCGGCCGTGAGACGGGCTACCGCTTCGAGCGCCGTATCGATCCCCTTTCGCGGGACGAGCCGGGCGACGGTGAGAACGACGGGATCGGCGCCGGGGGCGAACCGCTCGCGCGCCACTCCCACCCCTCCGGGCCTGGGTCGGAAGCGATCCGGGTCGGTCCCCGGGTGGACGACGACGACCCGTCCGCGCTCCTCGATTCCCAGCTCGCCCATCAGTCGGCGGGTCGCGTCGGCCGTGTGCTCCGAGTTGGCGATGACGAGGCCGGACCGTGCGAGGATGGTTCTTCCCGTGAGGCGCTTGAAGGTCGAGCGGTGCGCCTTTCGCATCTCCCTCCTGACGTCCAGGCCGTGCACGTACACGAGATACGGTATGCCGAGGCGCAAGGAAAGCCACGCCGCGATGTAGCCCGTCGGACGGATGTTCCCGACGTGGAGCAGCGCAACCTCGCCCCGGCGCACCTCGCGGGCGCACCAGCGCGCCCATCGGATCCGAGTGAGCGGACGCCGAGCCGCGCGGAACGTGAACGGCATGCGCGTGATCTCGACTCCCGGCATCAGGGCCAGGGTCTCGGTCGTCTCGTCGCCGTTCGACGCCGGAGCGGCGACCGTCGACACGTGAACCCGACCGGGGGGGAAGCGGCGCACGAGCTCGCCGTACATCCGGGCCATACCGCCCCGGTCGGGAGGAAAGTCCCGAGTCAGGAAGAGTACCTTCAGGGATGGTCGATCCCCACCAGCTCGTTGCGCTCGGGGCTACCCACCGAGGCTTCCAGGACGAGCCCCGTCCCCGGGCAGTAGAACTTGTGCTCCTTGCCGCTCTCGATCCGTGAGAAGTCCTCGGTCTCGAGACACCCGGCGAACTGGCCGAACGGGACCGAGGGCGATGCGTTCAGCGAGACGACCCGTGCCCCGTCCTCGGCCACGCGCGGCGCGTCCTCCTGGGGGTACTCGTCGCCGACCTGTGGGTCGGCCTCCATGATGATCCCCGGGTCGGCGCCGTTCACGCCGGCCTCCCAGCTGCCCTTGGTGCTGGCGACCCGCCCGTTCTCGATCTCCTTCGAGTCCTCGCCGAGGTACCACACGTTCCCGTCCTTGTCCTGGGCGTACCAGTCGAACGTGTCCTCGGTGAGGTCCCCCTCGAGAAACACCTGGTCGTGCACGACGGTGGCCGTGATCCCCAGGATCTGCCGCGTCTCGTGGGTCACGATGACGTCGTTGGTCTCGGTCCCGTCCTCGGTCTCGGCGACGTAGTGGAACGTCGTCCCGGGGACGAGCGGGTAGTACGGGTTGTCGACCACGGCTACGAAGTCGGCCGGGTCGAGGACCGGGTTCCAGTCGGGAGGCGACCCGGTGGGAGTGCTCCCGTTGCAGCCGGTGGTGAGCAGGCCGCCGAAGGACAGGACCAGGCCGAGCCGACAGGTTCGTGCGTTCATGGTCTCTCCTCGGTGTCGAATGGTTTGGATGTCACCCCTCCATCGAACCAGAGGGCCCAGCCGCCTTCTTCGCGCGGGAGGGAGGACGAGACGACGCCTCGTTCGGTGGTCAGGACAACGGTGCCGGCGACGACCACACGCAGGCGATGGGGCGTGGTCGGAAGGGCGACGACGTGGATCGCGTTCGAGCCAGCGTTGCGGACGACTGCCCGCGCGGGCTCCAGCTCGTAGGGGACCGGAGGGCCCTGCGTCCGGACCTGGACGGCGTCGCCGTTCGTCAGCTGGATCCGCACGCCGCCGGCGGTCTGCCGCGTCGTGAACTCGACGTCGAAGTCGGCGTTCGGGACGACGGCCAGCCCCGACGAGTCACTCGGGGGGTGCCGTCCGTCAGGGCCGGGAGCGCTCGCAGCGCCGGGCTGATGGGCGGCGAGCCAGCCGCGGATGGGGGACCCCGGCCAGGCGACGGCCCCGGTGACGACCAGCGCCACGGCGGCCGCGGCGGCGATCCATGTCCACGCAGTGCGGCCACCTCGCTCGGCGCGACGCATCAGGACGTCGACATCCACGAACGGGACCGGGTGATCGAGATCGCGTAGCGCCTCGGCGATCTCGTCATCCAGGCGATCCTCGGGCTCAGGCGTCATGCGTACCTCCCAGCGCTTTCTTGAACGCCTGCCGGGCGCGGGCGAGGAGGGTGCCCACGCTTGACTCGGCGACGCCCGTCGCGGCGGCCAGCTCGCGGTAGCTGTAGCCCTCGTATCGCAGGAGCAGCAGCTCGCGCTGGGTCGGCTCGAGAGCCTCCAGCGCGCGGCGCGTCGCGGCGCGCTCCTCGGCGCGCTCGAGCCCCTCGCCGGGCGTCTCCGGGGGACGCCCGTGCGCCGCGGTCGGCCGCCAGCGCTCGAGCGCCTGCCGCCGGCCGACTCGCGTCCGGTGCTCGTTGCGGAGCAGGTTCGTGGCGACGGTCGCCAGCCAGGCGCTCTCGTCCCGTGGCATGCTCCCTCTGCGAAACAGTCGCACGAACGCCTCCTGGGCGAGGTCGGCCGCCAGCGCGGGATCGCCGGACAGGCGGTCGAGGTAGCGATACAGCGAGTCGAACCGGGCTTCGAAGACGTCCCGGAACTCGCGCTCGAAAGAGGGGTCCCGTCTCATCCGTCCACGTCCCCGACTCGCGACTCAGGGCCGATCACGGCGCGTCGACCCGCTGGTTCATCCAAGAAACCCGCGAGCCGGAGATTTGTGACGGAAGCTGCGAACGATTCGCGCGCGGGCGAGAGGGAGCTCAGCGGCTCCAGTCGAGACCTAGAGCGAGGACGGACGGCGGCCGCAGGAGGATCGGCCGAAGAGAGCCGGATCCGGTCTCCTCGCCGTAGGCCAGGACGTTGCGCCGGCCGAGCACGTTGCTGACGGTCACGAACGCCGCCAGCCGACCGTCCGGACCGAGGAACCGCGGGGACCACGCCCGGCGGGCGCCGAGGTCGAGCCGCACGTAGGCCGGCAGGCGCGACTCGTTGAGCGGCCCGGCGATCCGCTCCGGGCTGCCCGCAGCCTCGCAGCCGTGGTCGACGAGGTTGCACGACTCCCACTCGAACGGGCCCCCCAGAGGCGTCGCGGGGCTACCCGTGGCGGCGCGCAGGGCGGCCCGCAGCCAGGTGCGCTCGGCGGGCGCATAGCCGACTCCCGCTACGAAAGTCTGGGTGCGGTCGGTCGACGGCACGTAGTCGCCCGCGGACGTCGTCAGCGAGGTCCCGCCGAGCCCGTACGCGAGGCGCAGGGCGACACGCCGACTCCCGCGCTCGAGCTGGACCCCGGCGCCCCACGCCGTGCCGCGCCCGGCCAGCGGATCGACGATCGCGAACGGGGCGGCCGTCGTGGGGGCGACGATCGCCAGCCCGCGCATCCACCGCGCGTAGGTGCCGAGCGTGACCCGCCAGCCGGCGCGCTCGAGATCCAGCTCGCTCGCGACCTGGTCGGAGCTCGCCACGGCGCCGCCGTCGAGCTCGAGCGGCAGCCCGGCCCCGTCGAGCCGGGTGACGACCGACTCCCAGTTGCGACCCGACTGGAGGGCTTGCGTGGTCCGCGCGTAGCCCGCCCCGAGACGCACGCCCGGGCCCAACCGCACGCTCCACGACACCCGGGGTTCGATCGTCGGCCCGACGCCCGAGCGAAGTCCCGCCCGGAGGCCTGTCGCCAACTGGGTCCGCTCGCCCTGCCACAGCCGCTCGTAGAACACGGCCCCGGTGGTTGGTGCGGCCGAGGCAGAGAACGTCTGGGGCCCCCCGTCGGTCCCCGCTTCGAGCGCCTCGTAGTCGAAGCTCTCGCGGTCGAGCTGGAGCCCGACGGTGGCCAGCCCGTCGGAGCGCAACCTGGCCAGAGAGACGCGGACCCCGTCGCCGCCACGGCCACTGCGGACCCGTCGCGGCGACTCCTCCGGGCTCCACTCGAGCGCGGCCTCGGATTGCGCCCGCCAGGCGGACACCGAGAGCTGCGACTCGTCCCCCATCGGCCGGCCCCATGTCAGGCCCGCCGTCGTGCTCTCCCAGTCGAACCGATTCAGCGGGAGGGCCGCAGGGTCGAGGTCGGCCGAGCGCACGGCGGGAAACGCGAGCCCGTCGTCGTTCTGGTACACGAGGGCCTCGAGCGTCCCGCCCAGAACCTCGCCCGACAGCTTGGCCAGGACGTCCGTCGTCGCGCCGCGCAGATGCGAGTCGTCGGGGCCATCCTGGAAGAACGACGGGAACCCGCGCCGCCCGCTCAGAAGCAGCCCGCCCCATCCCGGGATCGGACCGTCGACCGTCAGGCTCACGGCGTGCGGGCTGAGGGTTCCTGCGCTCCGCACGCGCTCGGCGTCCGGAGTCCGCGTGCGCGCTTCGACGACCCCCGACAGGGCGGATCCGAAGCGCGGCGAGAAGACCCCCGTGTGGATGTCGACGCGCGAGAACGCGTCCGGCGTGAGGGCGCTGAACAGTCCGCCGGCATGGACCGGATCGTAGACCGGCACGCCGTCGATCAGGACCTGGGTCTGGTCGCCCGACCCGCCGCGGATCGCCAGCGCCGTCGGCGACTCGGGGTCGATCGCGACGCCGAGCGCTCCCTCCCACGTGGCGAGCAGGTCGGGCTCGGCGATCACGGGGTCGGCGCGCAGCTCCTCGGCCGTGCGCGACTGGCCTCCGATCTCGTGGAACCGCGTCGTGAGATCGAGCCTCGTCGCCGTCGCCCGGGGCAGGACGAGGTCGACCGAGCGCACCGGAAGCGGGTCCTGCGGCAGGCGGACGTCGACGACCTGCGGTCCGGCCGCGGAAACCAGGACGCTCAGGCTCTGGGAGGCGTAGCCGAGGCGCGAGAAGCGCAGCTCATGGGTCCCCGCCGGAACGTCGGGGAGGCGGTAGCCGCCCGCCGAGTCGCTGATCGTGGCACGACCGATGTCGACGATCTCGACGATGGCGCCGGCGACGGGCTCGCCGGTGCGGGTATCCCGGACCACCCCTTGCAGCACGGTCCCGACCAGCGTGGCGACCGCGACCAGGGCGTGGAGGACGAGCATGACGGGGCAAGCTAGCGCGGCCCGTCGGCCGCGCCACGCGCCGTCGCGTGCCTGCCGCGACGGCAGGGGGGGATCGGCGCAGTCGGATCCGGGACGGACCGGGTCGACCGGCCCGTCCCTGGACCGGAATCAGCGTCGGTCAGACCTCCAGCAGACGCTCGAAGAAAGCGCGGTAACGACGAAGGGCCTGCCGCAGGGCCTCGGTCGAGGCCTCCTGGCCTTCGTTCCACGTCGTTTCCAGGGTCTCCCGCTCGCGGCGGAAGAGCGCGTCGAGCCGCTCGATCTGCTGGTTCACGAGGCGGTCCGCCTCCTCTACCGAGCTCCGTGGCTCGTCGACGAAGGCAGCCTGGATCGACTCCCAGCGCGCGCGCAGGTCTTCCCTTTCCTCGTCGGCGACGAGAAGGGAATGGGAGTCGTCGGCCACGGGTCGAGTGGCCTCGGGCTCGGGGACGTCCACCGCTTCGAAGTCTCTCCGTTCGGTCGTCGAGAGCGGGCGATCGGAATTCATGCGACGGCCTCCTTCCGCTTCCGGGGATCGACGCCTTCCTCGCCACTCTCCCCGCCCTCGAGAAGAGCGGTGAACAGGGCCCGGTAGTGCTTCATCGCCAGGCGTCGATCCTCGGTCGAGGCCTCGCCCCGGCCGCTCCGGCGATGGATCTCCCACGCCTGCCGGTAGTGTGGCACGACGTCCGGGTTCTCGACGGAGATGTCGGCCTGCCGCTGGCGCATCCGCTCGAGAGGATAGCCGCGCGCCTGCAAGACCTCCTCCACGAGCAGGTGGGCGTCGTCGACGGCTTCCTCCGGATGGTCGACGAACTCTCCCTGAACGGTCTGCCAGCGGCGAGCGAAACGCGTCCTTTCCTCTGGAGCCAGCGGACGGACATCGAGTCTCTCGAAGCGCTTCTTGCGTTGCTCGAGCTCCTTCTCGGCCCTTCGGGGATCGCCGGTCTCCTCCACCGCGCGATCGTACTCGGAGCCGAAATCCTCGCGCAGCGATTCGGTCCTCTTCCTGTGCCACAGAAGCCATGCCGTGAGCGCCGCGGCGACGACGATGACGGCGACGACTGCCCACAGGGCGATCTCTGTCGTGCTCATGCGCGATCCTCCCTTCGCAGGGCGGCCCGCATCATCGTAGTCGGTCGATCGTCGGCGGGAAGTCAGACGGCGAACATGCCGGGACGCGGCTCGGTATCGAGCCTCGAAGCGCGGCTCACTTCACCGCGGCGATGAGAATGGCCGGATTGGGCATGACGAAGCCGTCCCCCGAGCGATAACGCTCGGCTCCCTCGCGGACGCTGCTCTCGATGCGGTCGCGAACGTCCGCCGGAAAGGCCGCCAGGTTTCCCCAGTCGTGGAACGACGTGACGAGAGGGTCCAGCGAGTCCGTGCGCCAGGCGAGCGGCAGCTCCTCGACCGAGGAGTCGCGAAAACCGGCGTCCCGCGCCATCTGGTGGAAGACGGCGAAATCGCTGATGCCGAATAGCGGCCCGTGGGGAAGCTCCGCGGACCCGGCGTGCTCCTCCACGGCACCAAAGAACAGGTTGAACGCGTCGAGCTTCGAGAGATCCGCCCAGACGGTGAAGGCGGCTTTCCCGTCCCGCTCGAGGACCCTGTACGCCTCGCTCAGGACCGCGTCCGGACGCCCGGAATGGTGCAGGACGAAGTTGCCGACGACCGCGTCGAACGATCCCTCGTCGAAGGGCAGCGATTCCGCGGCCGATTTCTCGACCTGGATGTCGGGATGCCGTCGCGCGGCTTCAGCGATCATCGTCTCGGAGAAGTCGACGCCGGTGACGTCGGCGCCTCGCTCGGCGGCTGCCGCGGCGGCCATGCCGGGCCCTGTGCCGACGTCGAGTACCCGCGTGCCACTGTCCACCGCCGCCGCGTCCAGCAGGGAAGCGATCGCGTCGTTCGTCAGCGCGCCGAACCCTTCGACGTATCCGACGCTGCATCTGGACCACGTGTCGTGCTCGAACTGGGCGACTTCTCGCGGATCGAACTTGTGCTCCATCGTCTTCCTCCTCGTGCCACGGGAACCGGGCTAGCCCTTCAGCAGGCGCAGCACATAGGGCAGGATTCCGCCATGGCGGTAATAGCCGAGTTCGACCGGCGTATCGATCCGGGCCACCACTTCGAACTTCTTCTTCGACCCGTCGTTCGCCGTCGCCGTGACGCTCAGCCGGGCGCCGGGCTCGAGGTCGGCGATCCCGGGCACGACATACGTCTCCTCTCCCGTTAGCCCGTGCGACTCGCGGTCCTCGCCGGCAGCGAACTGCAGCGGCAGGACGCCCATTCCGATCAGGTTCGAGCGATGGATCCGCTCGTACGAGACGGCGATCACGGCGCGTACGCCGAGCATCAGCGTCCCCTTGGCCGCCCAGTCGCGCGACGACCCCGAGCCGTACTCCTTGCCGGCGAGGACGAGCAGCGGGACGTCCTCCTCGCGATAGCGCACGGCGGCGTCGAAGATCGTCATGGCCTCGCCGTCCGGGAGGTGCCGCGTGTACCCGCCCTCGGTCCCCGGCGCGAGCAGGTTGCGCAGACGAATGTTGGCGAACGTACCGCGCATCATGACCTCGTGATTTCCGCGCCGCGAGCCGTAGGAATTGAAGTCCCGCGGCTCGACGCCGTGCTCGATCAGCCAGCGTCCGGCCGGCGAGTCCTTGGCGATCGAGCCGGCCGGCGAGATGTGGTCCGTGGTCACGGAGTTCCCGAGGAGCGCCAGGACCCGAGCTCCTTCGATGTCCTGGGGCGCGGGTGGCTCGGCGACGATCCCCGTCAGGAACGTCGGACGACGGATGTACGTCGAATCGTCGGGCCAGTCGAACCGGTCCCCGGCCCGGACCTCGAGCGCGTGCCAGCGCTCGTCGCCGGCGTACACGTCGGCGTACTTGCGGCGGAACTGATCGGTCTTGACCGCGCCGCGGATCGTCTCGCGGATCTCCGCCTGCCCGGGCCAGATGTCCTTGAGGTAGACCGGCTCCCCGTCCGGGTCCTCGCCCAGCGGCTCCGTCTGCGGGTCGAAGTCCATCCGACCGGCCAGGGCGTAGGCTACGACCAGCGGCGGAGAAGCCAGGTAGTTGGCCCGCGTGTCGGGGTTGATGCGACCCTCGAAGTTGCGGTTCCCGGACAGCACCGAGCAGGCCACCAGGTCGTTCTCCTCGATGGCCCGCGTGATCTCAGGCCTCAGCGGGCCGGAATTCCCGATGCACGTCGTGCAGCCGTAGCCCACCAGGTGGAATCCGAGGGCTTCGAGGTCGTCCATCAAACCGGCCTCCTCGAGGTATTCCGTGACGACCATCGATCCCGGGGCGAGCGACGTCTTGACCCACGGGCGGGTCGTCAGGCCGCGCGCGACGGCGTTCCGCGCGAGGAGCCCCGCGCCGATCATGACCGACGGGTTGGACGTGTTCGTGCACGACGTGATGGCCGCGATGACGACGGACCCGTTGTGCAGCTCGAACGCGACCGGATCGCCGTCGGGGTCCTCGGACTCCAGGCGGACCGAAGCCCGCGGTGGGGCCGTGGCGGTGGCCACGGCGGGGCCCTCGCTGTCGCCGCCCTCCGCCTCCCAGCGGTGCATCACCTGCTCGCTCGGCTCCTCGTCGTCGCCGAAGCCGAACATCTCGATCAGGTCGTGGCGGAACGTGCCCTTCGCCTTGGACAGCGGAATCCGCCGTTGCGGCAGCTTGGGGCCGGCGACGCTCGGCTCGACGGTCGCCAGATCGAGCTCCAGCCGGTCGGAGTACTCGGCCTCGGGCGAGTCGGCGTCGTGGAACAGGCCCTGCGCCCTGGCGTACGCCTCGACCAGCCGGACCCGCTCCTCGTCGCGACCCGTGAATCGCAGGTAGGCCAGGGTTTCGGCGTCGATCGGGAAGATGGCGCACGTCGCGCCGTACTCCGGGCTCATGTTGCCGATCGTGGCCCGGTCGGCGAGCGACAGCGAGGCGATCCCTGGACCATGGAACTCGACGAACTTGGATACGACACCCTTCTGGCGGAGCATCTCGGTGACCCTGAGAACGAGATCGGTCGCCGTGGCCCCCTCGGGAAGCGTGCCGTGCAGCTTGAACCC
>CAZCZH010000036.1:0-15857 GCA_964502985.1 uncultured Gemmatimonadales bacterium
GGCCGGTCTGGGGCTGGTTCGAGCCGAAGATCTTCGCCAGCCGCGCGTCGAGCGTCTCGTGGAGCGCCGCGCTGTCGGCGGCCGTCGGGTCCCCCGTCCCGCCGCGCTCGGCCACGACCTGCTTCAGCAGGAAGTCGACGAACCCCTCGTTCAGGGCCTGCTCCGTGCCCTGGATCGTGGCGATGTAGCCGCCCTCGGCGCGGGCCTTGGCCAGAGCCTCCTCGCGCGCGACGACGTCGGCCTCGGACTCGCCGTGGGTCGGTGCCGGCGCGAGGTCGTGGAAGATCCGCGGCGACGAGACGATCGCCGCGGCCTCGGGATGGGCCAGCGGGACCTTGATGACCTCGATCCGGAACAGGGCCGTGTTCGGGTTCTCGCCGGGCTGCCCGCCGGAGCACCCCGCGAGCTCGCTCGGCGAGCGCACCTGTGCCGAGCCCGAGATGTACACGTACACGTTGTCGCGGTCCTTCGGGTCGACGAGGACCGAATGCGTGTGAGATCCGCGGCACGTCTGGACGTTGGCCACGTTCACCGGATTGTCGAGGTCGCTGATGTCGAAGATCCGGAGGCCCCTCAGACGCGCGCTGCTGACCGTGTCGGGCACGCCCTGGCCGCCGCAGTCGAGACGCCCCTCGAGCCCCTCGCCCGAGACGAACAGCAGGTTCCCGTAGGTCGAGACGTCGCTCTGCGACGCCGGACAGAAGTAACCCTTGCGCAGCACCGGGTGCGCCGGGTCCGAGATGTCCCAGACCTGGAAGCCGTTGTAGTTCCCCTGGATCGCGTAGTGGCCCTTGAACGCGAGGTCCGAGTTCGTCGACTCAGCGAACGGCTCGGGCTTGGGCGTGTTGGACAGGAGCCGGAGCCCCTGTGCCGCCACGCCGGCGTCGGTCAGCCCGGGAGACAGGCCGACCCGCGGGTCGGTCGTGTCGGTGACGGCCGTCGGGTGGGCGTACGACTTCGCCGGCGAGGAGGCCTGCGCAGCGAGCCGCGGCGCGAGCGGCGGCAGGGCGACGAGGGCGATCGCCAGGGCGATCGCGCGGAGCGGCGGATGGAGCTCGGGCATGGGCACTCCCGTGGATGGGGTTGAGAGGTTCGTGAGACAGCCGTTCATGGCTGGTCGGCGCCCTCGGTCGCGAGCGCGGCGAGCATCTTCTGCATGCGTTCGATCTCGCTCTTCTGATCGGCGCCGATGTCGGAGGCCAGCTTGAAAACGGCCTCCCCCTGTCCAGCGCCGTTGGTGGCGAAGAGGTCGTCGACCATCGTAAGGGCGCCCTTGTGGTGCTGGATCATGTACACGAGGAACGCGCGATCGAAGTCCGGGCCGCGGGACGCGTCCAGCTCGGCCATCTGGGCGTCGGTGAGCATGCCCGGCATGGGCGCCATCCCGTGCATCGCCATCGTGCCGTCGGGGTTCACCTCGGGCACGTGCTCGCCGCGATCCCGGAGCCAGGCCTGCATGCGGTGGATCTCCTCCTGCTGGCTGTTGTGGATGCGCGAGGTGAGGACCAGCAGCCGATCGCTGGCGCCGTGACTCGGCGCCATCGCCGACATGACGAGCGCCTGGGCGTGGTGATGGATCATCCCCGCCATGAAGGCCACATCGGCGTCGGTGTAGGAGGCCCGCAGGCTGTCGATCCGGGCGACGTCGCCCGGCCGGGCCGCGGGAGCGGTAGCTATCCCGGCGCCAGGCTCCGTGCGTGGCGTCGTGCGCCCGGTCGAGCCGCAGGCGGCCGGGAGCAGCGCCGCGATCGCGACCACCAGCCGCGCCGCGCGCGACGTGGTCCTCGAATCGAGTCTCGGGTTCGTCATCCGGGGGAAGGCAATCCTAACCTCCGCGGCCACGATCGGCTAACACGAAAGGTTGGACGCAGCCCGATGGCGAAAGGATGGAAGGCGGACCGATATCGGGCGATCTCCACGGCTCTAGTCGAAGCGCCCGCGACCGAGCCCCGGGAGGAGGGCCGGGACGCGCGCCGCATACGCGTCGTACTCCGCCCCGAAGGAGTCGCGCAGGAGGGCCTCCTCGCGGCGGGTCCGGAGGAGCGTTCCCGCCACGTACACGAGAGCGGCGAGGGCCGTCTCGGAGAGGCCCGAGTTGGCGAGCCCCGCGGCCAGGACGAGGGCCAGGAGCGCGGTGTAGATCGGGTGCCGGACGAGCCCGTAGGGGCCCCGAGTGACGAGCTCGTGGTCCTCGAGCACCCGGGCCGTCAGGCTCCACTGCTTCCCGAGCGTGCGGACGGCGGCCACGGCGAGCGCCGCGCCGGCCACGGCCAGTGCGATCGCGGCCGCGGCGCGGAGGATCGTAACCGGATTCGTGCCGGACCAGACGCGCGGGGCGTTGAACACGATCCCGATCCCCACCGCCTGCAAGCCCATCCCGCCCAGGGATCGGAGATCCCGGCGACGCGCGCGGCCCCAGCCCCTGACCCGCATGACGAGGGCGCCGAAGAACGCCAGCCAGCCGGCTCCGACGGCGACGAACGTAACCCTCTGGAGCGTGGGCAACGCGTCAAAGTCCATGCGGCCTCGTCCGGCGCGGCTCGCCTTTCAGTCTGGAATGATGGTGATCGCAGCACGACCGTCCAGCGCGGGAACAGCCTGCCGGCGAGCAGCCCCGACGGGATCCCGTTACGGTTCTCCTCTGGCCTCCCACTTGGGCCGGAGGATCGGGCGAAACGCGTCCCGATAGGCATACAGCAGGAACGCATCGGGCAGGAACACGACGAGCGCCTTGGGCACCGAGCCCAGGTTCAGGAACGAATGGAACAAGAGGATATTGAGGACGATCGGGAACAGGACGAGCGCGGCCAGCGGGACGAAGCGGTTAACCACGAAGCACAGCCCCGCCACGAGATACACCCCGATGATGATCGGGACGAAATAGGGCGCGCCGAAGATGGCGTCGCGAACGACGGCCGCTCTCGAAGGCACCTCCGGCAGCTCGAAGCCCCGCAGCCAGACGACGAAGAAGCCGATGAGCAGAAGGCCGTAGGCGATGCGCACGGCCGCGACGACGATGGAGCGTCTCACGTCCGCAAGATCACTCCGAATCTGGTCGACCGCCAGCCGCCGGCCCGCCCGGCGTCGGACTCCCTTCGTCCCTCCGGGCGCTCATCTGACCCGCATGCCGAGCGTCGTGTCCCAGTGCAGCGGTTTCGCCGCCTTGGCCAATGGACTCTCGGGCACCTGACCGACCGAAACTCCGTACTTCCAGTCCGGCGGGCAGATGGCGATGAAGCGCGCGTAGCCTCCCACCCCACCCTGGAACTCCGGGAACCCGATCTCCACCAGCGCCCCCACCTCGGGGACCTGGTCGAGGTTCGTCACTCCCTCGGCCTGCGTGTAGCCGTTCGTGAGCAGCCAGTCCTCTCCTTCGAGCATCGCCGTCGTGTCGGTGTCGAGCGGTTCGTGTCCGTGGAACAGGATGTGACGCCGCTCGTGCAGGAACTTCAGAGCGGCCAGCGAAACCCCGGGGAACGGGCGACGGGTGGCCAGCGCGGGATCGGGCCAGTCCTTCGACCAGTCCGACCGGACGAACACGACCGATCCCTCGGGAATCCGCCCGTGCGCCGCCTCCCAGTCCTGAATGTCCTTCACGGCGAGGTGATAGCCGGGCTCCTTCGCGACCTGGTCGACGATCGAGATCACGACCAGCGGTCGGACGGCGAAGGTCGGCGGCAGCTCGTCGATCGCCGGATAGTCCGGATTCCAATGCGCCGGAGGGTCGAGCTGGGTGCCGAGCTGATCGGTGGCGAGCTCGTAGCGCGTGGCCTCGAAGCCGTCCTTGGCCCAACTGTACGGGATCCCGGTCTTCGGATCGAACGTGGGCCCGAACTTCGCCGGGCCGAATCCCGCCCATACCGGGATAGACGGCGTGATCCGGTGCGTCAGGTCGACGTACTTCGCCCCCTTCAGCGACGTCTCGTACACCTGCCAGAGCGAGGGCTCGGCGTCGCGAGACTTGGCGGCGCACGCCGCGCAGGCGAGGGCGGCGAACGCCAGGATGGGGAGGTGAAGGGACTTCATGCGGCGGCTCCTTCCGGAAGATGGCTGCGCACGACGGTGCAGGTCATTGCCGGTCTTCCGCCACTCCTCGCTCGGACTCCAGCTGGCGAACCCACTCCAGCACGGCGTCCGGGTACCCCTCCACCGTGCGCGGCCAGACGTCGCCCGGCCGGCGGACGCGGAACGTGTGGTCGGCGCCGGGGAAGATGCGCGTCGTTACCGGTGGGGCGTGTCCCTCGGCGAGCGCGCGCTCGATCGCCTCCTCGCTCTTCTCCGGCGGAACGCGCTCGTCGTCCGCGCCGTACACGAGGAGCACGGGTACCTCGACCTGCCGCCACCAGGCGAGCGGGTCGAATTCGGCGATCCGGCGCGAGAAGCCCCAGTAGGAGTCGTCGGGGCCCGGCGGCTCGAAGAACCAGGCGTGACCGCGGGCCTTCGACACGGCGCTTTCGAGCTCGGCGCGCGGTGCGCCGTGGTACGCCACGTCGACCAGCGCCTCCACGTAGGCCCGGGCGAGCGCCGCCTCGTCGGGGGGCAGGGAATCCAGGCCGATGGCGTTCCCGATGCTGTAGATCTCGACCTCATCCATCGGCAGGCCCGCGGCAGCCGAGGCGACGACGAAGTTCGCGTCCGAGCGGACCGCGACCATGGGCAGGAAGGTCCCGCCCTGGCTGTGGCCGTGGACTCCGACCCGGTGAGGATCGATCTCGGGCCGGGCGCGGAGCCAGGCCACGGCCGCAGCCGCGTCGCCCGCCAGATCCTCGAACCCCGCCTCCTTCCACGAGCCCGTCGACTCGCCGACCCCGCGCTTGTCGTAGATCAGGGCGGCGACGCCCTCGCGCGCGAACGCATCCGCGAGGAAGCGCGACGCCCAGCGCCCTTCGGCCCCCGAGCCGTGGACGAACACGATCGCCGGAGTGGGCGGCTTCCCGAGAGCACGGACATACGTCCCCGCCAGGTCGACGTCGCCGTTTTGGAACCGCGCCGGCTCCTCGAGAAGGGGCAGGTCCGCCGTCTGGACCCGGACGAAGGCGAAGCGCCCCTCCGCGCCGTCCTCGCGGTACGTGCCGACGAGCGAGTCGCCCTCGACCCGGCCTTCGAACTCCATCGTCGTGGCGTCGCCGACCATCGTCAGCCGGACGCCGGGTGGATCGAATTCGACGGAGGTAAAGGGGATCCCCGTGACCCGCAGGCGCTCGGAGTCGAACGAGCCGCGCCAGCCGTCGTCGACCTTCTCGAAGCGCATCCGAACGTCGAGCGTGTCGGCATCGCGCATCCAGGCGCCCCACCACGGGCCCGCTAGCGCGGCGTCGGCCTCGGGCTCCTGTGCCCCGAGCGCGGTCGTGACCACCAGAAAGAACGCCGCCCCGGCGATCAGGTTGCCGATCGATCTCAACGTCGTATCCGCCATCAGAGGTTCCGCGCCGCCGCCCCCCAGCCGCTGGTCCAAAGTGACGAGCTCTGCGCCCGGCGACCACCATTCCGTACGCCCGTCGAGAGCTCAACGCAGCGTCTATCATGCGGGAGGAAGCAGTCGACGATGCCGCCACGATAACACGGGACCCTGGCGCGCGCCCTGCGGCCCGGCCGTTCGCGGGGTAGATTGCCGGGATGCTCCGTCCATCACGGAAGCTCTTCGAGCTCGACCGGATTCACACCAAGGAGCGGCTCGGCGAACGGACCTGGTCCGAGGCCCTGGCGGTCTTCGCGGCGATGTGGCGCGAGGCCGTCGCGCTCAATCCCGAGTTTCCCGGGGACTGGCGGGATGATCTCGCCCCCGACTTCGCGATCGCCCGTGCGGTCAATGGACTCCCACCGGGAACCTGACTTCCAGGACCTGATCGCCCGCGTGGCGCGATCGCTGCGGGAGCGCGAGATCCCGTTCATGCTGATCGGCGGCCAGGCGGTGCTGCTGCACGGAGAGCCGCGGCTCACCCAGGACATCGACGTGACTCTCGAGCCTCTCCGGACCGGATCAACGAGGTTCTGTCGGCCGCCCGATCGGCGGGGCTCGCTCCGCTCCCCGAGGACCCCGAATCCTTCGCTCGGGAGACGTTCGTCCTGCCGTGCGAGGACCCGAAGACCCGGATCCGCGTCGACTTCATCCACTCGACGACGCCGTACGAATCCGGCGCGATCGCACGCGCGGTCCGCGTCGAGGTCGCGGGAGAAGCGGTTCCGTTCGCGGCCGCGGAGGACCTCCTGCTCCACAAGCTCTTCGCGGGACGTCCTCGCGATTTCGAGGACGCCGAGGGCGTCGTCCGTCGCAAGGGCCCTGCTCTCGACTGGGAGTACCTCGCACGGTGGGCCCGGGAGTTCGCGGGCCTACCCGGTCACGAGAATCTGCCGGAGCTCGTGGAGCGGCTTCGCGCTGAGAAGTAGGCTACGCGCCGCCTTGGTGGAGACGATGAGGATCAAGGCTCCCCTTTAGGGGCCGAGCGGAGACGACCCGTTTCCCCGAGGGAGGAGAGGCGTCTCGTCAGGACGAGCCCGCCGATGGCCGCGGGCAGGATGATGAACGCGATCGCGCCCAGAACGAGCAGCCGCACGTCCGGGACGTGGATCGCGGCCGCGTGCTGGCGGACGGGCGCGCGTTCAAGGACGCGAAGCTGTTCCCCGGCGGGGCGCGCGAGTGGGACTGGAACGAGACGGGCACGCGCCACGTGCCCGGCATCCAGCCCGCGGACGTCCTCGAGCTGGTCGACCACGGCGCCCGCGCGGTGGTGCTCTCGCGCGGCTTCGACGAACGGCTCCGGGTGTGCCCCGAGACGCTCGATCTCCTCGAGTCCCGCGGCGTCCAAGTGCGCGTGCACGCAACCAGGGAGGCCGTGGAGGTTTACAACGCGCTGCGGCCCTCGACACCCGTGGGCGGGCTGTTCCACTCGACCTGCTGAGCCTCGAGGCTCACGCGGATCCGCCTTCGGAGCGCACCCGCTCGATCTCCGCGATGCAATCGGCGAGGTGGCCGAGCGCCGGATCCCCGGAGATCCCGGCCGCGCGCGCCTCGTGCAAGGCCTGCATTTCCGCGACGAGCTCGTCGAGAGAGAGGTCGTCGTGCCGGACCGCCAGCGCGGACAGCTCCGCCGCGAGCTGGGCGAGGAACGCCACGCGCGCGGGATCCGCCGCCGCGTCCCGCTCGTCGGCGACCCACTCGACGAGCAGACCCAGCATGGCCTCGGGATCGGACCAGTCGATGAACGTCATCGGCTTCGGTCGGCTGGCCGGCCGGCGGATCGCGCCGCACAGGTTGACGCACCGCCGCGGATCGGAAATCTTGGAAGAGCGTCGGCCGTGGAGAGCAGAATCCTGAGGAGGCGATCACGATGTCCCAGCCATCCATCGATCATTCCATCGCGACCAGCTACGAGCGGTTCTTCGTCCCGACCATCGGCAGACCCGTCGCGATCGAGCTCCTGCGCGTCGCCGCGCTCCGTCCGGGAGAGCGGGTTCTGGACGTCGGCTGCGGGACCGGAATCGTGACTCGCCTCGCGGCGGCCGAGGTCGTTCCCGACGGGTCGGTCGTGGGGCTCGACCCCGATCCCGGCATGCTGGCCGTCGCGCGGACGACCGCGGCCGGGGAGGAGATCGAATGGATCGAGGCCGGAGCAGAGTCGATGCCACTGCCGGACGAAGCCTTCGATGTCGTGCTCTGTCAGATGAGCCTTCAGTTCGTGCCGGAGCCCGCCCGCGCGCTGGCGGAGATGCACCGCGTCCTCACGCCGGGTGGCCGGCTGGTCCTGAACGTTCCGGGGCCCATATCGCCCGTCTTCGGGTCCCTCGCCGGCGCGATGGAACGACACATCGCGCCCGAAGCCGCCGGCTTCGTGACTCATGTGTTCTCGCTTCACGACACCTCCGATCTGGCGCGACTCCTGGAGGAGGCGGGCTTCCGCGAGGTGAGCGTAGAAGCCGACACAAAGGAGCTTCGGCTCCCGGCAGCGCGGGACTTCCTGTGGCAGTACATCGGAGCGACCCCGCTGGCCCCGATCGTGGCGGAGGTGGACGACGACGCGCTCGCCGCGCTGGAAAGCGATGTCCTCGACGACTGGCGGGACCTCGAGACGGACGCGGGCATGGAGTGCGTCCAGCGGTTCGTCGTGGCGACCGGCCGGCGAGGGCCTCTCCCGTAGAGCGGGAGCTCGCGGTGGCCTCCATCGAGACCTAGCGAGGCCCAGCGGGGGCGCGGAATCCCTCCGCGCTACGCCTCCTCGTTCTTCTCGCCCCGGGCCATGGGCTGCCACAGCTCGACCTTGTTCCCGTCCGGGTCCATGATCCAGGCGAACTTCCCGTTGTCGTCCGACTCGGGGCGGCGGATCGCCTCGATCCCGGTGGCGCCGAGCTGCTCGAGCATCTCGTCGAGGTCGTCGACGCGGTAGTTGATCATGAAAGACGAGTCGCTGGGGGCAAACCACTCGCTGTCCCGATCGGCGACGTGCCACACGGTCATCCCCCCGTCCTCGGCCGGGTCCTCGGGCCACTTCAGGATCGCGCCGCCCCAGCTCTCGAGCGAAAGCCCCAAGTGCTTCTCGTACCACGCGGCCAGCGCGGAGGCGTCGCCGCGGCTCTTGAAGAACACTCCGCCGATCCCGGTCACTCTGGCCATCTTGACTCCGGGTCGGCGTTCCACATGTCGATCACGTTCTTCCACGATCCCTCCCGCACCTTTCGCCAGACGGTCACGACCTTGTTGGACTCGCTCACCCGCGCTCCCGTCGAGTCCTGGAACGAAACCTGGTTCCGCTCGATGAGGTAGGCGAAATCACCGGAGGGCGAGACGTGCGCCTCGAGGGGCTCCCATCTTATCGAGAAGCCCGGGATCGACGCGCTCGCTTCCAGGAACTCCCGGATCGCCGGCTTGCCGCGGAGCGGCGCCCGGCCCGGAGGCATCATGATGGCGTCGTCGGCCCAGTATGCGAGAGTCCTCTCGAGGTCCCCCGATCCGGCTACCTGGGACCACTCACGGCTGAGGCGCATCAGCTCGGCGGCCTCGGCTTGCAGATCGATCATCCCGTGTCCTCCCGATCCGGTTCCACGGTCAGTCGCTGCGGGACAGTCACTCTGGCCATCTTGAATTCTCCGTATCTCTCGTGGCGGGCTCCGCGATCGGCGGAAAGAACGTCGGTCAGTCCGGACCTACCGCGCCGGCTGCCGGCCAGTCCGTGTCGCCGACCCGCTCGAGGCTCATCTCGAAGAAGCGGACCGGCTCCTCGCCGGGTGCGATCCGCTCGCCGCGCTCCCGCCACGTGCCATCATCGAAGACCGCCGTATAGCGGATCGTCATCGAGCCCGCGGGGATCTCCCAGACGAAGCCGTCGGCCGTCGGGGTCAGGACGAAGTCGCCGGCCCGGCCCTGCGCGTAGGAATGCAAGCTGAACGCCTGCGCGGATGGATCGTACGAGATCGTCCCGAACGCGTTGAAGGCGAGCTCGCCGTCGGGAGTGTAGCCTCGACCCTCGAGAACCTTCACCGACCCGTCGAGGAAAGGCCCGACCCGTTCGGTCTGGGTGATCTCCTGCTTTTCGCCTGACGCTTGGATCGTCCAACCCTGACCTCTCCAGACCCCGTCCATGAAGGAAAGCCTGGCCATGGCCTCGCGCTGAACCGCGACGAGTTCCGCCGGGTCGGGCCGGGCCTGTCCGAGGGCGGCCGACGACACCGCCGCGGTCAGCACGAGCACGATACCTGAAGCCCGGAATCCGATCATTCTCAGTCCTCCTCGAGCTGGCGACGGTATTCGGCTTCGTCGAAGTGACCCCTCGACTCCGCGATGAGGCCGTCCTCGCCCAGCGTCCACTGCTCGTACCCGCTGATCCGGACGGTCCGTCCCGTGCCTCCCGGTCCCGTGTTCGTCCCGCGCAACGTCCAGTGGTATTCGACTCCGTCGCCGGCGGCGCGCAGGGAGTCCATCTGGACCACCATGTCTGGAAACGCGGTCATGAACCCGCGCGCCGCCTCGGTGATGGCCTCCCGGCCCACCGACGGGTCGCCGTCGTTGATCTTCAACCAGCCGTCCTCCGAGAAGAAGGACGCCACGCGGGCCGGGTCTTGGCTCGACCAGGCGGCGGTGTATCGGCTCGCGAAAGCGCGGAGCCCTTCGTCTTCCGTCTCGACGTCCGCCGATCGTTGGTTTGCCGCGCAGCCGGCGATCAGCCACGTCAGCACCGAAACCCGGACGAAGCACCAAGGCAACCGCGAATGCGCCGCCACGCCAGGCCCGCGAGCGCTCTAGAGCTCGAATCGCTGGTCGAGAACGAACACCTGGGCCGTCTCCCGCTTCACGCCGTCGACCTTCATCGCGTCGGCCGTGGCCTCCGACTCGAAGATCTCCATGAACTTGTCGAGGTCCTTGGGTCTCATGCAGACCGCGATCTGGTTCCCCTTGATCGAGAAGTCGATCGGCTTTTTGACGCTCTGGCTCCGGAAGAGGTCCCCGTGGGTCCGGAAGCCCTTCTCCCACGTCTTCGGGTCTTCGACTTCGGCGATGACGACGACCTTGGTGGCCATGCTCTCTCCTTTGGTTGGATGGGCGGCCCGCCGCGTGAGTCGCGACGACCATGCAGAAGGTACGCGCCCTTCGAAGAGCCCGCCCGACTTCATGCCGCGTTCTCCCTGCTAGCTCGTTTCCAGAATGCTGAACCCCGTCCCGGTTCCGATCATTCGCGCCGGACTGAATCCGGTCGCGGCGAACAACTCGTTGTACTCCTCCTCGGTGCGTTGCCGCGCTTCCCCACCGAACATCATCATCGCAATGTCGAGGAGGGCGATCCCGGCGTCCGGCTGGCCGGGCACCGGAACCATCTCGACCACCAGCAACCGATCCTGGGGTGTCATCCGTTCGCGGCACCTCGTCAGGATCGTCCGGCACTCCGCGTCCGGCCAGTCGTGCAGAACCTGGCTCAGGATCCAGACGTCTCCCTCCACTTGCATCGGCTCGAAAAAGCTTCCGCCGATCAGCTCGCATCGTTCGCGCACGCCGCGTGTCCCCAGAAGGTGGTCGGCGTCGGGCAGGACGTCGGGTCGGTCGAACAGAACGCCCCGAGCGTCGGGATTGGCCTCGAGGATGGAAGCCAGGAGCGAGCCCGCCCCTGCCCCCACGTCCACGACAGACGTCACTCCGGTCCAGTCGTACGCCGCGGCGATCGCGGCCTGCTCGTCTTTGCGAATCTCCGCCAGCCCACGGTTGAAGGCGGCGTTTTCTTCGGGGTGGTCCCGCATGTACTCCCAGACGCTCTGCCCGAGGGCGTGGTCGTGCGCCGCCCGGCCCGTCTCCAGGCTGTGCCCGAGCGCCGCGCACGACCTCGAGAACTGATCCGAAGTCGCGAACAGCGCGTAGTTTCGGAGACCCTCGGGTGCGTCCCGAAAGAGGCTCGACGCCCCGCTGTTGACGAAGGTGCCCGGCTCCACTTCGCGGAACACGCCGAACGCCGTCAGGGCCCGCATCGCCCTGACGGTAGAAAGCGGATTCAGGCCCGCCTGCTCTGCCAGCTCCACCGCCCCGACCCCTCCGCCATCGAGAAGATCCGGCACTCTCGCCCGGATCAGCGTTCCCAGGATCGGCGCGAAATAGGTGTGAGAAAGGACGGACATCGCGGTTTGGAAGTCGGAGTCGGGACCGGGTGCGGACACGCGCTCTCCTTCAGCTCTCGAAAAGGACAGGAGCGACCATGGATGGCGGGAGTACACCACAATAGCAGCCGAGGCGGCGGCGGGGGAGGCCCTCTTCGCCGGCGTCAGTACGGGAGCAAGGGAACGCGCAGATCCCGCGCGGCGGCGGGAGAAAGGTCGCCGTCTGAAGCGTCCTATTCCCGGCCGCTATTCGCCCTGGATGTTTCGAGGCGCGGCGACCGCGTAGATGAGGAACAGGCCGACGAATGCGGCGATGCCTCCCCATGCCCGTACGAGGAGGGGCCCCTGGCCGAACAACCACTCGATCATGCGGTGGGCGCGTTCGATCCCGAAGAACGGGGTGACGAGGCCCGCGACGAGCACGACGACGCCGATCACGCGAACCGTCCTCGGCATCCGCGACGTCGAGGCGACCCGGAGGAGGAGGATTCCGAAGACGATCCGAAGCGCCGCGACGACGTACAGGTCTGTCCGGCTGTCCAACGAGCGGCCGAACCCGTACAGGGTCGACGGAGACGCCAGGCCGACCAGCCCGATGGCGACGACGAATCCGGCGAGGACAATGGCGAGCACTCTCGAGACACGCATGTGGCCTCCCGTAGTCGGCATTACTGTACCATAGCTCGCTGACCCGTCAAGCCCGAGTCGCGAGTCACGATTTCCTTCCGGGCTCATACCCGCAACGCCACCGCTCCCGAACTGAACGTCAGTCTGCCGCTCGGATCGGCGACAATACTTAGGTATTTACAAAAGTATCCCTCGGATGTATGATTCCGAAATGGTTCAATCCACGGCCGCTGACGCAGTGTTTCGCGCCTTGTCCAACCCGACTCGGCGGAAGGTCCTGGAGCGACTATCCGAGGGAACAGCCAGCGTCAGCGAACTGGCGGCACCGTTCGACATGCAACTCCCGTCGTTCGTGCAGCATCTCTCGGTGCTCGAACGGAGCCGGCTGGTGAGGTCGAAGAAGCGCGGGCGAGTGCGGACGTACGAGCTCGCACCCGAACGGCTCGAGGTCGCTGAAGACTGGCTGGCCGCGCGTCGTCAGTCGTGGGAGGCCCGACTGGACCGGTTCGATCAGCACGTCAAACATCTCGCGGAGAAGGAAGCAGAATCATGAACGCGCAATTTACGTTCGACCCGAAACTCGACTTCGCCATCGAACGGTCCATCGACGCTCCCACGCGGCTCGTCTGGGAAGCGTTGACGAAACCGGAGCATCTCAAGGAGTGGTACATGCCGAAGGCCTGGGGGCGTGTGTCGCGAACCGAAATGGACGTGCGACCGGGCGGCATCTTCAGCATCGACATCGCCCTGGCGGACGGCGCGGAGGTTCCCAACCTGGGCTGTTTCCTGGACGTCGTGCCGATGCAACGACTCGTCTGGACCTCGATGTTGTTCCCCGGCTATCGCCCGGCCGTCTTTGACGATATCCCGATCACCGCCATCGTTACGATGGAGAGCGTGGGAACCGGCACGCGCTACGTCTTCACGGCGCTGCACCGGAGTGAAGCGGACCTCGAAGCGAACAAGACGTCGGGCTTCTACCAGGGCACCGAGATCGCCGTCGATCAACTCGTGGCCCACGTGATCGCGATGAAGGGCTCTTGACCTACTTGTCCTTCTCGCGCATAAAAGCCACTGCGGCGCCCGCCACGATCAACGCACCGGCGAAGGCGAGAAGGGGCCGGTCCGGAGTGCCATGCGGCACGCCAAACCACCCCGCCACCAGTCCGGCCAAGATCATCAGGATTCCAACGACCCGTTTGAATGTCACCGCCCACCTCGCTTTGGAATGTTCCGCTGCCCGCAACGATAGCGATCCCTTCTCAGAGCGTCACCAAGCGGAAGAAGAGGAACGCCATGGAAGGCGCCGGTAATCCGGGCCATGGCCGTGGGCGAAACTTCCGTCGGCCCACTCATCAGCTCGGCCCGCGGGAGCGGCGCAGCCGGACGGCGCCGAACAGGAACGCCGCGGCGACCGCGAGCCCGATCCACATCCCGGGGCTGATCAGGAACCCTCCCAGCGGGTGCGGCCGGATCATGTCCATCGTCATCGTGCCCGTGCGCGCGGCGGATCTGGTGCCCATGAAACGGTGCTGCAGGATCGCCGCGAAGTGCGACGTGCCGAGGGCCAGCTTCTCGAGGCCGCCGATCGCCACCAGCGGCAGGGTGGCCCACAGGAAGGGGGCGCGCCGGGCCCACGCCGATACCAGGAGCAGCCACGCGTAGAGCGGCGCGTACCAGAAGCCGTGGAACCCGACGACGTGGACGAGGTTGATCAGCGAGGTCTCGAGGAACGGCACCTCGACCCACGGCATCCCCGCCCCCATGCCGCTGGCCGCGAGCACGGCGCTGCTCTCCAGCAGCATGACGAACTGGGTCGCGACGGTCGCCACGAACGCCACCAGGGGCAGCACCACGATCGGGACGCTCGCCTTGGAGACGACGGTCGTCAGGTCCGAGACCGGGAGCGACTTCCAGAACAGGACGCTGCGGTCGCGCCGGTCCCCGTACAGCGCGTCGAGACAGTAGAACAGGGCCACGATCAGCTCGACGGCCATGAGGATCAGGGCGGCGATCAGGTAAGGCTGCTGGAAGGCCTCTCGCTGCTGGAGCGGGGGCAGCGCCAGCGCCGCGCGCGTCCTCTCCGGGAGGCCGACGAGTCCGATCGAGAACCCGACCAGGAACACGGCCGCGACGGTCAGCGGCGCCAGGTAGATCGAGCGGTTCTCCCACAGCTCGCGGCGGACGGACCAGGCCAGGCGCCCGCTCATGGCGTCGCCCCCCGCGCCGCGCTCCCGCTCATGATCGCGACGAACAGGTCGGCGACGGTGGGCGTCCGGACCTCGCCCAGCGCGGCCAACTCCCCCGGGGCCCGGCCTTCGTACAGAAGGACGCTGCGGCCGAACCCCTCCCGCTCGTGGATCGGGCCGAGGGCCCGGGCCGCCGCGAGCCGCTCGGGATGCACCGACACCTCGCGATAGCGCGCCTCGACCTCGTCCATGCTCCGACTGAACACGATCCGACCGCGGTCGAGGAACAGGAGGTCGGTCAGGATGCGCTGGACCTCCTCGACCTCGTGCGTGGCCAGGAGGATCGTGCGACCGCCCTCGAAGTAGTCGCCGAGGAGCGAGTCGTAGAACTGCTTCCGGTACAGGATGTCGAGGCCGAGGGTCGGCTCGTCGAGGACGAGGAGCCGGGCGTCGATGGCCATCACGATCGCCAGGTGGAGCTGTGTCACCATGCCCTTGGAGAGCTCCCGGACCTTGGCGCGCGGTGGGATCGTCGTCTGCGCCAGGAGCGCCGCGGCCTTCGCGCGGTCGAACCGCGGGTGGACACCGGCCACGTAGTCGAGCGCCCGGGAGACCCGGATCCAGCGCGGCAAAACGGCCACGTCGGCGATGAAGCAGGCGTCTTGCATGAGGTCCGCGCGCTCGTTCCACGGATCGCGCCCGAGCACGTTCAACCGGCCCTGATACGACGTGAGGCCGACGATCGCGTTCAGCGCAGTCGTCTTGCCGGCGCCGTTGGGCCCGATCAGGCCCACGATCCGGCCCTCCGCGATGTCGAGGTCGATGCCGTCCAGCGCGACGGTCGCGCCGTACGTCTTGCGGAGGCCGTGCGCCTCTATGGTCGCCATGGGCTCAGCGCTCCTCCTCGGGAGAATCCGGCGGTGCGTCCAGGAGCTCCTCCGTCGTCAGGCCGAGGCGCTGGATGGTTTCCCGGATCCGGGGCCACTCCTGGCCGAGGAACTTCTCTCGTTCCTCTCGCAGCAGGACGGCGCGCGCGCCGGGAGTGACGAACATGCCGATGCCGCGCCGGGCCTCGATCACGCCTTCGTCGACGAGCTCCTGGTAACCCTTCTGGACCGTGAGCGGGTTGATCCGGTACTCCGCCGCGGCGTCGCGCACCGACGGCAGCGCGTCGCCCTCCTTGAACACCTCGTCCAGGATCATCGCCGCGACGCGATCCCGAATCTGGCGGTAGATCGGCTGGGCATCGTCCCACTCACGATCCATCGGGGGTTCCCGATCGCCTCAGTGGCCAGGGGCTCCGTTCCCCGCGCTCGTCCGCTGCAGGTCGAAGCGCGCACGGGCCGGCTTGTCGCCCGGCATCATGTACGTCCACTCCTCCACATGGTGGTTCTCGTCGATGAAGGTGAAGACGGCGTGGTGCATGTGTCCGTGCTCGTCGCTTCCCGAGAGGTCCTGGAACTCGAACGT
>CAZCZH010000037.1:0-12642 GCA_964502985.1 uncultured Gemmatimonadales bacterium
GACCACCGCCTCGGGGATCTGGTCGAGGACCTCGCTCTCCGGGGTCCGCTCCGCGGACTCGGCCTCGAGCCCACCCAGGCGGCGGTACAGGAAGAAGTCCTCGGAATCGTCGAGGTCGACCTCGTCCGGCCGCCGCTTCTTCGCCCGGTAGGTGTTGATGAAGGTGTTGGTGAGGATCTTGTAGAGCCACGCCTTGAGGTTGGTGCCCTCCTGGAACCCGCCGAACCCCCGGTAGGCGCGCAGGTAGGTCTCCTGGACGAGGTCCTCGGCGTCCTGTGAATTGCCGGTCATGCGCAGCGCGGCCCCGTACAGGGCGTCGATCTGCTCGAGGCACTCCTCGCGCAGGGTCGGTCGATCGGCCTGCCTCATCCTCGGCCCAAGCTATCAGGCCGGACGCAGGACGCCAGCCCCCGTGCTTGGCGGCCTCTGGAGGGCGGGCCTGGTGTGGCGTCTCTCGACACTCTCGGCGCCGAAAGCGACTTCGGGGACTCCACACTAGATTCGATCGTCGCGTGAAGAGCGGACCTCTTTCCTCCAGCATCGTCGTGCGCGGCGCCCGTCAGAACAACCTTCGCGGCATCGACGTGGAGGTGCCGCGCGGAACGGTGTGCGTGGTGACCGGTGTCAGCGGGTCGGGCAAGTCTTCACTGGCCCTGGAGACGCTGTACGCCGAGGGCCAGCGGCGCTACGTGACCTCGCTATCGACCTACGCCCAGCAGTTCCTCGAGCGCCTGCCGCGGCCGGAGGTAGAGGCCATCGAGGGTCTCCCGCCGGCGGTGGCGATCGAGCAGAGGAACCCCGTCGTCAATCGTCGCTCGACGGTCGGAACCGCGACCGAGGTCCACGACTACCTGCGGCTGTTGTTTGCCCGGACCGGGGTCCTGCACTGTCCGGACTGTGGCCGGCGGGTGCGTTCGTGGTCGCCGACCGCCGTGGCCGACGACGTGCTCGAGGAAGGGGCGGGGGACTGGATCGTGACGTTCGCCCTCCCCGTGTCCGACGCGTTGACCCACGACGTCCTGATCGACAACCTGCGGGCCCTGGGATTCGTGCGGCTCCTGGCGGACGGGTCCGAGGTGCATCTCGACGACGTGCAGCCCGGTCGCGACCTGACCGAAGAGACCCCGCTGTACGTCGTCGTCGACCGGATTCGCGCGGGGCGCACGAAGCGCGCCCGGATCGTGGAGGCGATCGAGAGGGCCTACACGGAGGGGGAAGGCGAGGCGGTCCTGTTCCGGCGGGACGATGCGCGAGCGGCGGAGGGCCGGCGCTATAGCCGTCACACGCGCTGTGACGAATGCGGGCGGGATTTCCCGCCGCTGCGGCCGAGCCTGTTCTCGTTCAACAATCCGTACGGGGCGTGCCCGTCGTGCAATGGTTTCGGCTGGCTGCTCGAGTTCGATCCGATGCGGATCGTCCCCGATCCGACCCGCTCGCTGGAGGAGGGCGCTCTCGATCCGTGGACCAAGCCGCGCTATGCGGGACGCCGGCGCAAGCTGCGCGAGTTCGCCCGCCGCTCGGGCCTGGCGTGGTCGGCCGCGTGGGAAGATCTCCCGGCGGAGGCCCGCCGGACGCTGCTCTACGGGGGAAGTCGGGAAGGAGTCTCGTTCGAGGGAGTGATTCCGTTTCTGGACTCGCTGACGCGCAAGAAGTACAAGGCCTACATCCGGTTCTTCCTGCGACGCTACCAGTCGTATCGGCTGTGTCCGGAGTGCGGTGGATCGCGGTTGCGGCCCGCGGCGAGCTGGGTCCGGGTCGGAGAGGCCACGCTGCCCGAGATCGTCGGCTGGCCGCTGCCCGACGTCGCGCAGTGGGCCGCCAAGCTCGACGACGGCGCCGGCCCGGCGGAGGTGCTCGAGCCGATCCTGCGCGAGCTCTGCCGACGTCTGCGCCTCCTGCTCGACGTGGGGCTCGAATACCTCACGCTGGATCGCTTGACGCGATCCTTGTCCGGCGGGGAGGCCCAGCGGATCGCCATCGCCAATGCCCTGGGGAGCCCGCTGACCGACGGGCTGTACGTCCTCGACGAGCCGACGGTCGGGCTGCACGCCCGCGACACCGGGCGGGTTATCGAACTGCTCGAGGACCTGGCCGAGCGCGGAAACACGGTCCTCGTCGTGGAGCACGATCTGGACGTCGTGGAGGCGGCCGAGCGGGTGATCGAGCTCGGCCCCGGCTCCGGCGAAGCGGGTGGGCGGGTCGTGTTCGCCGGTCCTCCCGGCGAGCTGGCCCGTGCCGAAACGACGACCGGAGCCTGGCTGCGCGGCGAATCACGCCTTCCCGCGCGCGAGCCGCGCGGGGTCGACGGCCCGCGCCTCGCCATGAAAGGGATCCGGGCGCGGAACCTGCGGGGAGTCGACGTGGCGTTCCCGTTGCGCGCCCTGAGCGCGGTGACGGGCGTCTCGGGATCGGGGAAGTCGACGCTCGTCCACGACGTCCTGTACCGCGCGCTGGCCGGGCGCTTCGACGAGTCGCCAGCCGACCCCGGTGCGGAGATCGCCACGTGGGACGCGCTCGAGGGCGCGGAGTGGCTGACCGGCGTGACGCTCGTCGACCAGTCGCCGATCGGGAAGTCCCCACGCTCGAACCCGGTGACCTACGCCCAGGCGTTCGACGGGATCCGCAAGCTGTTCGCCGGCACGCCGGCCGCCCGCCGACGCGGCTTCAAGGCGGGACATTTCTCGTTCAACACGAAGGACGGTCGCTGCCCGGCGTGCCGGGGGGACGGCCACGAGAGGATCGAGATGCACTTCCTGCCCGACGTGTTCGTCGAATGCGAGGCGTGCTCCGGTCGGCGCTACCGGCCCGAGGTTCTGGCCGTCGAATGGCGCGGGCGGTCCATCGCCGACGTCCTGGACATGACCGTCGATCAGGCGATCGCGTTTTTCGGGGGGGAGCCGGCCGTCGCGCGCGGGCTGTGGATTCTGCAGTCCGTCGGATTGGGGTACCTGCGGCTCGGACAGCCGGCCACGACCTTGTCCGGGGGCGAGGCGCAGCGCCTCAAGATCGCCCGTGAGCTGGCCGCCTCGCCGGCCACGCGCGGGAAGGCTCGCGGCAAGCGGCCCGCTCGCGGAACCCTGTACCTGCTCGACGAGCCGACGACCGGGCTGCACGACGAGGACATGCGCGCCCTGACGCGCGTCCTCGACGAGCTCGTCGCGCGCGGACACACGGTGATCGTCGTGGAGCACCACCTGGGGATGATCGCCCGCGCCGACTGGGTGGTGGACCTGGGTCCCGAGGGAGGAGACGCCGGGGGCCGCGTCGTGGCTCAGGGACGCCCGGCGGAGATCGCCACGTGCGTCGAGTCCCACACCGGCCGCGCGCTGGTCGCGCGGGACCGATGCCGGGAGGCCCTCGTTGCTTGAGTGCGCGCGCCGGTGGAGCGGGTTCGCCGCGGCCGCGGCGTTTTTGGCCGCCTGCGGCGGCACGGGTCCGGTCAGCGCCCCCGGCGGTCGGGACGGGATCCGGTTCCGCTATCTGACGCCTCCCGTCCAGGTGGTCGCGGCCGGCGAGGAAGCGACCGTCGAGCTGGCCTTGCGCGTGGAGAAATCGGCGGATGGCGCCGACCTGGTGCCGCTGTCGGGTGTCCGCCTGGACATCCGGCGCGAGAGCGGCGAGGCGCGCCCTTCCGCCGACCGCGTGATGACCGACTCGGGGGGGGTGGCGCGAATCGACGTCGAGGTGCCGGGCGGCGTCGACAAGTCCCGTTTCCGCGTGGCGCTCGATTCCGACGACGGCTCATGGGTCCCGTTCGACGTCGTTTCGGCCCGGGTCGTCCAGATCGACCTTCCGGTGGGCGGCGCGCGATACGTCGACTTCCCGCGCGATGGAGCCCTGCTGCGATTCCGCATGGCGCCGGGAACCGACTGGGTACTCGTGCCGTACTCGACGGATTACGATCGCAGCGGGGTCCCGTATCGCTTCATTCATGCCGCTTCAGCGGGCGATCCGGGGGGCGTCAGGGCCGGCCTCGAGCCGGTCGACGTGCCTCACGCGCGGGGCGTGTTCCCGGCGTCGGACGCCGGGCACGTCACTGCCGGCGCCATCCCGCCGGGAGCGCTGACCCCGGCGGCCGGCGAGCTCCCGTCTCGAGTCAGCATCCGCTCGTGTCGCATCGACAGCGACCGGACCGCACCGCTGCGCTATGTCGGGCGTCACGTCGCGCTGTACGTCGACGCGCCGGAAGACCGGTACCAGCCGCGCATCGATTCCATCGGCCGGGCGTTCGACGACGATATCTTCCCGCGAAACACGGCGTTGTTCGGACAGACCACCGACTACGACGGGAACGGGGTCGTGATCGTCGTCATGTCGCCGGAGCTGCAGGACATCGGGGGCGTGTACTGCGACACGATCCGAACGCTGGACCTCGAGTCGTTCTATGCGGGGTGGAACCCGGTCGACCGGATCGACCGTCCCCTGGCCACCCTGGCCCACGAGCACCAGCACGTCATCAACGCGGGGTATCATCGACAGACGCGCGGCGGCATCGGCGACGAGCCCTGGCTCAACGAAGGATTGTCCTACGCCGCCGAGCCGCTGAACGGGTACTGGGCCGGCGCCCTGACCCGCATGTGGCAGTTCCTCAACGGGCAAAACACGGGGCTGTCGATCTTGCCGCTGGAGTACGCCTCGGCGTTCAACGACGAATACATGATGTTCGTGCTGTGGCTCGGCGATCGATTCGGCCAGGGGGTGTACCACACGCTCGAAACGAGCGGTCGAGTGGGGAAGGCCAACGTCGAGTACGTGACAGGGGAGGCGTTCGACTCGCTGCTCGAGGAGTGGTACGTGGCCAACGTTCTCTCGAACCGGGGGCTGAACGACGACCCGCGCTACAATTATCGCAGCATCGACCTGATGGGCATGGCGGATCGCATAGAGGACTGCCAGTGCCTGCCGAAGCGCGTCTTCGACGGGATGAACTTCGAGCCCCTGTCCCTCGGCACGACGTTCGACGTGGGTCGCACGCTGGACCGGGCCGACGCCGATTACTTCCGGCTCGTGCCGGCTGACTCGGCGGCCACCCGCGCCGACCTTTACATGGACGCGTTCGGCCGTCAGACCGTGCACCTGGCGGTCGTGCGCCTGCGCTGACGGGCCCCCGCAACGGGAGATGACGATGGACGAGACGACGTGGCGCGCCGGCGCCGAGCGGCTGGACCCGTTTCTGGCGCCGCGCGGACGAGCCGTGCGCATGCCGGAGGGGATCCGCGTGTGGGGCGAGCGCGCCGCGCGTGCGGGCGGACTCGACGCCACGATGGGCGTCATCACCGCCCCCCACGCCCTGCTCGGAGCGGAGGGGACGGGCGACGCGATCGCCGGTCTACCCGGAGTGCGCGCGGCGTTCGCGCAGTGGGACCCGGTCGATGTCCTGCCCTACGCGCCCGTAGCCGGCACGCGCGCCTTCCGACAGGCGTGGCGCGGCTGGATCGAGCGCAAGCGCGAGGGGCCCACGTCGCTCGGCGACCGGCTGACGCTTCCCGTGGCGACCTCCGGCGTGACCGGGGCCCTGTGCGCCTTCGGTCTGCTCGCGCTGGAGCCGGGTCAGCCAGTGCTCGTCCCGGACCGTCGCTGGGACGGCTACGACACGACGTTCCGCACCGTGGCCGGCGCCCGCATCCAGCCCGTGCGGCTGCTCGACGGGGCATCGTGGGCCCTGCGGGCCTGGGAATCGGCGCTGGAGACGGCGGCGCGTGAGTCGGGACGCGCCGTGTGCGTGGCCAACTTCCCGCACAACCCGACGGGCTACGTGCCGACGGCCGCGGAGGCCGACGCCTTCGCCGGGCTCGCGGCCGACGTGGCGGAGAGGACCGGAGGAACCGTGGTCGTGCTGTGCGACGACGCCTACGAGGGGTTCGTGTACACCGATCGTCCGCGCGGCTCGATCTTCTACCGCCTCGTCGAGCGACACCCCCGGCTGCTGCCCGTCAAGTGCGACGGGATCACAAAGGAGCTCCTGTTCTGGGGCGGTCGCCTGGGAGCGGTCTCGACAGCTCTCCCGGACGCGTGGGGGGACGATCGGGCCGCCGCGCAGGCTGTTCTCGAGAACAAGCTGAGCGCGGTCGTGCGCGGGATGATCTCCAGCGCGTCGACTCCCGTCCAGACGCTCGTGGCGCGTCTCCTGGCGGACCCCGACCAGGTCGTCGCCGCGCGGGCACCGATCGTCCGCTCGCTGGGCCAGCGACGCGAGGCGATGGCGGCGGCGCTCCGCTCGTCCGCCGCCGAGGAGGCCTTCCAGCCGGACCCGTTCCACGGAGGGCTGTTCGCCCTCCTCAACCTGCGACGCGGCGACGCGGTGGAGGTGGCGCAGGCGCTGCTGGCCAGGAAGATCGGCGTCGTGCCGTTCCGCGACCCGGAGGCCGGGCTGAACGCCGTGCGGGTGACGTACGCCACGCTGCCCCTGGAGCGGATCGCCGAAGTGGTGGAGGCGGCCGCGGCGATCGCGCTGTCCGGCTGAGCGCCCGATCGGCGGGACGTCGCGAGACGCCCGGGCCGAGGAAGCTCAGCGCCTCGGCGCGGTGGAGTCGGAGGGAGCGGCGGGGGCGGCCGGCCGGGCCGGGGCGGCTGGCTGTTCCGACTCGGGATGCGGCGGATCGGTCGCGTTCAGCGTCAGGACGAACAGCGGCGCGCCGGCGGCGCGCCGTCCGCCGCCCGCCTGGCTGACCCGCCCGTAGACCGTCAGCGGGGCCTGCTGCTTGACCGCCCAGACGACCTCCAGCGAGTCCACCGGCGTCAGGCCTTCCACGCCCTGCAAGCGCACGCGCGCCGAGTCGGCGGTCACGTACAGGCTCCCGCTCTCGCGGCTCAACTGGCCCGTCAACTGGACCTTGGCGCCTTCGCGCTCCAGCGGGCGCCAGTCGTGTGGGCCACCGGATCCATAATCGGACGGGCGCAGCGAGGCCAGCGGAAGCGTCTGGTACTCGGATGGCGTGACCCCCGTCAGCGGATTCGTCACCGCCTCGACTATATAAGGCATGCTGTCCGCCGACACGAGCCGGAAGTGGCGCGTCGCCTGGGGCAGCGTGTCGGGATGGCCGAGCTCGTCGTATTCGATCCGGCGGGCGAACGTCGCGCCGTCCTCGATCTTTGCCCCGCCCACGTTCTCGACGTAGTACAGCTGGTCGCGGTTCGCGAACAGCGCCGTGTTGGCCGCCTGCCCGATGTACGAGCCGAGGTTCAGCGCCTCGGTCTGCGGGCGGCTGGCCTCGCGCGCCATCTGGATGCGCGCCTTGACGCCCACCGCGACGATCAGGATCAGCACCAGTCCGAAGAGACCTCCCAGGATCAGGAACAGCCTGCGCGTGCCGCTGCGGTCCTCGATCTCGGCGACCTCTTCGTCGATCCGGGCGGCGTGGGGGTCTGGCGCCATTCGTCCTCCTATCCGGGCAACGTCGGCGGGGGTGCGCGAGTCTCGAGTGGCGCACCGGAGTGGACAGCGCCTCAGTATGACGATGCCTGCCACCGTCGTCAAGCACGGTTTGGCGCGCGATTCCGGCGGCGGGTAAGTTGCGGGACAGCCGCGACAGCGATCCGGAACGTCCGACCGGGAGGAGTGCGCGTGAGCAAGTGGAAGAGCGTCCTGTGGGGCGTGGTGGGCGCCGGTGCCGCGGTCGTCGCGGGAACCTTCGCTCGCCGGAAGTACGAAGAGTCCGTGCTCCAGATCGGCCAGGAGTTCAAGACCGGCGAGGTCGTGGCCCGGGAAGGCGGCTATCAATGCGAGAAGTGCGGGTACGTGCTGGCCATGGTCGCCGGCAAGCGCCTGCCGCCGTGTCCCAAATGCAGCCACACGCGGTACCTCAAGATCTCCTGACATCCCGACGGTCGGTCGAATGCCTCGCTGCGCCCGGGTCGGGGTGACGCGCGCCGTCGTGCGGGTCGCACTGCCTCTCGCCGTTCTCGCGGCGACGGTCTCCGGGGTCCCTCGTGTGGCGCGGGGGCAGACGGTGAACCCGGGTTCCATCGAGATCGTCCTGCAGGCTTCCGACGGGGCTCGGCAGCGAATGGGGACAGGCGATCGGCTGGCGGTGGCACGGGCGTTCGTCGGCGTATTGCGCGAGGCGCTGGGCCGCGACGGCGCCCACGTCGCGGTCAGCCTGCGGGTCTACGGCGGCGCCTCCGAGCCCCGCGTCCAGGCGTGTCAAGCTCCAGACCGACGGATCCGCGAAGACGCGGCCCCCGAGGAGTGGACGGCGTTGTTCGACGCCCTTCGTCCGCAGGGCTCGGCCCGCCTCGCGCTGGCGCTCGAACGGGCCGCCCGGGACACGGTGGGCACGTACGTGCTGCTGAGCGACGGTACCGACGAATGCGACGCCCGACCGTGCGCGACCTGGCGTCAGGTGGTCGGGGAGCGGGGCAACCGCCGGGCCCGGCTGCACGTGGTGGGCCTCGACCCGGAGCCCGATGCCGTCGAGACCCTGCGCTGCCTGAGCCGCGCCGGATCGGGCTCGCTGACGATCCTGCGCGGCGCCGAGGAGGCGGGCCCCGCCGCGCGCCGCCTGGCCCTCGTGCTGCGCAACGAAGGGCTGCTCGACGTGCGCCTGACCGTGGGCGCGGACGGCGAGCGCATCGTGGCCCCGGTCCGCGTCCAGCGCCCGCTCTCGCGCGAGGTCGTCGCGTCGTTCACCTCGCGGCAGCCGCGACCGGTCCCGGCGGGTATGTACACGGTCGTGGCGGAGACCCCGCCGTCCCGCGCGTTCCATCGCGTCATGATTCTCCCGGGCGACACGACGGTGGTCGCCGACTCGTCGTTCGGCCGGCTGGTCGTCGATCTGCGCGACCCGGAGGGTCAGCCGCTGCGCGCGCCCGTGTCCGTCGGCGCGCGCGGCCGCGGCCCGGAGCTGCGCTACGTTTCCACCGGCGAGCCCGTGATCCTCGGTTCTGGACGCTACGACGTGCGGATCGACGTGGGCGATTCCCTGATCGTGCGTCACGACGCGGGAGTGGTGGCGGGTCGCACGACGACCCTGCGCATCGGCGGCGGCGACGGCACGTTGACCGTCGTGGCTCCGGAGTTCGACGCGCCGCCTCCCACCGCGGCGCTGCTGTACCGTGCCGACCGGGTCGACACCCTGCGGGTCGGCGAGTCGAGTCCGCTTCCGGCCGGCCGGTACCGGCTCGTCGTGCGCACGATCCCGATCTTCGTGTCCGAGAACGTCACGGTCGAGTCCGACCGCGCGACGACGGTCGAGCTGCCCGAGACGGGGATCCTCGGCGTCAGCCTGGTCGGCCCCGCGGGTCCGCTGGAAGGCATACAGATCGACGTCCGCGAGCCGTTGACGGGGGAGATCTACGGGACGCTCAAGAGCGGCGAGCCGCGCCTGGCGATGCCCGGTCGATATCAGCTCGAGCTGCGCACGATCCCCGCACAGACCATCGACGACGTCGCCGTCGAGGCGGGGGCGCGACGCATCGTCGAGCGCCGTGGCGTTTCGCGGATCGAGGTCGACGCCGGTCCGGACGCCGCCGCCGTCCGCCTCGAGGTGTTCAACGCCTCCGGCGGGCGACGATTGGGCGAGGCCAGCGGGGCGCCGCCGGCGATCGCCGCGTGGCCGGGCTCATACCTGGCGCGTGTCTGGCGCGGGGCCGAGCTGGTCTGGCAAGGCCCGGTCACGGTTGCCTCGGACAAAACGGCACGGATAGATTTGAAAACCCCTTGATGCGTCGGACACGCATCGCGACCCTTGCCCGAGAGGAGGCCGAGCGTGACGCTGATGGGAATTCTCCTCCTGCTCCTCGTCGCCGCCGTGGCGGGCGCGCTGGGGCAGGCGATCGTCGGGTATTCCGCCGGCGGCTGCCTGGTGTCGATCGCCCTGGGATTCGTGGGAGCGCTGATCGGCGGCTGGATCCAGGGTCGCCTCGGGTTGCCGGAGCCGTTCCCGGTGACCATACAGGGCCAGACCTTCCCGCTCATATGGTCGATCATCGGGGCGGCCCTGTTCGTCGCCCTGCTGAGTCTCATCAGCGGCCGCCGGCGTTAGTCCGGGACCGCTCATGACGGCCGGGCGGCGCAGGGCGGCCGCCGTCGCGCGCTGGCTCTCCTACTACGCCCGGAACCTGTGGGTCAAGGCCGGCCGGGATCAGGTCTTCTTCCTGTCCTCCGGCATCACGTTCAACGTCCTGGTGACGATCGTCCCCCTGCTCCTGTTGACGATCTCGATCCTGGGCATCCTGATCGAGTCCAGCACGGCCGCGCGTGAGCAGATCCTCGGCTTCATCCAGCGCGTGATGCCGTTGGCCAGCGCGCAGGCCGAGGGCCTGCTGTTCTCCCTGGTCCAGGACCGGGGATGGCTGGGCCTGGTCGGCCTGATCGGCCTGGTATGGGCGTCGACGCGCCTGTTCGGCTCGCTGCGGACGGTGCTGGAGATCGTGTTCGAGATCCCGCCCGAGGATCGGATGGGGATCGTCGAGGGGAAAATTCACGACGTGCAGATGGTGCTGGTGGTGGGGACGCTTTTCCTGTTGACGATCTCGCTGACGACGATGCTCAAGTGGGTCAAGAACTATGGCGTCGGGTTCCTCGGGCTGGACGTGTACAACCTGACGTGGTTCACGTCCTTCGTGAGCACGGCCCTGGCCTTCGTCATCACCTACCTCATGTTCTACTTCGTCTACCGCTACGTTCCAGACCGCTGGATCCCGCGCGTCGACGCGGCCCTGGCGGCTCTGTTCGCCAGCGTCCTGTTCGAGGTCGCGAAGCAGGTTTTCGTCGCCTACCTCTCGGAGTTCGGCCGGTTCATGGAGCTGTACGGCTCCTTTACGAACATCGTGATCGTCGCGTTCTGGGTGTACTACAGCAGCGTCGTGTTCATCCTGAGCGGGGAGCTGGCGCGGATCGCCCAGGTCCATCGTGGCGTCGGCGTGGAGCCGGGGTGGCCCGTGCGTGGCGCGAGCCCGTGAGACGCCGCGCGACGCTCGCGCTCGCGGCGGCGATCCTCGCGATGCCCACTCTGGCGCGCGCCCAGGCGGTGCGCGACTCGATCGGCCTGCGCGACCGCGGCTGCTGCCTGGACGAAGTCGAGGACGGCGCCAAGGTGGTGGACATCAAGGTGCATGGGAACAGCGCCCTGTCCTCCGAAACCATCGAGCGCGCGATCTACACGACCGAGAGCGGCTTCTTCCCTTGGAGCGACGAGCACGATCTCGACAAGAACGAGTTCCTCAAGGACCTCGAGCGGATCTACGTCCTGTACCAGCGTTACGGATACTTCGACATCGAGCTGAAGTCGTACGATATCCGGCAGAAGCAGGGCGAGGGCGTGCGGGTCGCGTTCACCGTCACCGAAGGTCGACCGACCAAGGTCGACACGCTCCGTCTCGAGGGTGTCGACACGATCCCCGGCGGCCCGCGGCGGTCGGACCTGAAGAACAACCTCCCCCTGCACGAGGGGGAGACGTTCAACGAGGCCGACCTCAACGCCACGCGCGACTCGCTGGAGGCCGTGTTCAAGAACCGCGGATACGCCTTCACGACGGTCCTGCTCGAGTACCGCATCCGCAAGGAGTTGCACAGTGCGACGGTGGCGTACACGATCGATCCGGGGGACGTGTATTACCTCGGGGCAATCGAGATCCAGGGCTACGAAGGCCAGAATCAGGACCTGGTCCGCAGCCAGCTCGCGATCCATTCGGGGGACCGGTTCGACCGGCAGAAGCTCCTCGACAGCCAGCGCCGGCTGTACGAGCTGAGCCTGTTCCGTCGCGTGGACGTCACCCCGCAGCTGGACTCGGCCCGCGGGGACACCGTGGACGTCGTCGTCCAGATCTCCCCGGCCCCCAGCCACCTGGTGCGGCTCGGGCTGGGCTACGGGACGGAAGACCTGCTTCGCGTGCGCGCCTCGTGGCTCGATCGCAACCTGTTCGGCGAGGGCCGCGAGCTGGAGGTGCGTGGCCAGTACTCCCAGCTGGACCGGGAGGCGGTGGTCAACTACCGGCAGCCGTTGCTGTTGTTGCCCGGCTCGGAGTTTCTCGCTTCGGCGTTCCTGCGATACGAGATCGAGAACAACTACACGGTCGAGCGCGTCGGGGCGAGCGTGCGCGCGGGATATCGCGTCAATCGCTATCTGCGCTCGCGGGTCGGTATCACGACGGAGCACGACGACTTCTCGAACTTCGACTCCGGCGTCCTGATCCCCGAGCTCGGTCGCGACTTCATCAATCCCAGCCGGTTGCTGACGGGCGAGCTGAGCGTGGTTTTCGACGACACCGACTCCCTGTTCCGCCCTACCCGCGGATACACCGCCGACCTCCAGTACCAGGTGGGCCTGCCCTATCTGGGCGGCGACTACGGCTACCACAAGCTGACGCTCGAGATGACGCACTACGTCCAGCTGCGCGAGGGGTGGGTCGTGGCCATGAAGGTCCTCCCGGGGGCGATCTTCCCGTTCGGCGGCGACCCCGAAACGGGGGGCGAGGGCCGCGTTCCGCTGTTCCAGCGCCTGTTTGCCGGCGGGGCCAACAGCGTCCGGGGGTATCAGCGCCGGGAGCTGGGCCCGAAGGACGACCCGCGGAGCTTCGGGCAGGACCGCGACCCGGAGCCGATCGGCGGTGACGGACTGTTCGAGACGAGCGTCGAGCTGCGCTTCCCGCTGCGCGGGAACTTCCGCGGGGCCGCGTTCCTCGATGCCGGAAACGTGTGGC
>CAZCZH010000037.1:12652-15822 GCA_964502985.1 uncultured Gemmatimonadales bacterium
TCGGACCTCGAATACACGCCCGGCGCGGGGCTGCGCTACACGACGCCCGTCGGTCCGATCCGGTTCGACGTCGGTCGCAAGATGACGCAGAAGGAATCTTTTCTCCCTCGATGGGTGTTTCACATCTCGATCGGCAATGCGTTCTGACCCCTCCCCCGTGATCTCGTGAAACGCGTCCTCCACTGGACCTTGCTGGTGTTGGCCGGGGTCGTGGCGCTGACCGCCACGGCGGTCGTGGGTGGGCTCGTGTGGCTGCATTCGTCGTGGGGTCACGACTGGGTCCGTGGGCAGATCGTCAGCCAGCTCGACCGGCGCATGAACGGGCACGTCGAGCTGGGCGCCGTCGAGGGCGACCTGCTGACCGGCATCCGGCTGCGCGACTTCGCCCTCGTGGGGCGGGACGGCGTGGCCCTCGTGCGGGCCGACCGCGTTCGAGCGCGCTACACCCCGCGCCCGTTCCTCGAGAAGCGCATCGTGGTCGGCGACATCCGGCTCGAGAATCCCGAGATCCACCTCGTTCGCGACGCCTCCGGCCGGTGGAACTTCCAGACCTTGTTCAAGCCCGGGGCCCCACGGCCGGCCGGCGCGCCGCCCGGCTGGGGATCGTACGTGCGCATCGGATCGATCGAGCTGGTCGACGGCACGGTCGACGTGCGCTTCGTCGAGGGAGGATGGCCGGTCCTGAACTGGCAGGAAAACGAGTTCCGCGACGTCGACGCGGCGCTGGGCCTGCTCGTCGACCGACAGGGACGGTCGCGAGTGCGGGTCGAGATCGACCGACTCTCGACGCGGCTCACGGAGCCCGAGCTCGTCGTGCGCCGACTGTCCGGCACGTTCGACGTCCAGCCCGACTCGCTGACGCTGCGATCGATCCGGCTGGAGACGGCCGGCAGCGAGATCCGGACCGCCGGGGCGCTCGTTCTCGCCCCGCGCGATTCCTTCGCGCTGTCGGTGTCGGCCCCGCGGATCTCGCTCGACGAGGTCGGCCGGCTGTTCCCTGAAATCCGACTGGACGGCACGGCCAGCGCCGAGGCCCGGATCGCTGGTCCCCCGGGCGACCCGACAGTCGGCATCGACGAGGTCCGGATCGATACGGGGCGCTCGATCGTCACCGGGACCGGCCGCCTGGAGCACGTCGCCCGGCTGGTTTTGGACCTGGACCTGCAGGCCGATCCCCTCGACCCGGCCGACGCCCGGGCGTACTTCGACGGTTACCCGTTGGCCGTTCCCGTATCGGGCCCGATCCGGCTGGAGGGCCCGCCGCGTCAGCTGGCGGTGAGCGCCGATCTGCGCTCGTCCGCCGGGCGGGTGGCGGCCGAGGGGCGGCTCGATTTCACCCGGGCGCCGTTCGCCTATCGCGCCACGGCGACCAGCGACCGGCTCGACGTCGGCCGCATGCTGGGCGAGCCGGCCGTCGACTTGATCCTGACCGGGCGCTACGAGATCGACGGCCGTGGAGCGGGTCCGACGGACCTGGCGGCCGACGTCCGAGCCGAGCTCGGGCGCTCGGAGATCTATCGCTGGGACGTCGTCTCGCTGGAGGGGAACGGACGGCTCGAGGGACGGACGTTCGTCGCCGACACGGTCGTCGCCCGGACGCCGTCGTCCGTGATCCGCGGGAGCGGCCGATTCGGGATGGCGTCGAACGGCGTCATTCAGGCCGACGCCACGCTCGACAGCGAGGACCTGGGCGAGGTGTGGCCCGGCCTGGAGCGGTTTTCGGGCCGCGGACGGGCGTCGGCGCGACTCGACGGGACGTACGACGGGTTCGACGTCGATGGGAGCGTCGTGGCCGGCGATCTCGACCTGTACGGAGTGACCGCCGATTCCTTCGCCGGAGACGTGCGCCTGACCGGTGTCGGCGGTCCGCTCCGGCTCGATGCGGAGGGCACGTTCTTCCTCCTTGCCGCGGCCGGCGTGGAGGCCGACACGGCGGGCGTCTCGCTGCACCTCGCCGACGATCGCATGCAGGCCGACGGCACGCTCGACCTCGGCCGGCAGACCTCGGCTCGCCTGGCCACGGTCGTCGACTTCGGGGGGGATACGCCGGTCGTGACGCTCCAGCGGTTCCGGTACGACGCGGCCGACGGCACGTGGACGATGAGCGAGGGCAGCCGCCTGACCTACGCCGATGGTGACGTTCGCGCCGAGGACGTCCGGCTGGCGCGTGACGGGGAGACGCTGCGGTTCGACGGGGTGCTCGCCCTCGAAGGGTCCAGCGATCTGTCCTTCTCGGCCCACGACGTGGCTCTCGAGGACGTGGCCGGACTGGTCGGCCAGCCGGCCGGGGACTGGCAGGGCCGCGCCGACGTCGAGGGCACGCTGCAGGGACCACGCGCCGCGCCGGAGATCCACGCCACGGCGACCATCGCCAGGGGGGCGGTACGCGGGTTCCGCTTCCAGAGCTTCGACGGCAGGCTCGACTACTCCGATAGGACGGCGCGCGTGGACCTGACCGTGCGCGCGCCGACCGAGGCCAATCGGCTCGTCATGCAGGGCACCGTGCCCCTCGACCTGGCCCTCGTCGGGGGCGTCGAGCGACTGCCCGACCGGCCGATCGACCTGCAGGTCCGCGGAGAGAATACGGACCTTTCGATCCTCGGCGCGTTCGTTCCGGGAATCGGAAGCGCCAGCGGACCGATGGAGCTCGTCGTCGACGTGGCGGGCACCAGCCAGGCACCGCGCTTCCAGGGCCGGATCTCCGTCCAGGACGGCGAGCTGACGATTCCCGCATCGGGGGTCACGTACAGCGGCATCCAGGGGCATGTCGCTTTCGACAACGACCAGGTGCGTGTCGAACGGCTGGTCGGCACGGACGGCGAGGAAGGCACGTTCCAGATCGAGGGCGGGATCGCCGTCGAGAACCTGAGCCTGGGGGAGTTCGACCTGCACGCCGTGGCCCGCGAGCTGACCGTCCTCGATCTTCCTCGGCAGGACGTGGAGGTGCAGGCCGACGTCCGTCTCACCGGGACCACGGATCGGCCCGTCCTGGCGGGCCGCGTGGAGGTCAGCGAGGCCATCGTGCGGCTTCCCGAGCGCAGCAACAAGAACGTCATCGACCTCGACGAGGCGGTGCTGTACGTCGAGATCCCCGGAGCGCGTCACGAGCCGATCGAGCGCTCCCCTTCCCTGTGGCAGCGAACGCGCGTCGATCTGGACGTCGTCGTCAG
>CAZCZH010000038.1:0-15615 GCA_964502985.1 uncultured Gemmatimonadales bacterium
CACCCTGTGGGGCGGCCACATCGTGTTCAAGGCGCCGCTGTACTTCGCCGTCGGGATGGTGGCCCTGTTCATCATCGGCGGGCTGTCCGGGATCATGCACAGCTCGCCGCCGATCGACATCCAGCAGCACGACTCGTACTTCGTCGTGGCTCATCTGCACTACGTGTTCTTCGGGGGGACCGTGTTCGGGCTGTTCGCCGGCCTGTACTACTGGTGGCCCAAGATTACCGGACGCGTGATCGGGGAGGGCTTCGCCAAGACCCACTTCTGGCTGATGTTCATCGGCATGAACGTGACCTTCTTCCCGATGCACTTCCTCGGGATGGACGGGATGCCGCGACGCATCTACACCTACGCCGCCGACGCGGGGTGGGACAGGTGGAACCTGGTGGCCACGATCGGCGCCTTCGTCATCGCCGTCTCGGTCCTCGTGTTCTACGTGGCGCTCGTCCGCAGCCTGCGCGCTCCCGCCACGGCGCCCGCCGACCCGTGGGACGCGGCGACCCTCGAGTGGACTGTCGCCTCGCCGCCGCCCGAGTACAACTTCGCCACGATCCCGACGGTCAACAGCGCGCGCCCCTTCTGGCTCCACAAGTACGGGCCGACGCGCGACATCTCGACGCACACGATGGACCAGGGGACGGCCAGTCAGCCGGAGCGGCCGAGCGAGCGCATCGACCTTCCCTCACCGTCGTTCTGGCCGATCTTCGCGGCGGCCGGCCTGGCGTTCCTCGCCGCCGGCGCGATGATCGGCCTGGTGCCGGTTCTCGTCGGCGCGGCGATTCTCGTCGTCAGCGTCTACTTCTGGGCCTTCCAGCCGCTCGAGCGGCCGGGCCATCCGGCGTTCGGCCCGGTCGGCGGGGGGGACCGCTAGTATGGACGCTCACGCCACGACCTACGGGATCCCCAATCGCAAGTTCGCGATGTGGGTGTTCATCGGATCGGAGTGCATGTTCTTCGGCTCGCTGATCGCCACCTATCTGTCGTACAAGGGCCACAGCCTCGCCGGACCGACCCCGCACGAGATCCTGAACATCCCGCTGACATCCGTGTCGACGTTCGTCCTGCTGATGTCGAGTCTGGCGATGGTCCTGGCGCTCGACGCCGTGCAGCGCGGCGACCGGCGCATGGCCCGGCTCTGGCTTGGTGGTGTGATCCTCCTGGGGCTGGTGTTCCTGAGCGGCCAGGCCTACGAGTTCACCCAATTCTACCACGAGGGGCTGAGCCTCCAGGTCAACCTGTTCGGCGCCACGTTCTTCGTGCTGACCGGCTTCCACGGCGCGCACGTGACCGTGGGAGTGATCTGGATGACGACCCTCCTCGTCCAGTCCATCCGCGGCAAGCTGCCCCCGGCCCGGAGCCTGGACGTCGAGGTGGCCGGGCTGTACTGGCACTTCGTCGACGTCGTGTGGATCGCCATCTTCACGCTCGTCTACCTGATCCAGTAAGCACCGGGGGATGTCATGAACGAGAGCGCCACGCAGGCTACCGCCCACGCCGACCGCAAGACGTACTGGGTCGTGGCACTCGTCCTGGGCATTCTCACGTTGACCGAGGTGGCCGTGTTCTACGTGCCCCTGCTCCACGTGGCGATCGTCCCGATCCTGTTGTCGCTGTCGGCGCTCAAGTTCGCCCTGGTGGCGATGTTCTTCATGCACCTCAAGTACGACAGCCGCGTCCTGACGATGATCTTCTCCACCGGGCTGACGGTCGCGGCGGTGGTCATCCTGGCGCTGATCCTGCTCTTCGCCGCCCTCCGATTCGGCCTCTGAGCGCGGCTGGTCTTCCGCCCCCAGCGCCCGCCGGGGGTTGATCTGTCGAGGCCCGTTCCCCATCATCCTGCAGCGTGAGTTCCACGCCTCGTGACCCGTCGTCCAGCCGTGGAGGAGCCATGAACGACGCCGCCCGGGGAACCCGGTCCGATCGGCCGCCCCTCACCGTCTCCGCCGTGCTGACCGAGGGATTCATCACCGGCCTCATCGGCGCGGGCATCGTGGCCGCCTGGTTCCTGCTGCTCGACACGATCGAGGGGCGCCCGTTGTGGACACCATCCCTGCTGGGCACCGTGCTGTTCATGGGGCCGAGCCAGGCCGTGCTGATGAAGCGCGTGGATCCGGGCATGGTGGCGGCCTACACCATCGTCCACAACGTGGCGTTCGTGGTGGTGGGAGTCGTGGCCTCGTTCCTGGTCGGGGAGATGGAGAAGGTCCCGCCCCTGGGGATCGCGCTGGTATTCCTGTTCGTGTTCTTCGAGACGGCGTTCCAGATCTTTCTGATCGCCGTCGGGCAGCCGCTGCTCGGTGAGATCGCCTTCTGGGGGGTCGCCGTGGCCAACCTGCTGGCGGCGCTGGGCATGGCGGTCTACCTGTGGTATCGCCACCCGCGGATCGTGGCCCATTTCAATCGCATCTGGGACGAGGAGTGACGTCCCGCGCGGCCACGGTCTCTCAGCGGCAGGGTACGAGGGCGAACTGGAGGATCGCGTCGAGCACGACGCCGAACAGGAAGATCCCTCCCACGATCAGGCCGGCGTGGCCCATGAAGTGGATCCGGCTCGTCCGGGCGCGCTCGAGCGGATCGGCTCCCGGCCCGCGCTCGTCGTTCCCGGGGGCGGCGCGGACATTGCTCCAGGCGATGAACAGAGACAGCACGGCCCACGCCAGGGCCGCCGCGGAGAGGACCAACGACGCGCCGGCGGTCGAGATTCCGGGGCCAAGCTCTCCGCGTGCCGTCCCGCAGGGCACGGTCGTCAGGGCATAGCCCACGATCGCCTGCAGGCTCCACGCCAGTGGCGCTCCGAACAGACCGAGCCACAGCCGCGCCGCGCCGGGAAATCCGTTCTCGCGGGGCGCCCCCGCCACCGTTCCGGCGTTCGCGCTTGCTTCCATCGCTCCCCCTAGAACAGCCGCGGGAACAGGTACAGCGAGCTGAATACGGCGATCCACACGGCGTCGACGAAGTGCCAGTACAGTCCGGCGATCCGCACCGACTCGTGCTCGTCGGCCGAGAAATGCCCGGCCAGGGCGCGCGCCAGCACGAACCCGTTCATCAGCAGCCCGATAAACACGTGGGCTCCGTGGAACCCGGTGACGGTGAAGAACATCGACCCGTAGGCGTGGGTCGCCGGGGTGAAGCTCTGATGGCTGTACTCGACCCCCTGGAGCGTCAGGAAGGTGGCCCCGAGCAGGAGCGTCGCGGCCAGCCACAGCTCGAGTCGTCCTGCATGCCCGGCGCGGATCGAGCGCTCGCCGAGCCAGAACGTGAGGCTGCTCGTCAGGAGCAACACCGTGTTCGGGCCGGCGATGTGCAGCGACGGGATCTCCGGCGGCCAGTCGGGGTGCATCGAGCGCAAGAGGAAGTAGCCGAACAGCAGGCTCGCGAAGAACGCGCTCTCGGTCATCACCAGGAGCACCATTCCCCACCAGCCGAAGGACTGGCTCCCGCGCGCCCCGCGGGAAAGAGTTCGCGTCACGACCTGCGTCATCACGTCAGCCCTCCTCCCCCGGGTCCCTGCCGGGCCAGTGCCACCCGACCAGGCACACCAGGGCCAGCCCCGCCCCCGAGACGGCGAGCGGCCAATGAGCCGACACGAGGGAGTAGAACAGGAGCGTCAGGGAGAGCGTCAGGTACAGGGGCCACAGGGAATCGCCGGGCATGTGCTGGATCGTCTCCGGCGCGCCGTCGAGGACCGACGTGCCGATCACCTCGTGGCCGTCTTCGTCGAGCACGGGGCCTTCGGTCAGGTCGCTCTCGCCTTCGGCGATGCCCGGCCCGTTCTCCCACAGCGGATGCCGGCTGTCGACGGTCGGGATGACCTCGAAGTTGTACGGCGGAGGCGGCGAGGGGATCGACCACTCGAGCGTGCCCGCGTCCCACGGGTTGGGGCCGGCCGGCACTCCGTTGCGCAGGCTCCACGCGATGTTGATCGACAGCAGCAGGATGCCCACGGCGAACACGAACGCGCCCGCCGTGACCACCATGTTGGACGCGTCCCACCCCAGCCCCGCGGGGTAGGTGAAGATGCGCCGCGGCATGCCCAGGATCCCCAGCCAGTGCATCGGGAAGAACGCCACGTTGAAGCCGATGAACATGACCCAGAAGTTCCACCGCCCGAGGCGCTCGCTGAGCATGCGGCCGGTGATCTTCGGCAGCCAGTAGTACAGCGCCCCGACGACCGGGAACACGTTGATCCCGATCAGCACGTAATGCAGGTGGGCCACCACGAAGTACGTGTCCGTCAGCTGCCAGTCGAACGGCAGCAGGCCGGTCATGACGCCCGACACTCCACCGATGGCGAAAAGGACGATGAACCCCAGCATGAACAGGAACGGCGTCTTGAACACGGGGCGCCCGTACCAGATCGTGGCGATCCAGGCGAAGAACGAGATCCCGCTGGGGATCGCGATCACCAGGCTGGCAGCCGAGAAGAACGACAGCGACAGCTGCGGCAGGCCGGTGGCGAACATGTGGTGGACCCACACGCCGAACCCGATGATCCCCGTGCTGACAGTCGCGAACGCTACGTAGGTGTACCCGACCAGTGGCCGGCGACAGAACGTCGGGATGATGTCCGACACCATGCCCATCGCCGGCAGGACGATGATGTAGACCCACGGATGGCCGAAGATCCAGAACAGGTGCTGCCAGAGCAGCGGGCTGCCGCCCGCCGACGAGTCGAAGAAGTGCATTCCGAACTGGCGGTCGAACCACAGCATGACGAGCGCCACGCTGAGCGGCGGGAGCGCGTAGATGATCGAGAACGACGCCGTCAACGTGCCCCAGACGAGGATCGGCATCCGGTTGAGGGACATCCCCGGAGCGCGCATCTTGAACAGGGTTACGATGAAGTTCACCGCGCCGACCGAGGTCGAGATCCCCAGGAACAGCAGGCCCAGCGCGTAGAAGTCGAGACCCGGCCCGGGCGAGAACGCCTTCCCGGTCAGCGGCGCATAGGCGAACCAGCCGGCATCGGGCATGTCCCCGATCGCCATGCTGGTGTAGATGAAGATTCCGGCGAACAAGAAGATCCAGTACGACAGGGCGTTCATCCGCGGGAACGCCATGTCGCGTGTCCCGATGAGGATCGGCCACAGGTAGTTGGCGAAACCCGACAGGATCGGCGAGGCGTACAGGAAGATCATCGTCACGCCGTGCATCGTGAACAGCTCGTCGTACAGCTCGGGAGACAGGGTGCTCGCCCCGCCGTGCGCGAGCTGGATGCGCATCAGGAGCGCCTCGATGCCGCCGACGACCAGGAACACGAACGCCGTGACGAGATAGCGCTTCCCGACGTCCTTGTGGTCGACCGACGCCAGGGCCCCGACGACGCCCGGGCGGGTCTCCCAGATGGCCGCCAGGCGCGATGCCCGGGCGGCTTCGGCCGCAGTCGCGCTCACTTCCCCTCCTCCCTACTTCAGTCCCTCGAGAAACGCCACGAGACGCTCGATGCGGGGCTCGCTAAGGCTCAGGTCCGGCATCAAGGCTCCGGTCTTGAGGCTGTCGGGCGAGCGCAGCCACGCCGCTAGGGCGCCGGGCGTGTTGGGCAGGATCCCGGCGGCGAGCGTGGCGCGCGATCCGACGTGGCTCAGATCGGGGCCGACCTTGCCCTGCGCCAGCGTCCCGGCGATCCGATGGCACGCCGCGCAACCGGATTCGCGGAACGCCGCCATGCCGGTCGAATCGACGGCCGGCAGGTGGCTCTGGTCGGCGGCCCAGCGGCGGTACTCGTCCGAAGGCTCGGCCACCACGCGAATCAACATCGCGGCGTGCCCGACCCCACAGAACTCGGCGCACTGGCCGCGGAACTCGCCGGCCTCGTCGGCCCGCAGCCACATGCGATTCACGCGCCCCGGGATGAGATCGGTCTTGCCGGCGATCTGCGGCAGCCAGAAGCTGTGGATGACGTCCGCCGAGCGCAGTTCCAGCCGCACCGGTCGGCCGACCGGGACATGCAGCTCGTTGGCCGTCTGGAACAGGGGGGTGCCGTCGGCCCCGACGTACTCCACCTCCCACCACCACTGGTGACCCGTGACCCGGATCGTCGCCGCGGGCGGGCCGTCCGGTTCGGAAATCGCGTGGAGGGTGGCCAGCATGGTTCCGAACAGGCAGGCCAGGATCAGTCCGGGAACGAGCGCTCCGCCGACGACGACCCAGCGCACGCCGCGTCGCTCGCTCTCGGCGCGCTCCATGTCGCGAGGACCGGAACGAAAGGCGCCCCACAAGAGGAGTGCGGTGACGACGAGGACGATCGCCGCCATGGTCACGGTGGCTGGCCAGCCCAACCGGGCGATGCCCGCCGCGGGGTCGCCCAGCGGCTGGAACGTGGAGGGCGCGCGCCGACAGCCGGCGAGGAGACATACCGCCGTCGCGCCGACCAGACGTGTCGCGCCTTTCGAGCCCCTCACCACCACCATCTCCCCTCTTGCACCGCGAAACCCCTCGTCGCGCGCGCCGTGGCTGGGGCGCGTCGTGACGGGTTTTGTCTTTAGCGGCGAAGGGACGCGGAGTCAAACCACGCCCGTGGTAGGGTGGGAAACGGGCCTAGCCCGCGTCCTCGTCCCGCATGCCGAGCACCCGGCGCAGGTTCCAGAGATACACGGCGAGGCCCACGGCGAGAGCCAGGAACACGACGCCCAGCACGGGTCGTCGCGGCTGATCGAACCACACGCTCCAGGCGCCGAACCCCGCGCAGAACAGGATCGCGGCGGTGATCAGGACCCGGTGGAAGGGAACCAGCGAGGAGCCGCTCATCCGAGATCGACCTCCAGGTCAGAGCGCCGCGGGAGGCCTTCCCGCCTGCGGCGCCGCACGAGCCACACAGCGACCGCGATACCGATCCCCAGCGGGACGGCGATCAGCAGGGCTCCGGCCCACAGCATACCCGACATCAGACCGGGATCCATGGTCGTGCCGGGATTCAAAAACCCTCCATCAGGAGGGCCAGGGTCACGATGACCGCCAGCGGCAGCGGCGCGAGCACCATCATCACCAGGCGCGGCGGCTCGAACTTCAGGTGCATGTAATACATCGCCACCAGCGACGCCTTCCACAGGGCCAGGAACAGCAGCAGGACGATCAGCACCTTCTCCGGGAAATGGGACATGAACGCGACGCCCACCTCGGCGATCGTCAGGACGAGCAGATAGCCCCACACCAGGAAGTACCTCGGCTGAGCCCCGCTCTCCGCTTGTTCCGCCACGGCTCCTCCTTAGATGAGGTAGACGATGGTGAACAGAATGATCCACACCAGGTCGACGAAATGCCAGTACAGCCCCATGATCTCCACGCCGCCGTGCCGCTCCGCGGTGTACTTGCCGCGAAACGCCTGGATCGCCGTGAAGATCAAGCACAGCACGCCGATCGTGACGTGGGCCCCGTGGAAACCTGTCATCGTGTAGAACGTCGAGCCGTACAGTGGGCCGCCCTCCGCGGAGTACTTCGTCACCATCGGCACGAAGCCCTCCCCCGACAGCTTGATGTACTCGACGACCTGGACGCTGACGAACGTCGCGCCCAGCGCGATCGTTCCGAGGAGCCACTTCTTGAGGCCCGCCTGGTCCCCGTGCTCGATCGCGGCGAACGCCTTGACCATGGTCACGCTGGAGCAGATCAGGATGAACGTGTTGACGGCCGTCAACGGGACGTTGAGGACGGTTCCCGCCCTGGGCCACATGTCCGGGTGCGCGAAGCGCAGGACGATGTAGGCCCCGATCAGGGACGAGAAGAACATCACCTCGGACAGGAGGAAGACCCACATGCCGAGCTTCATGTTGTAGACCTGGATCCCCTCCATAGGACGAGGGGCCGGGGCAGCGGCGGCGCTTGCCTGGCTCATCGGTCTGCCTCCCTCACACGGTCACGCCCACGGGTTCCGGCGGCCGGCTGGCCGGCTCCGGTCCGGTGGGCGGCTCGCTCTGTGGCCAGAAGTCCGCGTCGTGGTCCGGCGAGCTGTATTCGTAGGGACCGCGATATACCGTGGGCATCGCTTCGAAGTTGCCGTGTGGTGGCGGTGACGGCAGGGTCCACTCCAGCGTGTTGGCGCGCCACGGGTTCTCCTCCACCCTCCGGCCTCGCCACAGCGTCCATACGAGGTTGAACAGGAACAACAGCTGCGCCGCGCCGAGGACGAACGCGCTCACGCTGATGAACGTGTTGAGTGGCTGCAGCGGCGCCAGGTGCGGGTACTGGGTGGGGTCGTACAGGCGGCGCATCATGCCGCCCAGGCCCAGTTGGTGCATCGGGAAGAACACCAGGTTGTAGGCCACGAACGTCAGCCCGAAGTGGACCATGCCGAGCTTCTGGTTCAGCATCTTGCCGAAGAACTTCGGGAACCAGAAGTAGATCCCCGCGAAGATCGAGAACAGGCTGCCGCCGAACAGCACGTAGTGCAGGTGCGCCACGATGAAGTACGTGTCGTGGATGTAGATGTCGACGGGAGTCGAGGCCATGAAGATCCCCGACAGCCCGCCGATGGTGAACATGGCCACGAACGCGACCGCGTTGAGCATCGGCACGGTGAAGTGGATATCGCCGCCCCACAGCGTCCCCAGCCAGTTGAACACCTTGATCGCGGACGGGACCGCGATGACCATTGTCGACACCATGAACGTCGATCCCAGAAGCGGATTCATCCCGCTCTGGAACATGTGGTGCCCCCATACGATCCATCCCAGGAAGGCGATCGCGATGATCGCTCCGACCATCGCCGGATAGCCGAAGATCGGCTTGCGCGCCCCATTGGCGAGCACCTCCGAGGCGATCCCCATGGCCGGCAGGATCAGGATGTAGACCTCCGGATGGCCGAAGTACCAGAACAGGTGCTGCCACAGGAGCGGCTCGCCTCCGTGAGCCGGCAGATAGAATGCCGTTCCGATCGTCTGGTCGAACAGCAGCATGATGATGGCCCCGGTCAATACCGGGATCGCCAGGAGAACGAGGATCGCCGTGATGAACAGCGCCCACACCGGCAGCGGGAGACGGAACCACTTCATGCCCGGCGCGCGCATGTTGACGATCGTGGTGATGTAGTTCACCGCTCCCATCAGGGACGAGAACCCGAGGATGACCAGGCTCACGCACCAGATCTGCTGACCCAGGTGCACCCCGCTGTACTCGGGCGAGGCGGAGAGCGGCGGATATGCCGTCCAGCCCGCTCCCGCCGCGCCGCCGGCGACGAAGAACGCGCTGATCATCAGCAGCCCGGCCGGGACGGCCGTCCAGAACGACGCCATGTTGAGGCGCGGGAACGCCATGTCGGCGGCCCCGATCTGGAGCGGGATCAGCCAGTTGCCGAACACCCCGACGAGCAGCGGCATGATGGCGAAGAAGATCATGAACGTGCCATGCATCGTGACCAGCGAGTTGTAGAACTCGGGAAGCAGGATGCCTCCCGGAGCCATCGACTCGGGCAGGATCCCGCCGGCCGGCATGGCGTGCCCCGGCCATCCGAGCTGCCAGCGCATGACCATCGCCAGCGCCCCGCCGACGAACAGGAAGAACAGGCTCAGGAACATGAACTGGCAGCCGATCACCTTGTGATCGGTCGAGAAGACGTATTTGCGGATGAACGGTCGGTCATCCGGATGACGGGGATCCGCCCAGTGCTGCTCGTCGGCAGCGTGGCGCTCGATGCGTTCGATCGTGCCGCTCATGCGTGCTCCTTCCCGTCCTTGGATTGACCGCCCTCAGACGCCGAGGACGGGGCCGTGGCCTGGGTCGCGCCCGCCGCGGCTCCCTCCTCCGCCTCCCACCGTTCGAAGTCGCCGCGCTCATGAACCGTCACCGTCCCCCGCATGCGATAGTGGCCCAGCCCGCACAGCTCGGCGCAACCGAGCACGTACTCGCCGGCCTTCGTAGGCTGGAACCACACGTGCATGACCATTCCCGGGACGGCGTCCTGCTTGACGCGGAAGGCCGGCAGGAAAAACGAGTGGATGACGTCCTCTGAGCGCAGCTCGACGAGGACCGCCCGATCCAGCGGGAGGTGCAGCTGGTTGCGCTTGGTGAAGTCGTCGGCCGTGTCGATCTTCCCGTCCGGACCCGGATAGGTGACGTTCCATTCGAATTGCTTGGCCGTCACCTTGAGCGGAAGGGCGTTCGCAGGGACGTGGGTCCGATCGGCCACCTTGACCTCGAGCCACACGCGGTTGCTGGTGAACGCGATGAACAGGACGATGAAGAAGGGGATGACGGTCCACACTACCTCGGCCTTCTTGCTGCCGTGGGTGAAGACGGCCTTGCGTCCCTCCCGATGCCGATACCGGATCAGGAACGTGATCAGCGCGACCTCGACCAGGACGAAGACGATCCCCGTGATCCACAGGATCACGTAGTAGATCGAATCGATCTCCCCGCCGAACGTCGATACGGCGTCCGGTAGCATCCAGCTCAACCATCTCATCGACGGTGCCTCCCGCTCGAGTTCAGGCGCGGCTCCGCGTCAATCGCCCGCCGAGACCGGACGCGTCGCCAGCCGCGCGTCGTGCGAGTGCAGGTCGATCGGCTCGCCGAGCGGGACCGCGTTGGCCGTCGCCGGGCTGAATGTGAAGGTGATCTCCTTGGTCTCCTTCGGCCCGACCGTCACCTGCTGGGTCTGCGTCCCGTACTTCTCGTGCCAGGCCTCGATCTCGTACGTCCCGGGCGGCAGGTCGGCCAGCGTGAACGAGCCGCTGGAGTCGCTCACCGAGGCGTAGGGATGTTCCTGGACACCGATGTAAGCCTCCATCCAGCCATGGACGTCGCACTTGACGGGCACCATGACCTCCGGCGCGGAGAACGTCTTGGTCGTCTCCATCTTGACGGGTTGGCTGACGTTGAAGCCCTGCTGGTTCTTCGGCTGGACGTTGATGTTGTGCAGGATTCCGTCGGCGTTCTTGATGATCAGCGGCTGGCCGACCTGGATCGCCAGCACGTGCGGATGATAGCGACAACCCTGCTGATCGATCTCGACGCCCTTCGACGGCGTCGGCCAGGTGCGCTGGGGCAGGCCGCTCTTCACGTGGACGTACACGTTGGCCAGCTTACCGTCATTGACGATCGCCGGGTATTTCATGGGCTGGCTCTGGTAGTCCTCGGCGCACGTCGGCTCCTCGCTCATGTCGATCGGCGTTCCAGCCGGGGCCGCGCCCTCGAACGACACGACGCCCTTGATCGTGGCCGCGCTGTCCGGGCTGACGACGGGTCCCGCATTCTCGGCGCCCGCCTCGCCCCCCGCGGGGGCGCCGCCCTCTCCGCCTCCACCCCCGCCACACGCCAGGGCGAGCCCCACGGCGAGCGCCGCCGTGATCGTCCCGGTCCTCCGCCACAGATCATGCCACATCATGTCCTCCTGCGTTCGGGTTCATCGCCCACGTCCGTCGCGCCTTTCGCCGCGCGCCGCTGGGCTCGCGCCACGATCACCACTCCGAGAGCGGCGGTCAGGAGCGTCACCACGAGCGGGGCCACGAAGACCGCGTTGCCGCCGGGCTGATCGAGGTACAGAAAATACCACGTGCTGATGGCCGCGCGACGACCCGACTCGGCGTTCGAGCCGTCCCAGGCGTAGAGCACCATCGGGATCGCCTTGCCGGCCTCGAATGTCAGCCGATCGCCGCCGCCTCCGGCCAGGCTCCGGCGCAGCAACAGCCGCCATTCCCCCTCGTCGAAGACCGCCTGCGCGGCGAGCGCGCTTTTTCCGGACAGCGGCTGAATCTCGTCGAGCCCCTTCCCGGAGGCCTCGGTGGGTGCAGCCCCGTTCTTCCAGAGCCACAGGTACACCGGGTCGTCGGCCGATCCCATCAGGAAGTACGGGCGCTCCATCCCGCTGGGGATCGAGCGCGGGAACTGGACGGCGAGCTGGTCCGGGAGATCGTATCGGACCTCCGATGGAGCCTCTGGCGCGGCTCCGCTCGGCGCGGCCGCGCTGTCCGCCGCCTCAACGCCGTCCGGCCGGTCCGCGCCCTCCGCCGCATCGGTGTACACCGCTTCGACGAGGCGGCGCGTCCACTCGTCCCACGCAGGGTCGGGACTCTTGGACGGATCGTGCCAGGTGAGTCGCAGAACGACGCTCTCGTCGTCGTGCAGCGCCTGGACCCACACCCCGTCGACCGTCGGCGCGAACCATCGCGGCCGCTCGATGACCTGTCCCACGAGGGGCACGTAGAACCGCTCGACGTCACCCCACGCCGGATCGTCGACCTTGGACGGAAGCGACCCTTCGACCCGCGCGGCGCGCACGACCTCGCGCACCTGAGGGGCTTTCTCCGGAGACAGGCTACGAACGTATCGCGCCACGTGCCACAGCTGCTCGGCGGTCATGAAGTCCGCCTCGATGAGGTCCACGAACGAGGGCATCGGCGTCCCATTGAGACCCGTCACCAGGCGCTCGTGGATATCCTCCAGAGAGCCGCCGCCGTTGAAGTTCCAGTTCTCGGTCAAGTCCGCGGCGCGGATCGGACGATCCTGATCGTCTTCCAGCTTTGGCGCCGATGGCCCGTCTCCGCGCCCGGCGCGGCCGTGGCACTTCCAGCACTCGATCTTCTCGTACAGCTGGCGCCCGTCGGCGATCGCTTCCTCCCCACCCCCGGGGGCCTTTCCGGCGTCGATCGGCTCCGGCGCGGGCTGCTTGGCGAACAGCGGATAGAAGCTCTTGAGATACGCCACCACGTTCCGTCGGTCGGCCTCCCCGAGATGACCTTTCCATCCGGGCATCGCCGTTCCGGGCATGCCGACCTCGACGACCTTCATCAGGTCGTCGTCCGTGGGCAGGGCTCCGCTCGCGGTCGAGCGAATCTGGAACAGGCCCGACGTGAAGTCGCGCGGTCGCGGGAGCATCCGATCGGCCGCCGGGCCGTCGCCCTTGCCGTCGACGCCGTGGCACCCGGCGCACCACTTCTCGTATGTCGCCTTTCCCGCCGCGGCGTCCTGGGCGCGCGCCGCGCCTCCCGCGGTCAGCAGCGCGAGAATCGCGCAAGTCGCCGCCCGGATCGCGCGCTGCCTCATTCGCCGCCTTCGCCCGCTTCGGCCCACGTGCGGGGCGTGAAGCCGGTCTGGTCGTACAGGAAGATGATCACCGCCCAGATCTCGTTCTCGGTGAGAAAGTTCTCCCACACCGGCATGGCCGAGTTCCACGGTGTGCCCTCGCGCGGCAGTCCGGGACCGCCCTTGGCGATGCGCCAGAAGACGAAGCTCTCCGTCAGCTGGGGGATCGTGCCGCTGTCGTCGAACGGCAGCGGAGCCGGGTTGAACCCGTGGGCGAAGTGACCGTGCCCGTCCAGGGCGTCGCCATGGCACGGCACGCAATTCTGATAGTACACGCGGCGGCCCTCGGCGAGGTCCTCGGCGATCGACCCGTCGGCGCGCAACGGGTTGTCGAGGCCGGCCAGGGTGATCGACTTGCCGCGGAACGTGATGGCCGACGGCGGAGCGGGGTGGATCGAGCGCAGGTTGGGCGGAGCGGCGACCGTCTGGCGCACCTGGCGGAAGGTCAGGAAACCGATCAGGACCGGGATCGCGATCAGGAGCGCCAACCGCACCGGACGTCGCCCGGGATCGACCATCGTACGCTGGATCGGCTCGCGGAACTCGGCCCAACGCTCGGCGTTCGCGCTGACCCACAGCAGGATCCCCACCACTGCGATGGTCATGTACTGGATCATCACCGTGTGCGGCACCGGCGCGCTCTTCACGCCGAACAGGGGCGGGATGTACGGAATGCCGAAGCGGAACAAGAGCCACGCCCCCACGAGCAGGGCGAGCGACTGCCAGAACGGATGTCGCAGGCCGCGCGCCACCGCTCGTCAGCCTCCCTTCTGCGCGGAGAGGAACGCCACCAGGGCCTCGAGCTGGGCGGCCGTCATGCGCTGGCCGAAGTCCTGCGGCATGACGCCGGCGAACTTCTCGTAGCCCTTGGCCACCTCGGCGTTGGGCTCCAGGATCGAGCGCCGGATGTACGCCGCGTCGTGGCGCTTGCCGACGTCCGTGAACGGGGGCCCGACATCCTGGCCCTCCGATCCCAGGCGGTGGCACGCCAGGCAGCCGAACTGGTCGATCAGGGTGCGGGGATCGGCGGTCGCCGCGGTGCTCCCGCTGGCCGCTGCCCCGCCGGCCGGGGCGGCCCCGGCCCCACCACCCGTCGATCCCGCCTCCTGCAGGTCGGCGGCCGTCACCGTAACCTCGCCCCCCTGGCTCTCGAGAAAAGCGACCAGCGACCAGATCTGGGTCGGGGAGAGGGTCTTCCCCATGTCGGGCATGATCGGCTGGTAGCCCTCGACGACGTACGCGTGGGGGTCGACAAGGGAGTGATGGAGGTACGCCTTGCAGTCCTCGCCCTCGACCCGCGTGCCGCAGCGCTGGCCGATCGTCCCCTGGCCGGCCTCGTCGGTCAGCAGGTTCGGGGCCCGCGTCCCGAGCCCGTGGCACGCCGTGCACCCGCCTGCGCCCTCGTAGAGCTGCTGGCCCGCCTCGACGAGCTGCGCCGCGCTGACCTCCCCGGTGAACGACAGCTCCTTGGGAACCTCGCTCTGGACCTGCGGGATGAGGTTCGCGACCAGCGTGTAGACGGCGATCGTTCCCAGCACGACGGCCACGATCTTGAGGTTGGTGGCCCACATCGCTCAGGGCCCCGTCGCCGGCGCGAGCCGGGGATCGTCGGACGTGCCGACCGCCGGCGGGTCGGGCGTCGGGGCGGGTTTCGGCACCAGAGCCGGCTTCTCGATCAGGCCACCCAGCCAGAAGATCAGCGAGATCAGGCTCAGGAAGATGAGCACGCACACACTGATCACCTTGGCCGCGTAGCCCAGCGCCGGCGTGGCCGCCCACTGGCTCGTGTCGCGCATGACCTCCCAGATGTGCCAATGCTGGCGTATTCCGCTCCTGGCGAAGCCCATCAGGCCCATCAGCCAGGTGAACGTCACCGCCAGGACGAACAGCGCGTACTGCGAGCGCGGCGGCATCTGCCCCCAGCGGATGGCGCCCAGCGATTCGGCGCCGCGCAACAGCGCGACGTCGATCGCCGTCACCAGGACGATCGCCGACAGCACAGCCAGCACCTGGTAGACGCTGAAACCGATGCGCACGATGGCCGTCACGAAGTAACCGTATACGCCGTAGAACACGACCACGGCGGCGGCAAGGGCGAGGACGGCGGCCTGCACGGTGGTCCCCGTGCGGGCCCATGCCACGACGGCCCGCTTGTTGGCCCGGCGGTACAGCAGGAACGACAGGAACGTCGTCAGGATCATGATGTTGACGGCCGTGTTCTTGGCGCTCATGACGCCCAGCACGCCCAGGAACGGGTGGTGCGAACCGCCCATCGCCTCGAGCTCCTGACGGTTGGCGATCATGGTGTGCGGGGTCGACCACACGATCACTCCGATCAGCAGCACGAGCAGCATCCACTTGGTGTACGGCAGGTACCGCTCGGCGCCGGGGATGCGCTGCATCCCGACCCACAGGTAGTAGTTGCCGGCCAGGAACAGGACCCCGATCAGGAACGCCTGGATGATCCACAGCCAGCTCATGAAGCCGCCCATCATCGTGATCCCCATCTGCTGGTTGTACTCGTAGATCTCGCGGCCCAGGTAGTAGCCGGCGAAGGGCAGCACGATCAGCGCGCCGATCGCGATCAGGTTGCCGACG
>CAZCZH010000039.1:0-15351 GCA_964502985.1 uncultured Gemmatimonadales bacterium
CGCTCACCCGGCGGGACCCATGATCGCCATCCTGGGAGGCGGCCCGAACCGCTTCGGACAGGGGATCGAGTTAGTCTACTGCTGCGTCCAGGCGGCCATGGCCCTGCGCGCCATCGACCACCGCGTGGTGATGATCAACTGCAACCCGGAGACGGTCTCGACGGATTACGACGTCAGCGACCGGCTGTACTTCGAGCCGTTGACGTTCGAAGACGTGATGGCCGTGATCGAGACCGAGCGGCCGGACGGCGTCCTGGTTCAGTACGGCGGTCAGACGCCCCTCAAGCTGGCCCGCCCGCTCGAAGCGGCGGGCGTGGCGATCGTCGGCACGCCACCGGACGCGATCGACGAGTGCGAGGACCGCGACCGAGTCGCCCGGCTGCTCGGGCGACTGGAGATCCGGCAGCCGCGCTCGGGGATCGCCCGCTCGGTCGATGCAGCGCGGCGCGAAGCGCAGCGCGTCGGCTATCCGGTCCTCTTGAGGCCGTCGTACGTCCTGGGTGGCCGCGGCATGGTCGTCGTGCGCGACGCGGCGGGACTCGAGCGGTTCCTCGAGGAGAGCCTGCGGGTGTCGGGCAAGTCGCCCTTGCTGATCGACGAGTTCCTGCAGGGGGCGGTCGAGTTCGACGTCGACGCGATCGCCGACGGGACGCGTGTCGTCATCGGCGGCGTCATGCAGCACGTCGAGCGGGCCGGGATCCACTCCGGCGACAGCACGTGCTTCCTGCCCCCGCAGGATCTCGATCCGGCCCTCGAGGAAACGCTGCGCGAGCACACGCGACGTCTGGGGCTCGAGCTCGGCGTACGAGGTCTGATGAACGTGCAGTACGCGATCCGCGATGGCGAGGTATTCGTGCTCGAAGTCAATCCGCGGGCCTCGCGCACGATACCCTTCGTCAGCAAGGCCGTCGGCGTACCCTTGGCGTGGCTCGGCGCTCAAGTGATGGTCGGTCGCTCGCTCGAGGAGCTCGGCATGACGGAAGATCCGCGACCGGTCGCGGTGGCGGTCAAGGCGCCGGTCTTCCCGTTCGATCGCTTCCCGGGCGTCGATCCCGTGCTGGGACCCGAGATGCTTTCGACGGGGGAGGTGATCGGCCTCGACGCCGATCCCGCCGTGGCGCTCCTCAAGGCATACCGTGGGGCGGGACTCGAGCTGGAGCGCGAAGTGCCGTCCGGGGTCCTGCTCTCGCTCTCGGATCACGACAAGGCGGGCGGCGTGGCGATCGCGGCTCGGCTCGCCCGGCGCGGCGTTCCGCTGTTCGCGACGCGGGGCACGCGCGCGGCGCTGCTCGAGGCGGGAATCGAGGCCGGACTCGTGCTGAAGGTCGGGGAGGGCAAGCCGGACGCCGCGGACCGCATGCGCGCCGGAGAGTTCGGGCTGGTGATCAACACCCCGCTCGGGGGCGACTCGGACTACGACGAGTTCGCTTTGCGCAAGGCCGCGCTCCAGGCGCGCGTCGCGTGCCTGACGACGATCGAGGGGGCGCGCCAGGCGGTGAGCGCGTTGGAGCGCGACGCGTCGCTCTCCACGCCGCGCAGCCTGCAGGAGTGGACGGCCAAAGTCGCGAGTTGACAAGTCATTGCGCGCCCTTATCTTAGGGGGCGCCCTGCGGAATCCGATTGGCTCCCACGACAGCGCGGACGATCATCCTTGGAGGGGGGAATGACCAAAGCCGACCTGGTCGAACAGATCGCCGAGGCGACCGGCCTCACGAAGAAGGACACCGCCGTCGTCGTGGATGGATTTCTCGAGGCCGTGAAGCGGGCTCTGGCCCGTGAGCAGAACATCGAGATCCGCGGGTTCGGCTCGTTCAAGGTCAAGCGGCGCAAGGCGCGCAAGGCTCGGAACCCGCGTACCGGGGAGCCGGTGCACGTGCCGGGCCGGCTCGTCCCGACGTTCAAGCCGTCGAAGGAGCTCAAGGAGATGGTGATGGACGAATCCCCCGTGTAGGGGGACCGGCCGGTCTCCTTCGCATCGCGTTCCCCTCTCGTGCGCCCGTAGCTCAGCTGGATAGAGCGACAGCCTCCGGAGCTGTAGGTCAGAGGTTCGAATCCTCTCGGGCGCACCACTACTGCTCGATCCGATCGCGAGACGTCTCCGGGCTGGCGCCCGGCGCGGTTGAAGTCCATCCTGTAGGCCCGTTGCGATTCGTGAGAAAGCTCCTGGTCGTGGCCGTGCTCGTGCCGGCCGTCTACGTGGCGAGCGTGGTCATCTACTTCCCGGCCGTCGTCTGGCATCGCTTCGAGCGGCCCGCGGCGAGCGCGCTGATGGACCTGCGCAGGGCGGAGGCGCTCGCCGCGGGGCGCGAATGGAAGCCGCGCTACGAATGGGTCCCCCTGTCGCGGATCTCGCCCGAGCTCCAGCGCGCGGTCCTGACGGGCGAGGACACCCGCTTCTACGAGCACGCGGGGTTCGACTTCGAGCAGATCCGCCGGGCCTGGAAGCGCAACCGCCGGACGGACGAGCTGCGCGGCGCGTCGACGATCACGCAGCAGACGGTCAAGAACCTGTACCTGTCCCCGTCGCGCAACGTACTGCGCAAGGCGCGCGAGGTGCTGTTGACGGTCTGGATGGAGGCCTGGCTGCCGAAGGACAGGATTCTCGAGCTGTACCTGAACATCGTCGAGCTGGGCCCGGGCATCTTCGGAGCGGAAGCCGCGTCCCGGGCCTACTTCGGTCGTCCGGCGTCGAGATTGACGCGCGATCAGGCGGCGTTGCTGGCGGCGACCCTGCCGGCGCCCCTGGCGCGCAACCCGGCCCATTCGAGCCGCGGCCTGCGGCACCGCCAGGCGCTGATCCAGAGCCGCATGTCGCGCTGGTACGGGGGACGGGCGGGGTTGGCGACGGAGCCCGTCGCGGAGCCCGATACTGGCCGTGCGCCTCCGCCGGAGGAAGTACCCGCGGAGCCGCTGAGCCTGCCCGAACCCGAGCCCGCGGGGGTGGAGTCGACGGCCGACAGCATCCCTTGATCCGCGGCCCCAGCGGCCGCTACGAACCCCGGAATGGAGACGACGCAGCATGCCCTTCACGGCACGAACGCGCGAGCTCGTCCTGGCTTCGTTCGTTTCCCTCAGCGTCGGCTTCGTCGCCGGCTGGTGGATGGCGCGACCCGACGATACGAGCGTCGACGAGAGTCCCGCCGCGCCCCACGACGTAGGGCCGCGCGAGTACGTCCAGCTCGGCATGCAGTCGCTCGAGCAGGGCAGCTTCGAGGAGGCCGAGCGGTTGTTTCGCGAGGCGATCCAGCGCCAGCCGGACAGCGCCGAGCTCCAGGCCGACCTCGCCGTGGCCCTCATCTACCAGGAGCGGTGGGGTGACGCCCATGCCGCGCTGGAGCGGGCCAAGGCTTTGGCTCCCGACGCGCCGGAGGTGCTGTTCCTGGAGGGGATCGTGTATCGCGAGGGGCTCGCCGACACGGCCCGGGCCCGAGCTTCGTGGACGAAGTTCCTGAGCATGGTTCCCGACAGCGCGCCGCAGGCGGTAACGGTGCGCGGGTGGATGGCCGAAATGGAGAGCGGCAAGCCTCCCGGCGGCGGGCCGGACGCGCCGCCGGCACCGGGTTCGACGCGCGATTGACGGTCGGCCCGGGTCGGTGCATCTTGTGGGGAACGTGTTGAGACTGAGTCTCATACTGCTGTGCGCCGCCCTGTGGATCCCGGCGACGGAGCTTCCGGCGCAGCGCCCGGCGCCCGGGAGCGACCGACTGGGGGCCGAAGTCGTCACGCTCCTCGAGACGGCGCGATCGGAGTACTTCGAGGGCGTCGGACCGGACGGCTCGACGCGGGCCGCTCGCGAGCTCGACGAGGCGCGGATCCTGGCCGAGCGGGCGTGGACGGTGAGCCGCGAACGGGTCGCGACCGATCCACGGTGGTCGCCCGTCGCGGAGCGCTCCGAGGCCCTCGTGCGCGCGATCGTCGCCCGCGCCCCACGGGACTCGATCGAAGGGCTGGCGGACGCCGCCAGCCAGGCGGCGGCCACGCTGGATCGCGGTCCGGTTATCCCGACCGAGCCGATTCCCGCGGCGCGCTCGCGACTCGCCGAGGCCCGATCGGCGATCGACGCCGGCGACGAGGCCGCCGCGGCCACCGCCGTCGACGCCGCGTACCTCCACTTCGAACGTGCCGAAAACGGCATCAAGGCGTCCGATCCCGAGCTCGCCGAGGAGATCGAAGGGAGTCTCGACGCGCTGCGCCTGGCCGTCTCGCGAGACGACCCGCGCGCGGCGCGCCGCGTCCTGGCCGCACTCGATCCGCTGCTCGAGCGGGCCGCCTCGGCGCCCGCTGGCGAGCCGCTCGCGCCGTGGGCCGCGTTCGGTCAGTCGTTCGGCATCCTGTTCCGTGAGGGGATCGAAGCGCTGCTGTTGTGCGCGGCGCTCGCCGCGGCGTGCGCCAAGCGGGGCACCCCCGGCGCCGGCCGGGCGATCTGGGGTGGAGCCGGGCTGGCGATCGCGGCGAGCCTGGGAACCGCGTTCGTCGTCAACCGACTGCTGGCCGACGTGCCGGCGAGCCGTGAAGCGCTCGAAGGCTTCACCATGCTGCTCGCCGCCGCCGTCCTGTTCTACGTGTCGTACTGGCTCCTGTCCAAGCTCCAGGTCGCGCGCTGGATGGGGTATCTCCGCTCCCAGCTGGGTCGCGCCGAGACGCGCTGGGCGCTGGCCGGCGTGGCGTTCCTCGCAGTGTATCGCGAGGGGGTCGAAACGGTGCTGTTCTACCAGGCACTGGGCGGGATCGGCCAGCCGGCCCCCATCTGGGGGGGGATCGCGGTCGGGGCCCTGGTGCTGACCGCCATCGGGGTCGCCATCGTGCGCTTCGGGTTGCGGCTTCCCATGCGTCCGCTGTTCGCCGTTACCGGCGGCCTGCTGTACTACCTGGCCGTCGTGTTCGCCGGCCAGGGGATGCACGAGCTGCAAGAAGCCGGCTGGATGTCGGTGACGGCCATCGACGGCGTCCCGTCGATAGGCTGGCTCGGGATCCATCCGACGCTCGAGACCCTCCTCGCCCAGGGCCTCCTGCTGGCCCTGGCGGCGCTGGCGGGGATCGTCGTGTGGCGCCGCGCGCGTCGCCCTCCGAGCTCCGCGGCAGACGACCGGTCCGCCGGCGAGAGCCGCCCCGCGACGCCCCGCGCGACACCCGAAGAGGAGCGCGTTCCCGTCGCCTGACGCGTTTGCCCCGCCCTCCCGGGCGGGCTATTCTCGGCTCCCGCGGACTCCCGAAAACCTCAGACGGAAGGCTCCATGGCGATCGCGACGAACTTGGGATTCCCGCGCATCGGCTGGATGCGCGAGCTCAAGAAGGCGACCGAGGCGTACTGGTCGGGCAAGATCGATGAAGCCGGACTGCGCGAGACCGCGGCCGACCTGCGCGCCCGGGGCTGGGACGCCCAGCGCGCGGCCGGGCTCGATCTCGTGCCGTGCGGCGACTTCTCGCTGTACGACCACGTCCTCGACACCGTGGCCCTGGTGGGTGCCGTTCCCGAGCGATACGGCTGGGATGGGGGGGAGGTCGGCCTGGAGACGTACTTCGCCATGGCCCGCGGCGCGCAGCGCGCGGGGCTCGACGTGGGCGCCATGGAGATGACCAAGTGGTTCGACACGAACTACCACTACATCGTCCCTGAATTTCGTCGCGAAATGTCGTTCACGCTGTCGTCCTCCAAGCCCTTCGACGAGCTGCGCGAGGCGCGCGGGCACGGCGTCGAGGGGGCGCGGCCGGTATTGCTCGGTCCGGTCAGCTTCCTGCTGCTCGGAAAGGCGCACGACGGTCACGACCCGCTGGACGAGCACCTCGACGCCCTCCTCGACGTGTACGGGGAGGCGCTGGCCAGGCTGGTGGAGGAGGGGGCGGAGTGGATCCAGCTGGACGAGCCATGCTTCGTCGAGGACCGCGATCCACGCGAGATCGAGGCTCTCGGGGCAGCGTACGAGTCGCTCGCCGAGGCCGCGAACCCCGCGCGGATCCTCGTCCAGACCTACTTCGGCGACGTCGGCGAGGCGTACGACACGCTGGCGGCCCTGCCGGTGGCCGGCATCGGGCTGGACTTCGTGCGCGGTCCGCGAAACCGCGCCCTGATCAGCGAACGCGGGTTTCCCGCCGACAAGTGGCTGTCGGCCGGCGTCGTCGATGGACGCAACGTGTGGATCGCGGATCTGGAGGCGGCTCTCGAGGGCCTCGAGGAGCTGAGCCGGACGGTCGATCGCGGGCGAATCCTCGTCGCTCCGTCGTGCTCGTTGATCCACGTGCCGCTGGAGGCGTCGCGGGAGACGGAGCTCGACCCGGAGCTGCGCGGCTGGCTCGCGTTCGCCGTGGAGAAGCTCGACGAGGTCGTGACCCTGGGCCGGGCGCTCGACGAGGGGCGGGAGGCCGTCGCGGCGGCGTTCGAGGCCAACCGCGCGGCGCTCGATCGACGCCGCGGCTCCGAGCGTACCACGGATCCCGTCGTCCGCCGGCGCGCGGAAGAGCTGGCGGCGAGCACCGTGGGGCGGCCCGAGGCGTTCGTCGAACGGCGCGCCCTGCAGCAGGAGCGGCTTGATCTGCCCGAGCTCCCGACGACTCTGATCGGCTCTTTCCCCCAGCACACCGACGTGCGCCGCGAGCGGCGCCGGTTTTTGAAGGGCGACCTGTCGCGCGACGATTACGACGCGTTCCTGGAGGGCGAGATCGGGCGCGCGATCGATCTGCAGGAGGAGATCGGGATCGACGTTCCGGTCCACGGGGAGTTCGAGCGCAACGACATGGTCGAGTACTTCGGCGAGCGCCTCGACGGCTACGCGTTCACCGGCCACGGCTGGGTGCAGTCGTATGGTTCGCGTTACGTGAAGCCGCCGCTGCTGTATGGGGACGTCTCCCGGCCGGAGGCGATGACCGTGCGTTGGTGGCGCTTCGCGCAATCGTGCACGGGGCGGCCCATCAAGGGCATGCTGACCGGACCGGTGACGATGCTCCAGTGGTCGTTCGTGCGCGACGACCAGCCGCGACGTGAGACGTGCATGCAGCTGGCGCTGGCCATTGGCGACGAGGTCCAGGATCTCGAGCGAGCCGGGGCGCGGGTCATCCAGGTCGACGAGCCGGCCCTGCGCGAGGGACTTCCGCTGCGCCGGGCGGAGTGGGACGCGTACCTGGAGTGGGCCGTGGCCGCGTTTCGCGTGGCTACGGGTGGGGTGGCCCCCGAGACCCAGGTTCACACCCACATGTGCTATTCAGAGTTCAACGACATCATCGCGCACATCGAGCGCATGGACGCCGACGTCCTGCTGATCGAGAACGCCCGATCCAACGAGGAGCTCCTGGAGGTGTTCCGCCAGGTGAAGTACGAGCGCGACATCGGGCCGGGCGTCTACGACATCCACTCCCCGCGCGTCCCGCCGATCGAAGAGATGGTCGAGCGGCTGCGTGCCTCGCTGCGCGTCCTGCCGGTGGAGAGGGTGTGGGTCAATCCCGATTGCGGGCTCAAGACGCGACGCTTCGAGGAGGTCGTCCCGGCCCTGCGGAACATGGTCGCGGCGGCCCGCCAGGTGCGCGAGGCGGCCGAGGTCGAGGCGTGAGGCGCGTCCTGCCCCTCGCCGTGGCCGCTCTGGCGATGCTGGCCTGCGGCCGGAATGGGTCCTCGGCAGCCGGCTCGGGCGCGGCTCCGGCCCCTGGTGCGGACAGCGTCCCGGCCTCCGTACGCGCCCCGACGATGGAGAACGGCATGCTCATCGTCACGCCGGAGGACGTCCGGACGTGGCAGCAGGCGGGGGAGGAGTTCGTCCTGATCGACGCCCGCGACCGGGTACAATACTCCCGCGAGCATCTGCCCGGCGCGATCAACGTGCCGTATGTCGACATCCTGCCCGGCGCCGACCTGCCCGAGCGGCGGGCCCGCGTCGTCGTGTACTGCTCCGACGAGGACTGCCCGATCTCGGGCTACGCGTACAAGGCCCTGGAGAAGCTCGGCTACGACCAGCTGTACGACATGAAGGCCGGGTTGCAGGGCTGGAAGCGGGTCGGCTATCCGACCTCCGTCGGCTCGCCCGCGGATTCCAGCGGCTAGCCCGCGTACGATGGCCCAGCGCTACTACATCGAGACGTATGGCTGTCAGATGAACGTCGCCGACGCCGAGCTGATGGGTGGCGTCCTGCGGCGCGAGGGGCACGAGCGCGTCGACGATCCGGCACTGGCCGACGTGCTGATCGTAAACACGTGCGCCATCCGCGAACACGCCGAGGAGCGGGTGCTGGGCCGCATCGGGCAGCTCAATCGGCACAAGCTCGAGCGCCCCGACGTCCGGCTCGGCGTAGCCGGCTGCGTCGCAAAGGAGCTGGGCCGGGAGCTGCTCGACCGCGCGACCTACGTGGACTTCGTCATCGGCCCCGACTCCTATCGGCACCTGCCCGAGGTCCTGGAGCGTGTCGAAGCGGGCCAGCGGGTGGTCCACGACCGCTTCAACCGGAGCGAGAACTACGAGGACCTTCCCCCGTTCCGCCTGGAGCGGTCGTCGGCATGGGTCACGATCATGCGTGGCTGCGACAAGTTCTGCTCGTACTGCATCGTACCATTCACCCGCGGCCGCGAGAAATGCCGCGCGGTGGAGGCGATCCTCGAGGAAGTGCGGCGCGCCGTCGACGAAGGCGCCGTCGAGGTCACCCTCTTGGGACAGAACGTGAACAGCTACCGCGACGCGGGGCGCGACTTCCCGGATCTGCTGGCCGCCGTGGCCGGGATCCGGGGTTTGGAACGGCTGCGGTTCACGACCAGCCATCCGTGGGACTTCACGCCACGCCTCGTCGCCGTCATCGCGGAGCACGGCAACGTGATGGACCATGTCCACCTCCCGGTGCAGTCCGGTTCGGACCGGATCCTGGCCGCGATGCGGCGCGAGTACACGAACGAGTGGTACCGGGAGCGGGTGTCGATGCTCCGCGAGGCAGTCCCCGAGTGCGCCCTGTCGACCGACGTCATCGTGGGATTCCCGGGGGAGACCGCGGCCGACTTCGAAGCCACGGTCGCGCTGATGGAGGACATCCGTTTCAATTCGGCCTACGTCTTCCTGTACTCGCCCCGCCCGCACACGCCGGCGAAAGAGCTCGCCGATCGCGTCCCCCGCCGGACGGCGGTCGAGCGGCTCGAGCGGCTGAACGAACTCCAGCGGGCGATCGGTGGCGCGTACCTGCGGAGGAAGGTCGGCACGCGTCAGGGTGTCCTCGTCCACGGACCGGCCCCGCGGGGTGTCGGGCTCCTCACGGGGTGGACCGAGCAGCGCGAGACGGTCGTGTTCCCCGGCGACCCGTCGCTGATCGGGAAGATCGTCTCCGTCGACGTGACCGGGCTGGCGGGGATCACCCTCCACGGCACGCCGCGGCGGGCCGAGCGGACAGGATCCGGAAGCGTCCTCGAGCTGCCGGTCCTTGCGGGCTAGAGGCGGGACTGTGTCACCCGGACGCAGAGCGGCGGTCGCGGCAGGCGTCCTGGCCGTCCTCGCGCTGTGGCTCTTCGCCACGTTCAATCAGGGTCATCGGATCGCCCTTCGTCTCGGCCCGTGGCGCTGGAGCGGCGAGGCCGTCTTCGCGATCTACGCCGGCATGTGCCTGGGGATGGTCGCGATGTTCCTGCTCGGTCTGCCCGCGGACCTCGCCATGCGCCGCGAGCGCGAGCGCCTGCTGCGCCGGCTGCGTTCCCTCGAGGACGCGATCGACGTGGCGGACGACACCCCGACCGAGTGAGCCGTGCGACTCCTGATCCTGTCCCGCCAGCGCACCTTGTACGCCACGCGTCGATTGCGCGAGACGGGACGGGCGCGGGGCCACGAGGTCCAGGTGCTGGATCCGCTGGCGTGTGCCCCGGCCGTCGTCGGGGACGCGCTCCTGCTGCACCACCACGGACAGGCGGTCCCCGTGCCGGATTGCGTCATACCGCGGATCGGGGCCATCCTGCCCGACGCGGGAGCGGCCGTCGTCGGGCACCTCGAGGCGATGGGCGCGCCCGTCCTCAACGATGGTGCGGCGATCGCCCGGGCCCGCGACAAGCTGGCCGCGCTGCGCTGCCTTGCGAGAGGTCACATCGAGGTTCCGCGGACCGTTCTGGTGCCTTCGACGGGCGCCGTCGATCAGGGACTGGAGGAGATCGGCGGGGTACCGTGCGTCGTCAAGCTCGTTCGGGGAACGCAGGGGGTCGGCGTCATGCTGGCCGAGTCACGCCTCGCTCTGGACTCGCTCCTCGACACGCTGTGGGCGCTGGGCCAGTCGGTTCTGTTGCAGGAGCTCGTCGACGAGGCCCGCGGGCGCGACGTGCGCGTGCTCGTCGTCGGCGGAGTCGCCGTGGGGGCCATGCGTCGGATGGCGGGACCAGACGAGTGGCGCGCCAACCTGCACCGCGGGGGCACGGCGGAGAGCGTCGACGTCCGCGGGTACGCCGATCTCGGCGAGCGGGCCGCGGCGGCGATCGGTCTCGACGTAGCGGGAGTCGACGTGCTGGAAACCGCGCGCGGGCCCCTCGTCCTCGAAGTCAACGCCTCGCCGGGGATCCAAGGCCTCGAGCAGGCCACGGGACTCGACGTGGCGGCCCGCATCGTCGAGCTCGCCGAGGCGCGGGCCCGGGAGCTTCTCCCGACGATTCCTTCGGCGTCGGGTTGAACCGTCCGGACCGGGAGATCCTTTAGACGGAGATGACCCGATCGGCCGTCGCGTCCCTGCTGGCCGTCCTGCTGGCGGCGGTGCCGGCCCGCGCCCAGCGCGGCGCGGACCAGTTCGCCGATGGACGCTCGGCGCTCCAGGCCGGGGAGGCGTGGGAAGCGCGCGGTCACTTCGAGCGCGCGCTCCGTGAAGGATATCCGCCGGGCCCGGGCTACCTCGCTCTGGCCGAGGCGTATCTCGCCCTGGACAACCGCCTCTTCGACGCGCGCGACGCCCTCGAGCACGCGCTCGCCGTCGACCCCGACAACGTGGACGCGCTGTACGATCTGGCTATCGTCAACCTGCGTCTCGAAGGGGGTGACGCCGATCGCCGGGCGCGCGAGGCTCTGCACGAGGTGTTCCGTCGTGATCCCGACTACGGCGACGCGTGGGAACGCTGGTCGCGGATGGGCTACGCGAGGGAGGACGACGAAGCCGTCGCGGGGATCCTGAAGGAGCGGCTCGAGGAGCGCTACCGTCCGGAGCTCGCTCTGCGCCGGATCCGCGTCCTCCACGAAGCGGGCCGAGACGCCGAGGCGTGGGACGCGATCGAGGAATTCCGCCACCAGGTCAAGGACGACGCGTACCTGGCGCGACTGTCGTATCTGGCGGGCGTCGTCCTGGCCGGTCTCGACCGGCCGGGAGAAGGGATCCAGTTCTACTTCAACGGGCTGAGGTTCGCCCGCTCCTCCGAGGATCTGGCCCCGTTCTACGCGGACGTCGAGCCGCTCGTGTCCGATTCCGCTCGGTCGGCGTGGGACGACATGGACCTCGAGCGGCGGCGCGCGTTCCTCACCGAATGGTGGAACGCCCGGGACGTGCTCCCGTTCGAGGCGGTCAACCGGCGCTGGGTCGAGCAGCAGAGGCGGATGCGGGTGGCCCTCGAGCGCTTCGCCTGGAAGCGCCCGGTCGAGAAGGAGCGCCTGGTCGAGCTGGGGGGACGGGACAGCGGGATGCCGGCCGTCGCGATCCGCCTGCACGGTCGTCCGCTCGACGATCGCGGGGCGTTCTTCCTGCGTCATGGCGATCCCGAGGAGCGCGGTGGTGCCGCGCGCGACGAGTGCGGGTTCTGGCATTACCAGCGCCCCGGTCTTCCGGAGGGGTCGATCGCCGTCAACTTCGAGGATGGCGGCGACGCGCCCGTCTCGGGGCCCGGAGCGCGAGGACACTTCTTCGGCGGAGCATGCAACTTCACGACCATACCCACCACTGCTCGCGGGCGCGAATACTTCGCTCCCGGGGTCGGCGACCTGGTCGGCAACGACCTGCTGCGGGCGCAGGAACAGGCCCTGCGCGACTTCGACGCGGGACTGTCGACCGACACCCAGGCGCTGTCCCTCGAGCATCCGATCGACGTCGAGCTCGATCCGGCCGAGTTCTCGTACTACAAGCGGGACACCGAGGTCGCGCTGTACTTCTCGATCCCGGTCCCGGCGATGTCGTTCGACGCGCATCGCACCCGGTATCGCAAGGGGCTGGTCCTGTACGACGCGGGGTGGAACGAGATCACCCGTCGCTCGGAGGACATGGACGCCGTTGTAGCGCGGCTGCCGGACGAAGACGGCGATCGCGGCGAGTGGTACCTGGTCGACCTGTTCCGCGTGCGCATCCAGCCCGGGCGCTATCACTACGCCCTGCAGGTGGACGACCTGCAAGGCGACGGCGTCGGCGTCCAGCGCGGCGAGCTTCGCGTGCGGCGCTTCGCTCCGACCGCGCTCGAGCTGTCCGACCTGGTGCTGTCGGCGGGGATCATCGAAGGCGGAAACGTGCCGCGATTCGCGCGCTACGGCAGGACCGTCGTGCCCATGCCGACGCACCGCTTCCTGCGCTCCCAGCCGCTGTATCTGTACTTCGAGATGTACAACCTGCAAGCCGACGCCGCGCGCCAGATGCACTATCGGGTCGAGTACACGATCCGCGCGCGGAAGCTGGACCGCGGGGCGGTCGAGCGCTTCTTCGCCGGGCTCCGGGGGCTGGTCGGGATTCGCCAGGAGCCGGAGTCGATCAGCCTGACGTTCGAGCGCGAGGGGTTGCACCCGGGGCGTGGCGTGTGGCCGGAGTACGTGTCGTTCGATACCGGCGCCTTGCCCGCCGGGACGTACACCCTGGAGGTCGAGGTCACGGACCACGAGTTCTACGACCGCGTGACGCGCGCCACGCGATCGTTCACTATCGTCGATTGATCTCCGGCGCGCGGCTTGCAAGAGCCGCGCGCAGTAGCTCGACCCTCCTCGTGGCCGATCGGGCTTCCGGCCCGGTTGGCCCCGTCGGCCCATCGACACGTCCGCTTCGCTCCCGGGGATCGGCTGGCAGAGCCGGCGAATCGAGACCCGCGCGCCCGTGCGCCGGCCGCCTTCGCGGCGTGCGTCCTGATCCTGGCCGGGCTGGCGGCGGGCTACGTGGGATCGCGGGCGGCGATCCCGCTCCTCGTTGCGGGGGTGGCATGGCTCTGCGCACCGATGGCCGGACCGGCCAGCCGCGCATGGGCCGGAGTGGCGCTCGTGGCGGGGTTGCGGCTCGTCTCGGTCGTGTCCGGGGCGCGTGAGGACGCCGCCCAGTGGGGTCGCTGGGCGACGACCGGCAGCAGCCCGACCGTGCAGGTCACGGCGCGGATCGAAGGCTCCGGGCCGACAGCGCCCGGGGGGTGGAGCGTGCGTGGAGTGGTCGTCGCCGGACCGGAGCCGACGCGCGGGGCCGCGCTCCGCTGGCCCTGGAAGGGATCCCCGGGCCCCGCTCGGGGCGAGCGCTGGGTCCTCGTCGGCCGGTTGACGGCCGACCCGCCGGGGCGTTCGGCGGGCGCGCGCTTCCCACCGGTCGGCCTCGGCAGCCGGGCCCGGTCGGGCGCGCTGGACGCGCCGCGGGTGCTGACGCGACTCGGGCCGCGGGTCCCCCTGCTGGCGTCGGTCGAGGACCATCTGCGCCGGCGGATCGAGGCGCGGTTCGATCCGCGACTGGCGCCGCTCGTCGTGGCGCTCCTGCTCGGCGACCGTGGCGGGCTCGATGGCGCCACGACGGACGCCTTCGCGGCGACCGGTACGCTTCACCTTCTGGCGGTCAGCGGGCTGCACGTGGGGTTTCTGGTCGGGCTCGTCCTGCTCGGGCTGTCCATCGGTCGGGCGCCCCCCGGACGGCGGGCGCGGGTGGCGAGCGGGGTGCTGGCGGGGTACGCGGCGCTGACCGGAGCCCGCCCGTCTGTCGTCCGCGCGTCGGTCATGGCGGGAGCCGTCCTGTGGGCCCGCGCGGGGGAGACGCGCACCTCGGTCTGGCAGGCGTGGGGCGCGGCCGCGGCGGCGATCCTGGCCTGGCGCCCGCTGGACCTGTTCGATCTTGGCTTCGGCCTGTCGTTTACGGCGGTGGCCGGACTCCTGGCCGTCGCCGGGCCGCTGGAATCGGCCTTCCGCGGGCCCGGCCCGGGGGTCGGGCAGGCCCTGGCCGCGGGCGCGGCGGCGACCGTCGCCGCCGGGGTGGGCACGCTTCCCGTCCAGGCCGCGGCGTTCGGCTGGGTGGCCCCGGCGGGGCTGGCGGTGAACCCGGTGCTCGTGCCCTTGGCCGGGATCGGGCTACCCCTGACCTGGGCAAGCCTGGCGTGCGACGCCCTCGGGCTGTCCTTCGTGGCCGGTCCGCTGGCCCGCTCGGGCGGCCTCGCGCTGGGGCTTCTGGAAGCGCTCGTGGCCCTCGTCGGGAGCCGGGCCGTGGTGTGGGTGCCGGGGCCCGTCGGTTGGGGGATCGGGGCGGGACTCCTCCTGGGAGGGGCGGCACTCCTCGCCCGTCGCGCCCCCGCGCCGGCCCTTCTCGTGGCCGGGGCGGGCCTGGCGCTGGTCGTCGCCGGTGGAGCCCGGCGCGCTGGGTCGTGGAGCGTGACCTGGCTCGACGTCGGACAGGGGGACGCCGTGGTCCTCGAGTTCCCCGACGGCTCCGTCGGGCTGGTGGACGCCGGGCCGGCCGACGCGCGCGGTGACGCCGGCCGACGGGTCGTCCTGCCGTACCTCCGCCGGCGTGGCGTTCGAACGGTCGACTGGCTCGTGACGACGCATCCCGACCTGGACCATGTGGGGGGCGCGGCGAGCGTCGTCCGCGGCATGCCCGTCCGGCGCTGGAGCAGCGGCGGAGCGCTCTCCCCGAGCGAGGGCTACCTGCGGCTGCTGGCCGCCGACGGGCCGGGCGGTCCGCCGGCGGTCCGTCGCCTGCGAGCCGGGGATCGCTGGACATCGGGCGGTGTGGCGATCGACGTCCTCCATCCGACCGACGCGTGGGTCGACGACGACCCGTACGATCCCCGGGTCCCGCTCAACGAAGGCTCGATCGTGCTGCTGCTGTCCCGCGGCCCGTGCCGGGTCCTGCTGACGGGCGACCTGGGGGAGCCCGGCGAGACCGCGCTCGTGGCACGCCTGGGGGATTCTCTCCGCGCCGAGCTCTTGCACGTGGGCCACCACGGCAGCCGGCACTCCTCGAGCGCTCCCTTCCTGGCCCGTGTCCGGCCGCGTGACGCGGTCGTCTCGGTCGGTCGCCGGAACCGCTTCGGGCATCCGCATCCCGACGCTCTGGCCCGACTGGCGGCGATCGGCGCGCGCGTCCATCGCACCGACCGGGAGGGCTCCGTGCGCGCCACCTGTGAGCCTTCCGGCTGGCGTCTCGACCCGCCATCCCTAACTTCGATGACGGTGCCCGCGCCGGAACCTTGGGCCCGCGTGCCGGTACTGGAAT
>CAZCZH010000040.1:0-15256 GCA_964502985.1 uncultured Gemmatimonadales bacterium
AAGCAGTGCTCGAGTACTGCCCCGTCACTTACGATGGAGCCTTCGCCTATGATGAAGTCGCGCGCCGTCACGCCGCTTCCCACGAAGGTTGGCGCGTCCTCCTCGCTGAGGATGGTGCCGTTGCAGAGACACGCGGCGCCGATGATCCGGGCCCCGCCGCCGATGGTCACATCGGTGATGTGGTGGGCGTTCCGCACCACCGCTCCCCTGCCCACCGAAGCTCTCCTCGAACGTGCGCTCCTCGTGGCTGGCGTACGCCTTGACCGCCGTGACGAGGTTCGGGATCAGGTCGGCGCGCCGCTTGAGCAGCGCGTCCACGTCGCCCCACGCGCCGCGCAGGCGGTTCCGCAGACCGACCAGCCGGTTGAACGTCCACGCGATCCATACCGCGAGCGCGCCGACCACGAGGGTGACGAAGAGGAGCATTCCGACGAGTCAGGATGGCAAGACTCGGGCCGTCGGCGCAAGTGACGTCCTCAGCCGAGACTCCGCCGGAAACGACCGACGGCGAAGCGCATTGCCGCGGCGGCCATCGCGACGAGCACCAGATACTGCGGCCAGAGGTCCGCGATTCCTTCGCCCTTGAGAAAGATCCCGCGCACGATGGTCAGGAAGTAGCGCACCGGGTCGAGCAAGGACAGCCAGCGGAAGAAGGCCGGCATGGTATACGTCGGATACAGGAACCCCGACAGGATGATGGCCGGCAGGAAGAACAGGAACATCGACAGGAACGCCTCCTGCTGGGTGCGCGAGATCGTCGAGATCAGGAGCCCGAAGGCCAGGCCGGCCAGGATGTAGACCACCGCCGCGACGACGAGCGACACGACCGTGCCGCGGAACGGGACGCCGAACCACGCCACGGCGACCGTCGACACGAGCGCCAGGTCGACGATCCCGACGAGCGCCACGGGGAGGGTCTTGCCGAGAATCAGCTCGCTCGGCTCGAGCGGCGTCACCATGAGCTGCTCGAGGGTCCCCATCTCGCGCTCGCGGGCCACGGCGAGCGACGTCAGGAGCAGGCACATGAGCATCAGGACGACGCCGATGACGGCCGGCACGTTGTAGTCCCGGCTCGCCAGATCGGGGTTGAACCAGGCCCGGGCGCGGAGGTCGACCCCGGCGGCGTCCGGCAGCGCCCCCGGAGGGGCGTGCTCGACGCCGAAGCGCTGGACGATTCTGAGCGCGTACCCGCGCGCCACGGTGCCGGTATTCGAGTCCGTGCCGTCCACCAGCACCTGGACGGCCGGACCGCGACCAGCGGCGAGGTCGGCGGCGAAATCGGGAGGGATTTCGATCCCGACGACGGCGTCGCCGCGATCCAGCGCTTCGACGATGTCCGCGGGCCGCGTGGCGTGCTCGACGATCCGGAACCGGCCCGAGGATTCGACTGCCGACAGCAGGCGACGCGACTCGAGCGTGCGGTCGTGGTCGAGGGCCACCGTCGCGATGTTCCGGATGTCCGTGTTGACGGCGTAGCCGAAGACGACGAGCTGGACGACGGGCGCGACGAACATGATCAGCCGCGTGCGCGGGTCGCGCAGGAGCTGACGCCGCTCCTTGCGGACCATCTCGAGCACGTGGCCGGCGTCAGGGAGCGTCATGCCTCGATCCGCTTGTGGAACGCGTGGACGGTGAGGGCCACCGCGACGAGTGCGAACGCGGCGAGGGCCAGCCCCTGCTCCCACAGGACCTCCAGCCCGACGCCCTTGAGGAAGATCCCCTTGGTGACCGCGACGTAGTAGCGCGCCGGGAACAGGTACGTCAAAAGCCGCAGGGGGAGCGGCATGTTGGCGATGGCGAAGATGAACCCGGACAGCAGCAGCGCCGGAAGGTAGGTCGCGATCATGGCGATCTGCGTAGCCAGGACCTGGGTCTTGACGGCCGCCGAGATGAACGTGCCGAACGCCAGCGCGCCGATCAGGAACACGAAGGTGAGCGCGAGCAGGAGCGCCGCGCTGCCGCGGAACGGGACGTGGAACAGCGCCACGCCGAAGACCACCGTCAGGGCCACGTCGAACATGCCGATGACGAGATATGGGAGGATCTTGCCGACGACGATCTCGGATCGGGTGACGGGCGTCGACACGAGCTGCTCCATCGTCCCGCGCTCCCACTCGCGGGCGATCGTCAGGGACGTCAGGAGCGCGGCGATGATCGAGCTGATGACCGCAACCAGGCCCGGCACGACCATGTCGCGGCTCTCGAGCGACTCGTTGTACCACACGCGGTTGGCGGTCGTCACGGGCGGGCGGAGGCTCCTTCCCCGCAGGACGGCGCGCGCGGAGAACGCCGCCACCACCTCGCGCGCGTAGCCCAGGGCGATCGTCGCCGTATTCGCGTCACTGCCGTCGAGCAACAGCTGGAGGGGCGCCGCCCGGCCGGCCGCCAGGTCGGCGGTGAAGTCGGGTGGAACGGCCAGCACGACGAGCGCGTCGCCGCGGGTCAGGACGCCGTCCACTGCGTCGTAGTCGTCGAGCCGCTCGACGACCGTGAACCGGCCGCTGGCGGTGAACGCCTCGACCAGGCGCGCCGTGGTCTGCGTGCGGTCGGCGTCCCACACCGCCATCCGGATGTCGTCGACGTCGAACCGGATCGCGTAGCCGAAGAACAGGATCAGCCCGGGCGGCAGGACGAACGCCAGGATCAGGCTGCGCGGGTCGCGCCGGAGCTGGATCAGCTCCTTGCGCGCCATGGCCCAGACGCGGCGCGCGTTCATCCCTCGGCCGCCCCGCCCTCGCGGCGGACGAGCGCGATGAACACGTCCTCGAGGCTCGGCTGGACGAGCTCCACGGAGCGGACTTCGACGCCGCGCTCGGCGAGCGACCGCGGGATGTCTCGCACGGCGCGCTCGGCGTCGTCGGCCAGGACGTGGACCTGCCGGCCGAACAGCGCGGGTTCGTGGACGCCCGGCAGCTCGTCGAGGGCGGCTGCGGCCCGGCTCGGGTCGTCGGCGCGAACCGACAGGATCGGCTGATCGAGCCCGGCCTTGAGCCGGGCCGGCGCGTCGAGCGCGATCAGGCGCCCGCGGTTCATCAGCGCCAGCCTATTGCAGTACTCGGCCTCCTCCATGTAGTGGGTGCTGACGAGGACCGTCGTCCCGCCCCCTGCCAGCTCGTGGATCAGGTCCCAGAACGCGCGCCGGGCGGTGGGGTCGACGCCCGAGGTCGGCTCGTCGAGGAACAGGACGGGTGGCTCGTGGAGGATCGCGCATCCCAGGGCGAGGCGCTGCTTGTGGCCCAGCGGCAGCTCGCCCGTCATGCGCTCCGCCTGGCCGCCCAGGCCGGCCATCCGGAGGGCCCATGCCCGGCGCTCGACGAGCCGCTCGCGCGGCAGGTCGTAGAGTCCGCCGAACAGCTCGATGTTCTCCCCGACCGTCAAGTCGGCGTAAAGCGAGAAGAGCTGCGACATGTAGCCGATCGAGCGCCGCACGGCGCGTCCCTCCAGGCCCACGTCGTGGCCCGCCACGCTGGCCGTGCCCGACGTCGGGGGGAGGAGGCCGGTCAGCATGCGGATGGTGGTCGTCTTGCCGGCCCCGTTGGGGCCGAGGAAGCCGAAGATCTCGCCGCGCTGGACGTCGAACGTGACACGGTCGACGGCGGTGAACTCGCCGAACCGCCGCGTCAGGTCGCGGACCTCGATGGCCGGATCCGGAGCCGACGCGCCGTGGCGCGGCGATTCGCGAGCGATCAAGCCGCCTCGCGGCCGGTCCGCGCGACGAGGTCGATGAACACGTCCTCGAGCGACGGCATCGCGGGGTCGATCGCGCGGACGCCGAGCCCGCGCCCGGCCAGCGCCTGGCGGACGCGCTCCGCGCCCCGCGGGGAGTCGGCCGCGTCGCCGGCCGGCAGGGTGACGTGGACCGTGTCGCCGAACAGCGTCACCCGGTCGATCCCGGCCGCGCCCCGCAGGGCATCGGCCGCGCCGCGAGGGTCGTCGGCCTGGACGACGAGGAGCCGGGCCCCGAACGCGCGCTGGAGTTCCCGCGGCGCGTCGAGGGCGATCACCCGGCCGCGGTCGAGGAGCGCCACGCGATCGCAGCGCTCGGCCTCGTCGAGATACGACGTCGACAGGAGGACGGTCACCCCCTGAGCGACCATCTCGTGCAGGATCAGCCACAGGTCGCGGCGCGAGATCGGGTCGACGCCGAACGTCGGCTCGTCGAGGAGCAGGATCTCGGGCTCGTGGATCAGGGCGCACGACAGGGCGAGCTTCTGCCGCATCCCGCCCGACAGCCGGCCCGCCAGACGGTCCTCGAACGGCCGCAGCGCGCTGAACCGGTATAGCCGGTCGAGGCGCGCGGCCCGGACGTCCTCCGGCACGCCGTGCAGGTCGGCGTAGAACTCCAGGTTCTCGCGCACGGTGAGGTCCGAATACAGGCCGAAGCGCTGCGGCATGTAGGCGATCCTGCGCTTGACCCCCTCGGGGTCGCGGGCCACGCTGGCGCCGGCCAGGGCGGCGTCGCCCGAGCTCGGCGGCAGAACGCCCGCCAGCATGCGCAGGGTCGTCGTCTTGCCGGCGCCGTCGGGACCGACCAGGCCGAACATCTCGCCGCGCGCGACGTCGATGGACACGTCGTCGACCGCGCGCGTCGCGCCGAAGCGCCGCGCGAGGGACTCCACCCGCACGGCGGGCCCGTCGGGTCCCGAGCGGGTCGTGCCGTCCTCGACGTCCGGATTCATCGTGGCTCCACGTCGAGCCGCACGTCGGCCGGCGTGCCGACCTTGAGCGCATAGCGTGGGTCGTCGGTCACCTGGACCTTGACCTCGTACACGAGCTTCACGCGCTCCTCCTTCGTCTGCACGTTGCTCGGCGTGAACTCGGCCTGGCGGGCGATGAACGAGACCCGGCCGCCGAAGCGGCGGTCGGGATAGGCGTCGGTCGTGATCGTCGCCGGCTGGCCCAGGCGCACGGCGCCGATCTCGTCCTCGCGGACGTAGATCCGGACCCACCGGTCGGCCGGGTTCATGACGGTCACGATCGGGGCGCCGGCGGGAACGGTCTCGCCGGGCTCGCGATGCCGCACGGTGACGACGCCCGGGAATGGCGCGCGCACGACGCCGTCGGTCAGGTTCGCTTCGGCCTGGGCGATGCCGGCTTTCGCCTGGCCCAGGACGGCGCGCTGAGCGGCGATCTGCTCCTCGCGGGGGCCCTGCCGCAGCAGCTCGAGCTGCTCGGCGGCGCGGTCGCGCTCGGCCTGCGCCGAGGCCAGCTCCGCGCGAGCGCGATCGAAGTCCTGCCCGCTGAGGGCTCCGTTGTCGTGGAGCACGCGCGCCCGGTCGAAGTCCTTGCGCGCCGTCTCGAGGCGCTCGGCGGCCGCGCTCCAGCTCGGTGAGGCGCGCCTCGGCCTGCTCGGCCTGGGCGCCGGCCCGGGCGCGCCCGGCGCGGGGCTCGGCCAGGTCCAGCGCCGCGAGCCGCTCCCCGGCCGTCACCGAGTCGCCCTCGTGGACGGCGATCGAGTCGATGCGGCCGGCGAGGGCGAACCCGAGGTCGGCCTCGGTGGCTTCCACCGTCCCGCTGGCCCGGATCGCCCGCTCGCCGCCGCCGGACGCGAGACGCCACGCGACGAAGGCCACGACCAGGACCGTCGCGACGAGCCCCGCCACGAGGACCGTCCGACGCGTCACCGCTTCGACTCCACGATCCGCGCCAGCCATTCGGGCGTCAGCGCCCCGCGGGCCCGGGCCAGCGCGACCCGCGCTTCGAGGACCGCGTGGCGCGCCTCGATGGCCGACGTCCGGGCGGACAGCAGGTCGGCCTCGGCGTCCAGGTAGTCCGGCTGGACGCCGGCCCCCACGTCGAGCGACAGCTTCTCGATGCGGGCCACCTCCTCGTACTGGCGCTCGGCGGCGTCCAGCGCGGCGACGCGGGCCACGGCCTCGCGCACGGCCGCCCGGGCCCGGTCGACGGCGCCCCGCGACTCGAGCTCGGTGGCGTCGGCCGCCAGCCGGGCGCGCTCGCTCTCGGCGCGGGCGCGATCGACGGCCCCGGACCGCGCCCCGCCGGTGAACAGGGGATAGGAGAGGGACACGGCGGCCTGCCATTCGCCCTCGGCGTCGACGTCGGGCGCGTCGCGCTCGACGTATGCGCCGGAGAGCTGAAGGTCGGGCAGCCACGCGGCCCGGGCCTCGCGACGGGCGGCGTCGGCTGCGCGGGCCTCGGCCCGGGCGCGGACGACGTCGGGCGGCACGCCCTCGCCGCCGGCATCCGCCAACTCCGGCGCCGGGGCGACCTCGACGGCCGGCGCCACGAGGCGCGCGGCGAGTCGGGGCCGCTCCGGAAGCCCCGTCAGGCGCGCCAGGTCGCCCTCGGCGACCGACAGCGCGGCCTCCGCCGAGGCCCGGTCGGCGCGGGCGGCGGCGCGCGCCGCCTCGGCGCGCAGCAGCTCGATCCGCGCGGCGCGCTCGACGTCGACGAAGCGCGCCGCCCGCTCCCGCTCCGCGTCGAGCGCCGCCAGCCGGGCGTCGTGGGCGGCCACGACCTCGCGTCGCGTGAGGACGTCGAGGAACGCGTCGACGGTGCGCTCGATGAGGTCCATGCGGGCCGCGTCGAGCCCGGCTCGGGCCGCGTCGACGAGCGCCCCGGAGCGCGCCACGCGGCTCCCCCGGCGCCCTCCGTCGAACAGCGTGAATCGCCCGCTGATCGCCGCCTCGAGAAGCGTGCGGTCGAACGGCGGCAGGGTCGCCATGTCGAAGCCATGGATCGGGAACACGGGCATCGGCTCGTCGAAGCGCGTCGTCGAGGCGTCGAGCGAGATCGCTGGGAACCAGGCGGCGCGCTCCTCGCCGCGCGTCGCCCGGGCGGCGTCCAGCCCGGCCCGCGCCGCGCCGACCGCGGGGTGCGTGGCGAGCGCCCGGTCGACGGCCTCGGTCAAGGTCAGGCCGGCCGCCGAATCCGCCGCGAACTGGGCCCGGGCCGGTCCGACGGCGAGCGCCACGGCGAGCGCGGCGAGGGCCCCGGGCGCCCTCACGCGGCCTCTGCGACGCCGAGCGCGGCGCGGACGAAGCCCAGCACGTTGGTCTTGAGTCGGGCCCGCGTCGCGGGATCGAGGACATCGAGGCCCACGGCATCGCGCAGCGGGCCGCGGATCAGGTGCAGGAACAAGGTCTGGCCGACGGCGCTGACCGCCAGCAGCCGCGGGTCACCGTCGCGGATCGTGCCTTCGGCCTGACCCTTGGCCACGAGGTCGGACAGGAGCTCGAGCACGGTGCGGATCCAGATCCGCGCGGGTGGGGGAGCGGGGCGCCCCGAGGCGACCTGCTGGAGCATGAGCCGCGGCAGGGCCGGGTTCTCGGCGTAATGCTCGAACGCCGCGCCGACGATGGCCTCGATCCGATCGAGAGCCGGCCCGCGGCCATCGGCGGCCTCGAGGACACGCGCGCGCAGCGGTACCAGCGCGGTCTCGATGACGCGGTGGTAGAGCGCCTCCTTGGAGCCGAAGTGATAGGTGACGGCGCCCAGGTTGGTCCCGGCGCGCTCGGTGATGGCCCGGATCGAGGTCCCGTCGTAGCCGCGATCGGCGAACAGCGCGAAGGCGGCCTCGACGAGCGCCGCGGCGGTGTCGGGAGGTCGCGTCGTGGGATGATTCATACGTTCGTATTATAGCATGCGCCGTCCACTCGTCAAGGACCGTCGGACCCCCGGCTTGATTTTCGGCTTATTTTCGGTTAATGGTGAGCCCCCCATGGCGCGACCCTTCGTCCACCTCCACGTCCACAGCCACTGGTCGCTCCTCGAGGGCGCGTGGCCACCGGAGGCGATCGCCGCCGCCGCCGTGGCGCGCGGGATGGACGCCGTGGCGCTGACCGATACCGACGGGCTGTACGGCGTCGTGCCGTTCGCCCGGGCGTGCGAGGCGGCCGGCGTCGTGCCGATCGTGGGCGCCGAGCTGACCGATCCCGGGCGCGCGCTCCGGGCCGTGTTCCTGGCCCTCGATCGCGAGGGGTACGCCGAGCTGTGCGCGCTTGTCTCGCGGCGCCACCTGGAGGGCGGCTTCTCGCTCAAGCGCGAGGTCGCGCGCCGCTCGGAGCGGCTGGCCGTCGTGACTCGCGACCACCGGCTGCTGGAGGCCGCCGTCCACGCCGGCCGGCGCGCCGGGACGTGGGCCGAGGTGCGGCCCGCGCCGGCCGGCGACGAGCCCCTGGCCCGCGCCGAGCGCGCTCGGCGCCGCGAGACACTGGAGTGGGCGGCGCGCCTCGGCGTCCCGCCCGTGGCGACGACCGGCGCGCGCTACGGCCGGCCGGCGGACCGCGAGGCGCACCGGCTCCTGCGCGCGATCGGCCTCGGCACGACGCTCGAGGCCCTCGAGCCGCACGACCTGGCGCCCGAGACGGCGTGGTTCCAGCCCGTCGAGCGGCTGGCGCCGGCGTTCGCCGACTGCCCCCAGGCGCTGGAGAACGCGGCGCGGCTCGCGGCCGGCTGCCGCTTCGCCTTCGAGTGGCGCCGGTTCCGCTTCCCGCGCTATCCGACGGAGGGCGGCGAGAGCGCGTTCGCCGTCCTGTGGCGCCACGCGTTCGAGGGCCTCGCCCGGCGCTACCGGCCGCTTCCGACGGAGGCCATCCGCCGGCTCCAGGAGGAGCTCGCGGTGATCGAGGAGAAGGGCTTCGCCGACTACTTCCTCGTCATCCGCGACATCGTCGAGTGGGCCCGCGCGCGCCACATCCCGTCCGTCGGCCGCGGCTCGGCGGCCAACAGCCTGGTGTCGTTCTGCCTCGGGATCACGCACGTCGACCCGCTGGCCCACGACCTGTTCTTCGAGCGCTTCCTGAATCGCGAGCGGGCCGACGCGCCGGACTTCGACCTCGATTTCTGCTGGCGCCGGCGGGATCGCGTGATCGAGTACGTCTACGACCGCTTCGGCGCCGACCACGTGGCGATGATCGCCACCTTCTGCCGGCTCGGAGCGCGCGGGGCCCTGCGCGAGACGGCGCGCGCCCTGGGGCTCCCCGACCGCGAGATCTCGCGCGTCACGAAGCGCATCCCGCACTTCTCCAGCGTGGCCATGCTGCCGGCGCTGCTCGACACCTTGCCCGAGTGCCGCGGCCTGCCGTTCGACCGACCACCGTGGGACGAGGTGCTGGAGCGCGCCCTGACGATCGACCTCGTGCCGCGCCACCCGGCCGTGCATCCCGGCGGGATCGTCATCGCGCCCGAGCCGATCGATCGCTGGATGCCGCGCCAGCCGGCGGCCAAGGGCGTCGTCGTGGCGCAGTTCGACATGCATCCGGTCGAAGACATGGGGCTCGTCAAGATCGACCTGCTGGGAAACCGCGGCCTGTCGGCGATCGCCGACGTGTGCGACGAGCTGCGCGAGGAGGAGGGGCGCGAGCTCCGCTGGGCGTGGGACGAGGCCGCGCCCGATTCCACCGAGCCCGGCCGGGGCGCCCTGTCGACCGTCCACCACGTCAACCCGTTCACCGACCCCGACACGCGGCGCGTCATGCGCGAGGGGCGCACGATGGGCTGCTTCTACATCGAGTCTCCGTCGATGCGCGCGCTCCTCCGGAAGCTGTCGTGCGACACGTTCGAGATGCTGACCGCGGCGTCGTCGATCATCCGCCCGGGGATCGCCGACAGCGGGATGATGGACGCCTTCGTGCGCCGGTTCCACGGGGAGGAGGAGGTGACCTACGCGCATCCCGTCATGAGGGAGCTGTTGTCGGACTCGTACGGCGTGATGATCTATCAGGAGGACGTCATCAAGGTCGTCCACCGGCTGGCCGGGATGACCCTCGGCGAGGCCGACGGCATGCGCCGCTCGATGGCCAAGAAGGGCGACTACGTCGACCTCGAGCGCTACGAGCGGCGGTTCCTGGCGGGCGCCCGGGCGAACGGCGTGAGCGAGCCGGTGGCGCGCGAGATCTGGCGCCAGATCCGCTCGTTCGCCGGCTACTCGTTCTGCAAGGCGCATTCGGCGTCGTACGCCCAGGTATCGTTCCGCTCGGCGTGGCTCAAGACGCACGAGCCGGCGCGGTTCATGGCCAGCGTGCTGGCCAACGGCGGCGGATTCTACCCGGCGTTCGCCTACGTCGAGGAGGCGCGGCGGATGGGGCTCGAGATCCGCCTGCCCGACGTCAACCGGAGCGATGCCACGTGGCGCGCCGAGGGGCCGCGCGCGATCCGCGCCGGGCTGGGCCAGGTGGCCGACGTCCAGACGGCGACGGTCGAGCGGATCCTGGCCGAGCGCGAAGGGGGCGGCGCGTTCCTGTCGCTGGCCGAGTTCTGCGCCCGCCTCCCGCTCGGCGTCCCCGAGGCGCAGCGCCTGATCGACGCCGGCTGCTTCGACGCGTTCGATCTGACGCGGCCGCAGGCCAAGTGGAAGGTCGAGACGACGCTGCGCGGCTGGGGCGCGGTGCGCGAGGGCACCGCGGCGCCCGCCGTGGCCGGCGCCGACACCCTGTTCCCGCGCGGCGCGTGGCGCGAGCTGGCCGCCGGCTCGCCGCCCGTCCCGGCCCTCGCCGACTACCCGCCGGACGAGCGCCGCCGGCGCGAGTGGGACATCCTGGGGTTCGCCGCGCATCACCACCCGATCGAGTTCTGGCGCGACGCGGTGCGCGACGTGCGCCGGCGCCGGGACGGCGACGCGCCGGCCATCGCCGCCGCCGACCTTGCGCGCCACGCCGGGCGCCGCGTGACGCTGGTCGGGTTCCTGACGACGACCAAGCGCGTCCGCACCAAGCACGCCGAGCCGATGATGTTCCTCACGCTGGAGGACGAGACCGACCTGTACGACGTGGTGCTGTTCCCGCGCGTCTACCAGCGCTTCGGCGACAGGCTCCACGACCGCGGGCCGTTCGTCGTGACGGGGAGGATCGAGGACGATCCGCGCCCCTCGTCGGTCACCGCCGAGCGCTTGGCGCGTCTCGAGGAGGCCGCGCGGTGAGCCGGCTACAGCAGCGATCCGGTGAGGAACACCTTGGCCGCGCTGAAGTAGATCACGAGCCCCGACACGTCGACCAGGGTCGCCACGAACGGGGCCGAGGCGCTGGCCGGGTCGGCGCCCAGGCGACGCAGCAGGAACGGCAGCATGGAGCCGATCAGTGTGCCCAGCGTGACGACTCCCACCAGCGAGCAGCCGACGGTCAGGGCGAGCCGCGCGGCGTGCGCGCCGTAGTCGCCGAACACCGCCTGCCAGGCCATGACGCGCACCAGCCCGATCGCCGCCAGGATCGCCCCCAGAGCCAGGCCCGACAACAGCTCGCGGCGCGCCACGCGCCACCAGTCGCGCAGCCGGACCTCGCCCAGCGCCATGGCGCGGATGATCAGCGTGGTGGCCTGCGAGCCCGAGTTGCCGCCGCTCGAGATGATCAGCGGGATGAACAGCGCCAGGACGACCGCGCTGGCGATCTCGGCCTCGTAATGGCTCATCGCGCTGGCCGTCAGCATCTCGCCGAGGAACAGCGCCGCCAGCCAGCCGGCGCGCTTCTTGACCATGCCGAACAGACCGGTGTCGAAGTACGGGAAGTCGAGGGCTTCCATGCCGCCCAGCTTCTGGATGTCCTCGGTGGCCTCCTCCTGGACCACGTCGACGATGTCGTCGACGGTCACGATGCCCTGGATCCGGCCCTCGGCGTCGACGACGGGCACGGCCAGCAGGTCGTGGTGCGCCATGACCTGGGCCACCGCCTCCTGGTCCATGTCGTCGGAGACGGTCACCACGTCCGTGCGCATGATCTCCCGGACCAGCCGGTCGCCGGGGGCGGCGAACAGCTCGCGGAACGCGACCACGCCGAGGAGTCGCTGCTCGTGGTCGAGCACGTACGTGTAATAGATCGTCTCGAGGTGATCGACCTGGCGCCGGAGATACGCCAGCGCGACGTCGACCGTCATGTCGGGCCTGAGCCGGGCGAAGCGCGGGCTCATCAGACCGCCCGCCTCGTCCTCGGCGTAGGCCGCCAGGGCGAGCACCTCGCGGCGCGTCGGTCCGTCGAGCAGGTCGAGCAGCTCGGGGCGCCGCTCGGGGGACGTCTCCTGCACGACGTCCGCTGCGTCGTCGGGGGCCAGCAGACGCAGCCAGAGCCGCCGCCCGCCGGAAGGCAGGGCGAGCAGCAGGTCGGCCTCGTCGTGAGCGCTCAGGTGGAGGAAGAAGTCCTCGGCCTCGGGACGGTCCAGGAGCTGGAAGCCCTCGGCGCGCTCCTCCGGGGAGAGTGTCGGCCAGATCTCGCGCAGCTGGTCGGCCGACAAGCTGGCGGGCTCGAACAGGGCGCTGGACGTCGGTTCATCGGCCATGGGGTCTCCTTCGCCGGAGCACGGGACGAAGGAGGGTCCCGCGGCCGGACGCTATTCGAGAGACGGGCGACTGTCGGATTCGTCCATGGGCGTTGCGTGGGTTCGGGCCACCGGGCGCGTGGGCAGCATAGCGTCTGCCCGGAGGACGGGCAAGTCGCTGTCGCAGCGCGCCGTGCGGGCTGAGAGGGAGGGCCGCGCGCGGCGCTCGCCGGTCCCCGAGTGGGTCCCCGCCGACCTGCCCGCCGCGCCCGGCGTGTACCAGTTCGAGGCCGCCGGCGGCACCGTCCTGTACGTCGGCAAGAGCATCAACCTGAAGCGCCGCGTGCGGGGCTACTTCTACGGCGGCGGACCATCCAACCCGCGGCTGGCGGAGATGCTCGCTCTGGCGCGAGCCGTTCGCGCGCAGCGGACGGGCAGCGACCTGGAGGCCCGGCTCGAGGAGGCCGAGCGCATCGTCGCCGGGCGGCCACGCTACAACCGGGCGCTCAAGAACCGGGCCCGCGGGTGGTATCTGGAGATCGACTGGAGCGACCCGTTCCCGCGCCTGCGCGTGGTGCGCGCGGCGCGCAGGCCGCGCGCGCGATACTTCGGCCCGTACCGCGGTCGGGCCCTGCCGGAGCGGATCGCGCGCGCGGCGGAGCGCATCTTCCGGCTGCGCTCGTGCGCCGGGAAGATCGTGCCCGACGCGAACGGCTCGCCGTGCCTGGCGTACGGCCTGGATCTGTGCTCGGCGCCGTGCATTCGCGCGGCGCGCCTGGACGCCTACCGACGCCAGGTCGAGCGCGCCGAGGCGCTGCTCTCCGACCCGGCCGCCGGGACCGCGCTCGCCCGGCGCCTCGTCGAGCGGCGCGATCGGGCGAGCGCGGCCGCCGAGTACGAGCGCGCCGGCCGCCGCCAGCGCCGGCGGGGCGGGCTGGCCGAACTCGAGGCCGATCGCGCCGCCCTCGAGCGGCCGTGGGTCGAGGGCACCTGGCTCGGCGTCCTGCCGCATCATCGTGCGGGTCGCGCCGTGCTGCTTCCGTTCGTTCGCGGCCGGGTCCTCTCTCGGCGCGCGCTGGCGTGGGGCGACCCCGGCTGGGCGACGGCGGTCGAGGACGCGTGCTACGCGGCGCGCGTGGCGGCGCTCCGCGCCGAGCCAGTGCTGGAGCCGGCCGAGCTGGTGCCCGGGCTCCTGGTGACGGCCTGGCTCCTGGACGGCGCTCCGGAGGGCCTGGCGCTCGACCTGGACCGGCTCGATGATCGCACGATCGTGTCTCGCCTGGTGGCCGCGCGGGGAACCCTCGCCACCTGAATCCCGTACCAACACGCTCCCCCTACCTCGCGAGGAGGATCATATGGCCCGTTTGCCCTTCGTCGACCCCGACACGATCGAGGATTCGCGCGTCCGCGCCGGCTTCGACGACATGCAACGGCGCATGGGAGAGGTCACCGAGAACCTCCTCGTCCTGGCCCACAAGCCGCTCTACGTCGAGCTCATCCAGAAGGTCTCCGAGGCGATCGACGAGCCGACCGAATCCGATCCCGTGCTCAGGCAGATCGTCGAGCTCAAGGTGGCGCGGCTGATGAGTTGCGAGTACTCGATCGACCTGCTGGAGAGCGTGCTGCTCTCCTCCGGCGTGGCGGAGGCCAAGCTGCACGAGCTCGACTTCTACCCCGAGTCGACGCGCTTCGACGACCGCGAGAAGCTCGCCCTTCGGCTGGCCGAGCAGATGGTGCTGGACGCCGTCGACGACGAGCTGTTCCACGAGGTGCGCCAGACGTTCTCCGTCGTCGAGACGCTGGAACTCGTGGTGACGATCGCGCTGGAGAGCTTCTACTGCCTCGTCAACCGGACCCTCGGGCTGAGCCCGCAGGGGTTTCGCGATCGCGTCGCCCGGGAGCGCGCCGGAGCGTGACCGGAACCTCGCGGCCGGTCGTGTTCGACGCCGCCGGGACGCTTCTCGAGGTGGCCGGCTCGGTCGCCGCTCTGTACGCCGAGACGGCCCGCGCGGCGGGCGGGGCCTTCGAGGTGGCGGCCATCGAGCGGGGCTTCGCCCGGGCGTTCTCGGCGGCCCCGCCCCTGGCGTTCGGTCTCGAGCCGGGGCCCGCGCTGCGCGCCGCGGAGCGCGGCTGGTGGCGTGCCGTGGCGCGCGGGGCGCTGGAGTCCGCTGGCACGTGGCCCGAGACGTTCGACTTCGAGCGCTTCTTCGACCTGGCCTTCGCCCGTTTCGCGGAGCCCGGCGCGTGGCGCGTCCGGACCGACGTCCGTCCCGCGCTCCGCGCCCTGCGCGCGGCCGGGCGTCCGCTCGCGGTCCTGTCGAACTGGGACACGCGCCTGCCGCCGCTGCTCGACGCGCTGGGACTCGGGGGGTACTTCGCGTTGGTCGCCGTGTCGAGCGCCGTGGGAGCCGCAAAGCCCGACCGCGCGGTGTTCGATTTCGTGGCGACCGCGCTGGAGGACACGCTGGCGGCGTCCGCCGGCCCGCCGATCATGGTCGGCGACCGCCTCGACCACGACATCGAGCCAGCCCGCGGGGTGGGCTGGGACGCGGTGTGGCTCGATCGGCGCGGGGCGGGGGACGACGTGCCGGCCGGCGTTCCCCGCGTGGCCGACCTGCGCGAGCTGCCGGAGCGCCTCGCGCGTCTCGCTTGACAGCCTCGCTCGCGCGGGCTTTCTTCCGCGCATGACCGATTTCTTCGCCGGAGCCCTGCCGCGCGCCTTCGGGCATCGCGGAGCGAGCGGCACGTTCCCCGAGAATACGCTGCCCTCGTTCGAGGCGGCCCGGGACGCGGCCGTGCACGGCTTCGAGCTCGACGTCCACCGCTCGGCCGACGGCGAGATCGTCGTGTTCCACGACGAGACGGTCGAGCGAACGACGGACGGCGAGGGACCCGTCCGCGAGAAGACGCTCGCCGAGCTTCGCGAGCTGGACGCCGGCTACCGGTTCTCTCCGGATGGTGGGCGGACGTTCCCGTTTCGCGGGGCCGGCATCCGCGTGCCGACCCTGCGCGAGGTGCTCACGCCCTGGCCTCGGATGGGCGACCCCGACCA